>JBAYUG010000017.1:0-43955 GCA_041675325.1 Kapaibacterium sp. (SeqCode)
ACCGGATGAGTCCGGGTATTTTTAAGATAAGAAAGTGGTAAACATTAGCTGTCTCTGAATATCGAAACAGGAAAAGCCAAAGAAAACCCCGATTTCCAGTCCGCAATCGTCTGAAAGCTTTTTGTTTGGTAACTACTCAATTTTTATATATTTTCATTGGTGTAAAATGGTTATTTTTGAGTATGTAAATGAAATGACTTCAATTTTGATGTTCCCCGTTTACTATAAACTATAATAACAGATACGATACCTCGATTACATTTAGCAATATTATTGCTTACAGAAAAAACAAATTATCTTAATTTAATTATAAGGAGTCCTTATTAAAATGTCCAATAGGAAAAAAGTAACAATTGATGGAAATGAAGCCGCGGCTTATGTAGCACATCAGACCAATGAAGTAATAGCAATTTATCCAATCACACCTTCCTCACCTATGGGTGAATTTTCTGATGCATGGTCGGCAGTAGGTCAGAAGAATATCTGGGGCACAGTTCCGGTAGTATATGAAATGCAGAGTGAAGGAGGAGCTTCGGGTGCAGTTCATGGCGCACTTCAAAGTGGTTCACTAACAACAACATTCACGGCATCACAGGGTTTACTTCTGATGATTCCAAATATGTATAAGATAGCGGGTGAGTTAACCTCGACTGTGTTTCATGTAACAGCGCGTTCATTAGCCGCACAGGCATTATCAATATTCGGCGACCACAGCGATGTCATGTCAACAAGACAGACAGGGTTTGCGATGATTTGTTCAAACAACGTTCAGGAAGTTATGGACTTTGCTTTAATTTCACAAAAAGCATCGCTGGAATCAAGGATTCCATTCCTGCATTTCTTTGATGGTTTCAGAACTTCGCATGAAGTTGTGAAGATTGAGCAGTTAGATGTTGAAGATTTGAAGTCAATGATTGATGACAACTTTGTTAAAATGCACAGAGCAAGAGCATTGAGTCCTGATAATCCTTTTATAAGAGGTACAGCACAGAATCCTGACGTATATTTCCAGGGCAGAGAAACCGTTAATAATTTTTATACTGATTGTATTGGCTTAACTCAAAAAGCAATGGATAAGTTTTTTGAGGTTACAGGCAGAAGATATAATCTGTTTGATTACTATGGTGCGAAGGATGCCGACAGGATAGTTATTCTGATGGGATCGGGCGCAGAAGCAACTGAGGAAACGATTGATTACCTAAACGGAAAGCTTGGCGAGAAAGTTGGTTTACTGAAGGTAAGACTATTCAGGCCATTCTCATTAAAGCACTTTGCAGATGCACTGCCAAAGACTGTGAAAAAGATTGCAGTACTGGACAGGACAAAAGAACCGGGTGCAATCGGTGAGCCTCTTTATCAGGATGTTATAACTGCATTAAGCGAGAACAGTCCGTTTGAAAAGATGCCAAAGGTTGTAGGCGGACGTTATGGACTTTCATCGAAGGAGTTTACACCTACTATGATAAAGGCAGTGTTTGATGAGCTGAAGAAGGATGCACCGAAGAACCATTTTACGGTTGGTATTAATGATGACGTTACACACACAAGTCTTGATTACGATAAGAACTTTGCGATAGATATAGAAGGAATGTTTTGCGGAATGTTCTATGGATTGGGTGCCGACGGAACGGTTGGTGCTAACAAAAATTCGATTAAGATTATAGGTGAGGAAACCGATAACTATGCACAGGGATATTTTGTATATGACTCGAAGAAATCAGGTTCAACTACAGTATCACACTTAAGGTTTGGAAAGAAACCTATTAAGTCAACTTATCTTATACAGAAATCAGATTTCGTAGCCTGCCATCAGTTCAATCTTCTTGAGAAATTTGACATGCTAAAAGACGTTAAAGATGGCGGTGTATTTCTGCTGAACAGTCCTTTTGATGTTAATGAAACAATAGAGAAACTTCCAAAGAGAGTAGCACAGCAAATAAAAGACAAGAAGCTTAACTTCTACGTGATTGACGGATACTCTGTAGCGAAGGAAACCGGAATGGGTTCAAGAGTTAATACAATAATGCAGACTTGTTTCTTTGCAATATCGGGAGTACTGGAAAAAGATGAAGCAATCGAGCAGATTAAGAAATCGATTAAGAAGAGTTACGGAATGAAGGGTGATGAGATTGTGAAGAAGAATTTTAATGCTGTTGATAAGACGCTTGAAAACCTTCATAAGGTGGATGTATCAGCGATGAAGATAAGCAATATTGAGATACCGCCGACGGTTTCAGATAAGGCACCTGATTATGTAAAGAATACACTTGCAAAGATACTGGAAGGACTTGGAGATGATATACCGGTAAGCCAGATGCCTGTTGACGGGACATTCCCTTCAGCAACGGCACAATGGGAGAAGAGAAATATCGCTCTAGAAGTGCCGGCATGGGATCCGGATGTATGTATTCAGTGCGGTAAGTGCGCTATCATTTGTCCGCATGCAACCATAAGAATTAAGGCTTATGATGAGAAGGTGTTGCAGAATGTACCTCCAACATTCAAGCACATGAAAGTTAAAGGAAAAGAATTTGAAGAAGGAACAGTTTACTCAATACAGGTTGCAGTGGAAGACTGTACAGGCTGCGGTCTTTGCGTAGAGATATGTCCTGCAAAGAACAAGAAGGAAGTTAAGCTTAAAGCACTGAATATGGTACCGCAGATTCCATTACGCGAACAGGAAAGAGAAAACTGGAATTATTTCCTGACGCTTCCGGAATTTGACAGAACAAAGGCGAATGTTTCAACTATAAAAGGAAGTCAGTTCTTACAGCCGCTGTTTGAATTCTCCGGAGCATGCTCTGGATGCGGCGAGACACCATACGTAAAACTTGTTTCACAATTGTTTGGTGACAGAAGTATCATTGCTAATGCTACAGGATGTTCCTCTATTTACGGAGGTAACCTTCCAACAACGCCATGGGCAAAGAACAACGAAGGAAGAGGTCCTGCATGGTCAAACTCATTGTTTGAAGACAATGCGGAATTCGGACTTGGTATGAGGCTTTCAATTGATAAACATAATGAATACGCAAAAGAATTAGTAAAGAGACTTGCGGCACAGACAGGTGAGCAGTTAGCAAATGACATACTTAATGCAAACCAGACGGATGAAGCAGGTATTCATGAGCAGAGAGAAAGAGTCAAAGTATTAAAGGAAAAACTTGAAAAGATAAAGTCACCCGAAGCTTCTGACCTTTTGAGCATAGCAGATTATCTTGTGAAGAAGTCTGTATGGATAATGGGCGGTGACGGATGGGCATACGACATTGGTTACGGCGGTCTTGACCATGTGCTCGCATCCGGAAAGAACGTAAACATTCTTGTACTTGATACAGAAGTTTATTCAAACACAGGTGGACAGATGTCAAAGGCAACTATGCTTGGAGCGGTTGCGAAGTTTGCTGCATCGGGCAAGCCGGTAGGAAAGAAGGATCTCGGAATGATGGCGATGAATTACGGTCATGTGTATGTAGCAAAGGTGGCGATGGGTGCAAACGATACACAAACTTTAAGGGCATTCCTGGAAGCAGAATCATACGACGGACCTTCAATAATCATTGCTTATTCACATTGTATAGCACACGGAATAAACATGCAGAAGGCACTTGAGAACCAGAAGGCAGCGGTTGATTCATCATACTGGACGCTGTTCAGATACGACCCAAGAAATGTTGCACAAGGCAAGAATCCATTGAAGCTTGATTCGGGTGCGGCAAAGATTAAATTTGAGGAATATGCATATAAAGAAACAAGGTACAAGATGCTGACGAAGTCTGAACCGCAGCATGCGGCAGACCTTATGAAACTTGCACAGCAGGCGGTTGACGAGAAATGGAAGATATACGAGAAGATGGCGAATGATACTGACAACACACAATAATTAATTTTTAAAATATTAAATTATAGCAGAATGGATTTATCAACAACATACATGGGGCTGAAGTTAAAGAATCCTATTGTCGCTTCAGCATCACCGCTTTCAAGAAGCGTTGATATGGTCAAAAAGCTTGAGGATGCGGGCACGTCAGCGGTTGTAGTTTACTCGCTGTTCGAGGAACAGATAACACACGAGCAAAATGAATTAGAACATTATATGTCATACGGCAAGGAAAGCTTTGCGGAAGCTTTAAGTTACTTTCCTGAGGCAGGTGAATTTCACATGGGTCCTGACCAGTATATAAAGCATATAAGTAACTTGAAGGGTGCGGTGGATATTCCTATAATAGGAAGTCTGAACGGCATTTCAGCAGGCGGATGGATGAAGTATGCCAAACTTATTGAGGATGCGGGTGCCGACGGACTGGAACTGAATGTTTATTACATTGCGACTAATCCAGAAAAGGACGGCACAATAATAGAGGAGATTTATTTAAGAGACTTAAACAAGCTGAAGAAGTCATTGAAGATTCCTGTAGCAATGAAATTAAGTCCGTATTTCTCTTCGATGTCGAATATGGCGGTGAAGCTTGACAAAGCTGGTGCGGATGCGCTGGTTTTGTTTAACAGATTCTATCAGCCTGATATTAATTTAGAGAGTCTTGAAGTGGTGCCTAATCTTGACCTCAGCAGCAGCTGGGAGATGAGGCTTCCTTTGAGATGGATTGCAATTCTTTACGGCAAGGTAAAAGCGAATCTTGCTGCAACGACGGGCATTCACACGTATGAAGATGTTTTAAAGATGGTTATGGCAGGTGCTGATATAACATGCATGACTTCGGAACTGCTTGCAAACGGTATTGAAAGAGTGACCGAGATACTTAAAGAACTTGAGCAATGGATGACAGAGAAGGAATACGATTCGATTGAACAAATGAAGGGAAGCATGAGCCAGAAATCAGTTGCAGACCCAAGTGCGTTTGAAAGAGCTAATTACATGAAGGCGTTGAATAATTATAAGTTACTTATATAATTTGATTCCCGTTTCTGGGGATTACAATTTGTAAATTAAAAAGGGGCATTGAAGCCCCTTTTTGTTTTGTGATAAAATTTATCAGTTATTACCTTTCATGAGGTCTTCAAGTATATCGTAGAGCTTGCTCCAAGCCTCTTTTGTCTTATCATCAAATTCTTTACCCAGAACTTTATCAAAAGCAAACATTAATGATTTCTTAAAGTTAGAATACTGTTCAGGAGCTACTCCGTAATCAATATGCCTGCTTCCCATGTTTTGAACTGCGGGCATAATAATATGAACATTATTAAGACCTTCAACAACTGTCTTTATCATTCTTATAAATGTTCTTGCCTGTTCGCTCATATCACCTTTAAATATTTTTGTTACCTCAGGTGATGTTTCAAAAAGATGCTTGTAAAGAATATCGCCTGTTTCCTGATATTTGTCTGATAGCTTGCCGAAAGAATCCTGAATAAGTTTTATTTCCTCCTTAGATAAAATATCCCATTCTGCCATTTTTATTATTCCTTATAGTATTAATAATTAATAGAGATGCAAAATATGAAATTTAGAGATAAAGATTAAGAGAAAAGAGAACACTAAGCATCAAAAGCTAAAAACAAAGAAAAGCTTCCACCATTGAAAACAGCAAGAGATACAAACAAAGAAAAGATTTTACCACAGAGATACACAGAGATAATCACAGAGCGCACAGAGAAGATTTATTTTATTGCTAAGAACAATAGATTTTACCGCAAGGGTCGTCCGCCAAACAAGACGGCGGATCTGCGACTCGAAGGCAAAGGTCGCAAAGAGAGCAAAGAATAATTTATAATTTTTAAAGAAATGAAGATACCGGGAGATAGCAGCACTTGGGATAAAAAGTGAACCGGTGCTGCTGTAACAATCTCAACCCGTTAGGGGAGACTATGGTTACTCTTTAAAGAGTAGGAGTCTTAGCTCCAGGTGATCGCCAAAGCGTCACATAGCCTAAAAAGGCAAATTGCAGTCAACCGGTTCAATAGTAATTTAGTATATAGAGTTTGATTTGTCAACATAAATTGTAAACCCTGGAAAATTTCGATTTAGTGGTTTAGGGGGCAGAACGAGCTCCTGACAAACCTAAGACAATTGTAAGACAAAAATAAGCGCAGATTATGCGCACTTTATGCGCACTTTGTGCGCACTTATATTTAATATTTAATTAGTTTGGGATTATACCGAGTTTATTTTGCTGGTATTTAAATATATCTGTAACTAAAGCGTTCGGATGTAAAAATCCTCATCGGCAGAAAGGGCTGACGGAAAAGGTCAGTCCTTTTTTTGTTTAAGAGTATTATAATCGGATTGTAATACATTTTTGAAATGTGCAAGTTTAGATTAAACCAACTAATAGTATCATGAAAAATTTATTTACAATATTGCTATTATTCTTTAACTGCACAATTGCACTGACACAAAGCAGCTGGTTTTTCCAAAATCCATATCCGGATGCACAAAATATTAATAGCATTTATTTCATAGACAATAATACAGGTTTTATTTCTGGTAATAATGGTAGAATCCTGAAAACTACTAATAGCGGTATTAATTGGTTATATTCTAATCTAGATTTAAGTCTATCGGTTAATCAATTATCATTTATAAACAATTCTACAGGTTTTTTATTAACAAATAACCAAATTTATAAAACTACAAACATTGGAGATTACTGGCAATCTAAATTATCTGTTTCTATAAATAATTTAACCTCATTTAGTTTCCTTTCAAATTCTCTGGGATATTTAAGCTCATCTGCAGGATTAATCTTTAGAACAATAAATGGCGGTGATAACTGGATTCAAATTTCAAATTCAAGCACTCCGTTTTCCAAAATTTGTTTCTCCGATTCTTTAACAGGTTTTTCGATTAATAGTAACACTGTTTATAGGTCTTCAGATGGTGGAATTATATGGAATAGTAGAAATTTTTCATCGGGAGATACAACTGTCAATTTTAAGGATATTAGCTTCATAAATGATAATACTGGTTTTGCTTTAGCTCTTAAATCTAGACAAATCTACCCAAATCCAAATAGCTGGAGCAGAGCTGAAATTTATAGAACAACAGACAAAGGATTAAATTGGATTAGTTTAACATATATAAATTATGAGAGTCCTAAAAATATTGAATTTTCAAATAATGTCAATGGTTTATTGACCACTTCTAATAGGATTTATAGAACTAATAATGGTGGAGGTAGTTGGCAATCTGTTTTTTCTGATATCAATAAAACATTTACTTCATTATATCTTATCAAGAACACAAATATGTGTTACGCCGGTGGAAATTCCGGTTTATTTATGAGTTCGACAAATTTCGGAACAAACTGGACAAATTATTCAAGATTAATTTCGACAAAAGATATTTTGTCATCTTCTTTTATTGATGAAAATACTGGATTTATTGTAGGCGATCAGGGCTTATTTGCAAAAACAACAAATGCTGGAAATAACTGGACATTTGTTAATTCATTACCAAATTATAGATTAAACTCAACTACTTTTACATCGTCTTTAACTGGATACACAGTTGGTTTTGCTAAAGATACTGTGTATAAAACCCTTGATGGAGGAGCTTCATGGCAGCATATTTGTTCATATACAAATGCTTCATGTTTATACCATATTCAATTTGTAAATAGTTTAACAGGATATGCATCTGGTTATCCAGGCAAAATCATTAAAACTACAAACGGCGGTATGAATTGGGTTTCCTTGAGTACAGCAATTGGAAGTGATTTGCTGTCACTTTGTTTTATTGATGATTTAACCGGTTATATTGCAAGTAATATGGGCAATTTGCTAACAACTACTGATGGAGGGAATTCATTTTCATATCAATTTTTTGGAACGTCTACATATTTCTGGTGTGTAAAATTTATTAATGTAAATACTGGTTTTATGTCTACCGCAAACGGAAAGATATACAGAACAACTAATGCAGGTAATAACTGGACAATACATTCAACTGGCACAACTCAACAAATTAATTATATAGATTTTTCAAATGAAAATACAGGATTTGCCGTAGGGAATGGAATATACAAAACAACAGACAGTGGATTAAACTGGTCAAGACAAATTTTCGGTTCTTTCCCATATTTCTTGTGGAATATATCAATAATTTTGCCAAATGTTATTTATGCTTTTGGTGCTGGCGGAGCAATACTTAAAACTACAAATGGAGGATCCGTTTTCATAAATAATATAAATAAAGAAGTTCCTTCCGGATATTCACTCAATCAGAACTATCCAAACCCATTTAAACCGTGTACGAAGATTAAGTTTTCCATAGTGTCGTCCCCGCGCGTTTTAGGCGGGGATCTCGTTCAATTGAAAGTCTATGACGTTATGGGTCGCGAAGTGCAAACACTCGTGAATGAATCACTTAAACCCGGAACGTATGAAGTATCGTTTGATGGTTCTGCATTAAACAGCGGTGTGTATTTTTATAAACTGATTACCAATGGATATATAGAGACAAAGAAAATGTTATTATTGAAATAATGTTCTGATTTCCTTACTTCCTTCCCAAGCGGAGCTTGGGAAGGAGGGTTGTGAAAGATAAATTCATCTAAATAAGACTTCCTCACAACACGACTTGTAAATATCGTTCAATATATATAAATTTGTAATAGTTCTTTAGATATAGAGTATTGGGGTGCTGCCCTGCGGAAAGCAGGGATGCTGAGATCAAACCCTTAGAACCTGACGGATAATGCCGGCGTAGGAAATTACTACGAATTTTGACGCTTAAATTTTTTCTCTTTATCAGGTTCGGAAAAAGTTTAAGCGTTTTTTATTTACAAGAAATTTAAGATGAAAAAGTTACTATTTATTTTAGCAGGATTGATAATCCTGAATTCTGTTTCGTATTCACAGTCGGATCCGCCACGGCGGACAGGCGAACCGGACACATCAAAGTACAAGACTGAAACTATTGAAGTAAATGCTCTGCTTGGAATTGAAAGAGAGACGCCTATTACTTTTCAGAACATAGGCAGAGACGCAATTGAAGAAAGGTTCTGGATGCAGGATTTGCCGATGTTCTTAAACGGCAACACGAGCGTAAATGCTTATTCGGAATCGGGAGCTTCGGTAGGATATTCATACTTTTCAATAAGGGGCTTTGACCAAAGAAGGGTTGCCATACTGACAAACGGAGTGCCGCAGAATGACGCAGAAGACCATCAGGTTTACTGGGTTGATTTGGCGGATATAACTTCATCCATAGAAAACATACAGATACAAAGAGGTATCGGTACGGCTCTTTACGGGACATCGGGAATTGGCGGCGTGATAAACCTTCAGACGATTAACTATTTTAATAAGAAGTTTATAAACTTCAGTGCGGGGTACGGAGATTACAATTCGAAAAGATATTCGATGGAATATTCATCGGGGTTGACAGAGTCGGGGTTTGGGTTTTACGGAAAACTTTCTAAGACAAAAAGCGACGGATACAGGGATTTATCCTGGTCAGATCACTGGTCGTTTTTTCTAAGTGCAGGAAAAACATTTGGTTCGAACTCTGTTTTGAAGTTCAATGCTTACGGCAGTCCGATTAAGAACCACCTTGCATATATCGGAGTAACAAAAGATTATCTTGACGGTAAGATTACCGGAGATGCAAGAAAAGACAGAAGATATAACTTCCTGAATTTCGATAATGAAACCGATAACTACTTTCAGCCGCATTACGAGCTGGTATTTAACACACAAGCCTCAAAGAACGTTTTAATTTCGAATACACTAAGTTATGTAAGAGGTGAGGGATATTTTGTTACTAATTATCCTGTTTATTACGGGTATGATTTTTCTTACTTCAGATTAAACCCATTCTATACGAGTGATTCAAGTGTTTACAACGCATCATATTACAGGAGAAATCTTGACGGTACGCTATATATCGAACCCGGCAAGGGTTACGTAATTGATAAATCAGACTTGGTAACGAATTTATTTGTTAACAATAATGATTACGGCTGGTACCCGAAAGTACAGATAAAACATAACGGCGAGAAGGGAACGCTTGTAATAGGAGGCGAGGCAAGGATTCACAACTCTGAACATTACGGAGAAATAATTTTCGGGAATGCACTGCCGCAAGATACACCGGATAATTATCAATATTATTATTATGAAGGCAAGAAGAATACGTTTTCTGTTTTTGCTAACGAGGTTTATCATATAACTCCTAAATTAACAGGAATGCTGGGATTGCAGTTTGCGTATCATAAGTACAGCATTGCCAATGACAAATACAAACCTTACGAATTTGATGTTGACTACAATTTTCTAACTCCGCGACTTGGGCTGAATTACAATATTGATGACAACTTCAGGGTGTTCGGTAATTTTTCAATGGCTAAAAGAGAGCCGAGGTTGAAGGACATATACAATGCTGAAGACCCGTATTCAAAGCCGAACTTCAGGGTGATTGATACTTTAATCAATATATATGAAGACCCTTACGTTAAGCCCGAGGAGATGCTGAGCTATGAGCTGGGGGCGGGATACACTTCGAGCTTGCTGAAAGCAAATCTGAATTTTTATATGATGAACTTTAACAATGAGATTGTAAGCAATGGGCAGCTTGACAACGTTGGTCAGCCTATCAACGGGAATGCAGGGAAATCGGTGCATCAGGGGGTAGAGTTTGATTTTGAGCTACGTCCATTTGATAATTATTCAAGTTCGAGTCTGCTGAAGAATCTTTATTTAACGGGTAACTTAAACCTGTCGGATAATTATTTTAAAGATTATAAAGAGATACTTGGTTCAGACTCGGTAGGAAATTTGATTTATGGCAATGATTATTCGGATAATAAAATCCTTCTTAATCCCGGGATAATTGCAAATCTCTCTTTGAATTACAGGGCTGATTTTGGTTTGAACGTTTATGTTACGGCACAGTACATAGGGAAGCAGTATCTCGATAATTCAGAGAATGAGAGAAAGAATCTTTCGGCAAGGAATGTGGCGGGGTATGTGGATAAGTTTATAAATGCTTTTACCGTTTTTAATGCGGGGATATCTTACGATTTGATATCGTCGTTGAGTGACAAGAGAATAAAGAGTTATTTTAGCAGTTTGGAACTATCGTTTAAGGTGAACAATATATTTGACAGGTTGTATGAGACATCGGGGAGTGTTGACTGGTACGGGACGCCTTACTGGATACCGGCGGCGGAGAGGAATTTTTATGTTAATTTGAAAGTGGGGCTGTGAGTTAAGAGCGCACACTGAAAGAGCTGATTAGTTATGATTGACACTGATAAAAATAAGAACAATCGAACACGGATAAACACTGATTAGACGGATGAACGCGGATTTAAGAGCAGATATTATTGCCCGCGGGAAAGAGACGGAAAGAGCGGGAGGATATACTTTAATTTTAGAGCGCACACCTGCCTGCGGCAGGCAGGCTGATAAGAGCTGATGGATTATGATTTTCACTGATTTAGAATAAAGGAAAATAAGAACTAATAGAGCATGACGTATCAAGTGAGACAAACAAAAGTAAACACAAATAATAAAGACTTTACCGCAAGGAACGCAAAGAAGGCAAAGAACGCAAAGAGAACAAAGAAAATTATATAACCCGCGGGAAAGAGACGGAAAGAGCGAGCTTTTGTTTTAAGAGCAGATAAAATCGTTAACATTAAATGCCCTTTTGTGGAGAGAGGGCATTTTGTTTTACACCAAATTTTAGGGAAAATGAATAGAATTATCGCTAAATTTGATATATTTTGTATAAATTAAAGTGTCATCTTAGAATTTAAAGTGTTACCTTATTTATGGGAAAATCCGTTTTACTTTGTTTAACAAATTCATATATCCTGCTGCTGCAATAATTCCATTTAATTACATAATGTTAAGGGAAAATAAATGCCGACTGCATGAAAAGGGTAAACACTGATTTTTATTGAGAATACATACAACATTTATAAATAAAACGAATTAGAAAAATGCCTACAAAACCTTCAAACATGAAAACTTATGAAGAGGAAGTAAAAACCTTTTCATGGGATATCGCAAAGAAAGAATTAGAATACAAAGACGGAGACGTTATCAACATCGGTTGGTATTGCTCGGACAGAATTTGCAAGAAAGGCAATGCAGACAAATTAGCCCTGATATGGGAAAATGCAAAATGTGAAGAGAAGAGATACACGTTTAATGACATCAGGCTGATATCGAACACAATAGCAAATTATCTCAAGAACTTAGGAGTCAAAGACGGCGAGAGAGTCTGTTTATTCATGGACAAGATTCCCGAGCTTTACATAGGGTTTTTAGGAGTGCTTAAACTTGGTGCAATTGCTCAGCCGCTGTTTTCAGCATTCGGTTCAGAATCACTTTTAACAAGACTGGAAGATGCAACAACTACCGCTATAATGACGCAAAAGAAACATTTGCCGAAGGTTAGAAACATACTCGATAAGATGCCATACCTCAAATATATAATCGTGGTAGATGATGACGGAAGTAAACCGCTAAGGGAAAGAGAATATGCTTTAAACATCGAGAAGGAAAAAATGATAGAAGATTTTGAAATATTTCCGACAAAGGCAGAGTCAAGGTCTGTACTTCACTATACATCCGGCACAACTGGAAAACCTAAGGGCGCACAGCATGTTCATTATTCACTGATATCACAATACATTTCATCAAAGTACGTACTTGATTTGAAAGATGACGACGTTTACTGGTGTACGGCTGACCCGGGTTGGGTAACGGGCACCTCATACGGAATAATAGGTCCATGGTCAAACGGCGTAACACAAGTCGTGACCGAAATAGGGTTCACGGCGGATAACTGGTACAGGTTTGCAGAGAAACAAAAAGTATCCGTCTGGTATTCAGCACCTACAGCGATACGTTCGCTTATGAAAGAAGGAACAGCCGTTGCGAAGAAATATGATTTGTCGGCATTGCGTCATTTAGCAAGTGTTGGCGAGCCTTTAAATGCTGAGGCTGTAATATGGTCACAGGAAGCTTTCGGGATGATGTTTCATGACACATTCTGGCAAACAGAAACAGGCAGCATAATGGTAAGCAACTATCCGGGTATGAAAATAAAGCCTGGTTCTATGGGGAAACCATTCCCGGGAATAAATGCTACGGTCGTTGATTTAAGAACATTTCTACCTATAGAGAAAAGAGGAATTGTCGGGATGATAGCGATTGAACCCGGATGGCCTTCAATGATAAGGACTTACTGGAACAATGAAGAAACATACAAGAGCAAATTTAAGAACGGATGGTATCTTTGCGGAGACAGAGGGAGCATTGATGAAGACGGATACTTCTGGTTTGTCGGCAGGGACGATGATGTTATAAACACAGCAGGACATCTTGTGGGACCATTTGAAATTGAATCGGCACTGCTTGAACATCCAGCGGTAGCAGAATCAGCGGTAGTAGGTAAACCCGACCCGGTGAACATGGAGGTTGTAAAGGCATTTATAGCTTTGAAACCCGGAAACGACCCGAACAAAATGCTTGAGCTGGAAATAATGAATTTCGTAAGGAAGAAACTTTCAGCACTGGCAATGCCGCAGGAGATTGAATTTGTTGATTCACTGCCGAAGACAAGAAGCGGTAAGATAATGAGAAGGCTGCTGAGAGCGAAGGAATGGGGCGAAGAAATCGGCGATACATCAACGCTTGAGAATGACATGTAAAATAAATAATAAATTATAATTTAATAAACTTAAACGGAGAAAAAATAATGGCAGCAAAAGATGTAATTCTGGAATATGTAAAAAACGAATATCTCGAAGATGGCGATGACAGAGAGGTAACATTTGATACACCGCTTATTTCGGGCGGGATAGTCGATTCGTTCTCGATGGTATCGCTGAAGGTGTTTCTTGAAACAAAGTATAATGTGTCGATACCTGATGCAAAGGCAACGCCGGAGGCGTTTGACAGCGTGAATAATATTATTGCGCTGCTGAAGGATATGGGTGTGGAATAAGAGATTTGAGTTAATAGAACGCGGATTTAATTTGGACTTAAGAGCAAAGACAAGAACAAAATAGAACGCTGATTTTCACAGATTAAACGGATGTTCACGGATATTTATTGTGGCTTAAGAGCAAAGACAATAAAAGAATAAATAGAATACTGATTTTCACAGATATTAATTTAAGCAAAGAATTAGAGATGTCTGATAATAAAACAGAATTACTACATTCTAAGGAAACAGAAATTATTATTGCAGCTTTTTACAAAGTATACAATACTTTAGGTTATGGTTTTCTTGAAAAAGTATATGAAAATTCTTTGCTTTTAGAACTTCAGAAAAACAACTTATCAGTTGAACAACAACACCCCATTAAAGTATATTATGAAAGTTCAATTGTTGGAGAATATTTTGCAGATTTAGTCGTTAACGATAAAATCATTTTAGAATTAAAAACCGCTAAACAAATATCCAAAGAAAACGAGTATCAATTAATAAATTATTTGAAGGCTACATGTTTTGAGGTAGGTCTTTTATTAAATTTTGGTGATAAAGCTGAGTTTGTCAGAAAGATTTTTACTAAGAATAATAATGAATCTGCGAGAATCAGTTAAATCCGCGGAAATCCGTGTTCAATTTAAGTACAGATATAAAAGTAACTTTAATTATAAATTTAAACGGAGCTAGAGAATGGCGTATGCAGAAGAAATAAGAAAGGCGCTTTCTGATGAAGTGGCCGGAATAAAGACAGCCGGTTTATTCAAGGAAGAAAGGGCAATATGCGCACCTCAGGATTCTGAAATTGAAGTTCAGTATCCGATTGGAAGCGCTGAGAAGAGAGTAATAAACATGTGTGCGAATAACTATCTTGGGTTGTCTTCACATCCCGATGTAGTTGCGGCGGCACACAGAGGGCTTGACCACAGAGGTTACGGTATGTCGTCGGTCAGGTTTATTTGCGGAACACAGGATATACACAAAGAACTTGAGAAAAAACTCACGGAGTTTTTAGGAACTGAAGACACGATATTATTTCCGTCATGTTTTGACGCAAATGCAGGTGTGTTTGAAGCAGTTCTGACAGATCAGGATGTAATGATTGCCGACAGGCTTATACACGCTTCAATTGTAGACGGAATCCGTTTAGCCAAAGCACAGCAGGACACTTTCAAACATTCTGATATGAAGCATCTTGAAGAAAAGTTAGTTCTTCATCAGGATAAGAGAATAAGACTGATAATCACGGACGGTGCATTTTCGATGGACGGCGACCTTGCAAAGCTTGATAAGATTGTTGAGCTTGCAGAAAAATACAACGCTATGGTATTCGTTGATGAAGCACATACATCAGGTTACATCGGCAAGACCGGAAGAGGCACGGCAGAGCATTTTGGTGTAATGGGCAAGATTGACATTATATCGACAACACTAGGCAAGGCTCTCGGAGGTGCATCCGGCGGTTGTATTTCAGGAAGAAAAGAAGTAGTTGAGTTATGCAGACAGAGAGGAAGACCGTATTTATTCTCTAACGCAGTTGCTCCTTCAATTGTAGAAGCATCAATGGCGGTGCTTGACCTGATATCAAAGACGACTGAAAGAAGAGACAAGCTCGAGAAGAATACAGCTTTCTGGAGAAAAGCACTCACAGATGCAGGTCTTATAATTAAGCCCGGCGAAACGGCAATAGTGCCTGTAATGCTTTTCAATGCAAAGCTTTCGCAGGATTTCTCAAAAGACTTATTTGCAGAGGGTATTTATGCGGTAGGATTCTTCTTCCCTGTAGTTCCAAAAGGACAGGCAAGAATACGTACACAGCTTTCAGCCGCACATGAAATGCATCATCTTGAAAAAGCACTTGATGCTTTCGTGAAAGTAGGAAAGAAATATGAAATATTAGGAAAGACAAAGCAGGAAATTATTGACAGATACGGAATGTAGTAATTAGTAAACAATAATATATCAAAGCCGAATCGTATGGTTCGGCTTTTTTATTTCTACTTATTTTTAAGATGAGGTTTATTATTTTTGTAAAAAACATAACGTCATGTATAGAAGAACGAAGTTAGATTTAGCAAAAGAGCTTTCGGAAATTAAAGAAGCCGGGCTATACAAGGAAGAGAGGACAATACTTTCTGACCAGAAAGCATGCATAAATGTAAGGTATCCGGATGATTCAGAGCCGAGGGAGGTGCTGAACTTCTGCGCAAACAATTATCTTGGTTTAGCAAATCATCCCGAGATTATAAAAGCCGCACATGAAATACTTGATACATACGGCTTTGGACTTGCGTCAGTAAGGTTCATCTGCGGAACACAGGATATACACAAAAAACTTGAAAAACTTATTGCAGATTTTTATCACACAGAGGATACAATTTTATACTCCTCCTGTTTCGATGCGAACGGAGGTTTGTTTGAATCAATACTTGGAGCTGAGGACACGATAATTACTGATGGTCTAAACCATGCGAGTATTATTGACGGAATAAGACTATGCAAAGCCCGCAGGCTTATTTACAATCATTCCGATATGAAATCCCTTGAAGAAAAATTAAAGCTTGCACGCGAAGGGTCTGATATCTGGGACCGCAGCGGATTGGAAGCTCCGCCGCATCCCGCGAGAAACATAATGATTGCGACAGACGGTGTGTTTTCGATGGATGGTGATATAGGGAAACTCAGAGAAATAATCGAGCTGGGAAATAAATATGACGCGATGGTAATGGTTGATGATTCACATGCAACGGGATTCTTCGGCAAAACGGGAAGAGGTGCAATAGAGCATTGCGGAGTATTGGGAGAAGTTGACGTAATAACGTCAACGCTCGGAAAAGCTATGGGAGGTGCAACGGGCGGCTTCACGACTGGCAAACAGGAAATCATTGATATGCTAAGGCAGCGTTCACGACCTTATTTATTTTCAAATTCTGTAGCACCGCCTGTTGTAGGTGCGGCAATTACAGCATTTGAGATGCTTGACAAGAGCGACGACTTGAGAGAAAAGCTGAGAAAGAACACGGAGTACTTCAGGAGCGGAATGAATAAATTAGGGTTTGATATTATTGAAAGCGTGCATCCCATCGTACCTGTGCTATTCAGGAAATTTGAGGACGATGCTGTTCTGGCACAGAAAGTATCGAAGGATTTATACGATGAAGGAATTTATGCTGTAGGATTTTTCTTTCCTGTTGTTCCAAAAGGAATGGCGAGAATCAGGATACAGATATCAGCAGCACATTCTACACAAGATATTGAAAAATGTCTGACAGCTTTTGAGAAAGTTGGAAAGAGGCATGGGGTGATAAAGTAGTACTTTATCATATAACTAATAATTGAACGCAGATTTACACGGATTAAACGGATGAACGCGGATTCTAACTTAATGGACTGTGATATAAGACTAAAGATTTACAATTAAACGAACATAGAAATAAGAACTAAATAAAAAGGGCAGATTTATTATCTGCCCTTTTGTTTTATACTTATTTAAAAGTATTTTACTATGAACAACCGCTTGTAGAGCCGCAGCTCATACATTTGAGACACGTGCCGTTGCGGACCATTGTTGCCTGACCGCATTCCTGGCATATATCCCCTGTATAACCTTTAAGAAGTGCTTCTTCGACCCTTGCCTTTTCGGAGGTTCTTGTGTTTCCGCTGCCGGCAGGGTTGTTGACAATCCTTATAGGAACCGAATGGTCGATTACAATTTCGGTTTCTTTAGGTTTATCTTTAATTTTCTCTTCAACTATTCTTTCGCTGAATATCTTTTCCTCGTAGTACTCAATATCTTTATCCTTCTCCGTTTTCGCGAGTGAGTCAACAGGACTTATAGCAATCTGATCTTCAGGAATATGCGCTAGGTCAGTACGTGCAAGATAGGTGACGGCAAGTTCGCGGAAAATATAATCAATAATAGAAGTTGCCATTTTAATATTCGGATTGCCAATTATAATACCATTAGGTTCGAAACGTGTATAAACAAAAGCATCAACGAATTCTTCAAGCGGTACTCCGTGCTGCAAACCGAGCGAAACGGAAATTGCGAAACAGTTCATTAAACTTCTGAAAGCAGCGCCTTCGCGATGCATATCAATAAATATTTCGCCAAGCTGTCCGTTTTCATACTCACCCGTACGCAGGTAAACATTATGATTGCCAATTTTAGCTTTTTGTGTATATCCCCTTCTTCTGAAAGGAAGTTTTCTTCTCTTGGCAATGTACCTGTGAATTATACGTTCGGCAACCTTAACAATATCAGTGTTTGCCGTTAACGTAATTTCAGACTTTTCTTCTTCAAACTCGAAAGCTTCATCAGCGATTCTATTAAGCGGCTGAGAGAGTTTAGAGCCGTCCCTGTAAAGAGCGTTAGACTTCAGACCAAGAGACCATGAAAGCATGTATGCACTTTTCATATCCTCTATCGTTGCATGATTCGGAAGGTTGATTGTCTTAGAGATAGCACCTGAAATAAACGGCTGAGCTGCTGCCATAGTTTTTATATGAGCTTCAGGAAGAATGTAGCGTGTTCCCTTCTTGCCGCATTTACTCGCGCAGTCAAAAACCGGATAATGCTCTTCTTTAAGATGAGGAGCACCTTCAATCGTCATCGTACCGCAGATATAGTCGTTAGCTTCTTCAATCTGCTCCTTAGTGAATCCAAGAGCTTTGAGCATATTAAAGTTAAAATCATCGAGCTGTTCATCTGAAAATCCAAGAACATTCTTGCAGAATGCAGCACCGAGTGAATACTTATTAAAAGCAAAGTTTATATCAAACACACCCGGCAGTGATTTCTCAACCAGCTTAATAACTTCCATAGTAAAACCTTTGTCTGTTAGAGACTGAGGATTTAAGTGGGGACAGCCGATAAGCGATCCAAAACCTTTTGTGTATTTTATTATATCATCAATTTCATTTTCACTATAACCAAGTCCTTTTAATGCAGGAGGAACTGATTCATTTATAATCTTAAAGTAACCGCCGCCTGCAAGTTTCTTGAATTTAACGAGTGCGAAGTCGGGTTCGACGCCCGTAGTATCGCAATCCATGAGAAGACCGATTGTTCCTGTGGGTGCAATAACCGTTACCTGTGCATTACGGAAACCGAATTTTTCTCCGAGTTCAAGTGCTCTGTCAGAATCTTCCCTTGCTGCCGTTAGCAAATCATCAGGACAGTATTTCTTATCGATACCCATGGGATAGATTGAAAGTCCTTCATATTCTTTCTTGCTTTCATTGTAAGCAGCACGTTTATGATTGCGTATTACACGAAGCATGTTTTCTTTATTCTTTGCAAATTCAGAGAAAGGACCGAGTTCTCTCGCAAGTTCAGCAGATGCTGCATAAGAGCGCATGTGCAGTATTGCTGTTACAGCACCTGTTATTGCTCTTGCTTCGTCAGAATCGTAAGGGATGCCGAGAATCATAAGCAAAGCACCAAGGTTTGCATATCCGAGACCAAGAGTTCTATACTTAAATGAAAGTTCTGCAATTTCTTTGCTCGGGAACTGAGCCATTAGAACGCTGATTTCAAGAACGATTGTCCAAATACGCGACGCATGCCTGAACTTTTCAACTTCAAACTTACGAGTTTCGTTGTTGAAGAACTTAATAAGATTCAGGGACGCAAGATTGCAAGCAGTATCATCGAGGAACATGTACTCGCTGCAAGGATTTGATGCTTTAATATCACCGCCTTGCGGGCATGTATGCCATTCGTTAATAGTTGAATGAAACTGAATGCCCGGGTCAGCACATGACCACGCAGAATATGCTATGTCATCCCAGAGTTTACGGGCTTTTAGAGTCTTAGAAGCTTTAGGAGCTCTGTTTTCTTTTGCTGCTCTTTTAAGTTCAACCCGCCAGTAAAGATTCCAGTTTTCATCCATCTCAACAGCTTTCATAAATTCATTCGTTGCACGAACGCTGTTGTTTGAATTTTGTCCTGAGACAGTTGCATAAGCTTCCGAATTCCAATCAGTATCATAAACAGGAATAAAGATTTCCTTAAAACCGAGTTTTGATAACTGAATTACCCTTTCTATATAATTTTCAGGAACGTAAGCACGTCTCGCTTCTTTAATAGTCTGAGCAAGCTGTTTGTTCTTTAACCTGTCAGTGCCGTCATCTTCGGGATGCAGAGGATTTCTGCATGCATCAAGAATTTTATTAAGATGCAGGTTAAGCATCTTTGAACCCGTGACCAGCGCAGCGACCTTTTCCTCCTCAACAACTTTCCAGTTGATAAAATCTTCTATATCAGGATGGTCAAGGTCAAGAACAACCATCTTAGCTGCTCTGCGTGTAGTACCGCCCGACTTAATAGCACCGGCGCTTCTATCACCGATTCTAAGGAAAGACATGAGACCTGATGACTTTCCGCCGCCGCTTAATCTTTCTCCCGAACCCCGTATGTTGGAGAAATTAGACCCCGTACCCGAACCGTACTTAAACAATCTTGCTTCACGAACCCAGAGGTCCATGATACCGCCTTCATTTACAAGGTCATCGCTTACAGACTGAATAAAGCAAGCATGCGGCTGGCAATGCGAGTAAGCATCGGCAGAGCGCGTTAGTTTTCCTGAATCAGGGTCAACGTAAAAGTGTCCCTGCGAAGGACCTGTAATACCGTAAGCCCAGTGCAGACCTGTATTGAACCACTGCGGAGAATTCGGTGCAGCAAACTGCATAGCAAGCATATAGAACAGCTCATTGTAGAAATTTTTTGCATCGGATTCTGTATCAAAATACTTGTATTTCCAGCCCCAGTAAGTCCAGCACCCTGCAAGTCTGTTAAAGACCTGACGTGAATCAAATTCAGAGGAATACAATTCGGAAGAATCCGAATTATCGATATCTATTTCACTTCTCTGAAGCCAGACGGGTATATTTTCTTCCTGTACTTTCTTTAAAACTTTTGGGACACCTGCTTTCCTAAAATATTTCTGAGCAATGATGTCCGTAGCAACCTGCGACCAATGCTTGGGCACGATAATATTATTCATCTCGAAGACGACTGATCCATCGGGGTTACGGATCACTGATGAACGTTTATCATACTCTATTTGGTTCAGTGCTATTGAATTAGTAAATAACTTATTTATCTTCATTCGCTCTGATAGACCCCTTGTTAAAATTTTGTTTTACTCTACGATTATTTCAAAGAATTACTTGTTGATTTGTATTTGCAAGTTACGAGATTTAAATTTAAAATCAAACATCCAATTTTAAGTTTTTGTTAAATATTCCGCTTGACAATTAAAATAATTTTACTTGTCTGTTAAAATTAAGTGTCATACCCTTTGTTTTTATAACATTTTGTTTTTTACGGTTTGAAATAAAAAAACCTTAACAAAAACATCTCGTAAATTTCGAGGAAGTAAAACTCGGTTATTAAACCACATGTCTGTTATCCCTTTGTTTATCAGTATTCACAGGGTTGGCGATTGTAATGAGCAGTGTTTAAAAGGTTTAAGGGGAACAGAGCACATCTGCGAATGTCCGAATAAGTTAAGAATGAATAATTTGTGCATTACATGAGTTTTCTTTGAGCGGGTAAAGAACATTGACTAATTTTATTGATATATTATTAATACTTTTATAATAATTTCACTACCATGGAAGCAGAAAAATTTATTATAGAAAATGAGTTTGTACAATCGGATAGTTTCGTCGAAATTATCAATCCTTACACGAACAAAGTTGTCAAGAAAGTATATAAAACGACAAAGGAACAGGTAAACGTATCGCTAAACTATCTCAGCAGTGTTTTTCAAAAATTCAAACTCCTTCCTGCTTACCGCAGAGGCGAACTTTTAGAAAAAGTCAGCATTAAAATCAGCGAAAGAAGGGAAGACCTTGCTCGGCTTATCACTTTAGAGACGGGAAAACCGATTAAGTTCTCTTTTGCAGAGATGGACAGGGCAATTTTCACTTTTAAAACAGGTGCTGAAGAAGCAAAAAGGATTGAAGGCGAGATAATTCCGCTCGACCAGTTTAAAGGAGCAGAAGGAAAGAGCGGATACATTAAAAGATTTCCAGTAGGAGTGATTTTAGGCATAACTCCATGGAATTTTCCGGTTAACTTAGTTGCTCATAAGATTGCGCCAGCACTTGCTTCGGGAAACACATTACTTTTAAAACCTGCGTCAGCGTCATTATGCAGCGGTATTGAAATAGTTAAGATAATAAAAGAGGTTTGCGATGAAATGGGGCTCGGTTACTGCCCCGTAAACGTTGTAACCTCATCGGGAAGCGAAATCGAGGAGTTTCTTGCAGACGACAGGGTAAAGATGATAAGCTTTACCGGCAGTCCGCTTGTCGGATGGAGTATTAAAAAGAAGCTCAGCAAACAGAGAATATCACTCGAGTTAGGCGGTAACGCAGGAGTTATAGTTGATGAAACTGCAGATATAGACGCAGCAATCCCCAAAATCATAACCGGGGGATTTTACGGAGCAGGACAATCGTGTATTTCAGTACAAAGGGTATATGTTCACCGCAATTTATACGAAGCGTTCGAGAAGAAGATGGTTGATGCGGCTAACAAAGTTGTTTACGGAGATCCTGATGACGAGAATTGCCTTGCAGGTCCGATGATAAATGAAACCGAAGCAAAGCGTGCTGAAAGATGGATACAGGAAGCTATAGAATCCGGCGGTAAGCTTCTGACTGGCGGCAAGAGAGACGGAGCCGTGCTCGAGCCGACATTAATGATAGACGTTCCTATAGCTTGTAACATAAACTCTAAAGAAGTGTTTGCGCCAATAATGGTATTAAAGGGATTTATAAACTTCAAGCAAGTTGTAGAAGAACTTGATAATTCAGATTACGGATTACAAGCTGGAATCTTTACGAATAATCTGAGTAACGCAATGTATGCATACGAGAACATTGAAGCAGGTGGAATTGTTATAAATGAAGTATCTGCTTTCAGGGTTGATTCAATGCCTTACGGAGGGTTGAAGCTTTCCGGTATGGGCAAAGAAGGTATAAAGTATGCAATTGAAGAAATGACAGAAAGAAAAATATTAATAATATAAACATATAGTATGGATAAAAAGTCTAAAATAGCTGTCTTTGGCGGCACGGGGATGTTAGGCAGTGCAGTCGTAAGAAATTTAAAGAGCAAAGGATATGAAAAGGTTTACGCTGTTTCAAAAGATACAGAATTTGACCTGCTTAACAAACAAATGGTAGATGATTTTATGATAAATATTCAGCCCGAATATTTGTTCATGGTCGCCGGACTTGTCGGCGGAATACTTGCAAACAATTCAAGACAGGCTGACTTCTTATACCAGAATGCACTTATGATTCTTTACACTCTTGATTCGGTAAAGAGCCACTCTCCGAAAACGAAGTTATTATTCACGGGTTCTACATGCATTTATCCGAAAGAAAATCCTCAGCCGATAAATGAGTCAAGATTTATGGCTGGTCCGCTTGAAGAAACGAATAAAGGATACGCTATCGCAAAAGGCATGGGTGTTATTGCATGCCAGCTATACAGAGACCAGTATGGTTTGAACACACTCGAAATAATGCCTACAAACATGTATGGACCGAGGGATAATTACGACTTAAACAACAGTCACTTCATAGCAGCCATGATAAAGAAACTTGTTATGGCAAAGAAAGAAGGTATTGTTCCGACATTCTGGGGAACGGGTAAACCAAGAAGAGAAGCGCTTTACGTGGATGACTGCGCAAACGGACTTGTCTTCTTAATGGAAAACTACAATAGTTCAGAAATTGTAAATATAGGTACGGGTACAGACCATTCCATTGCAGAATACATTGATATAACAAAGGACCTTGTAGGTTATGACGGAAAAATAAACTGGGATACAACAAAACCCGACGGTATGTACCAGAAAATGACAGACATACAAAGGCTAAAATCAATAATGACGGACTTTAAACCGAGAACTTTTGAAGAAGGTGCAAGACAGATACTTAAAGATGATTTTGGAATATAATCATGAACGCACGCTGAAAGAGCGGATTAATTATGATAAAAACTGATAGAGAATATTTTAACAACTCCTTCCCAGGCTGAGCCTGGGAAGGAGTTCAAAAATTGTGTATCACTTCACTGTTTTATCATTTAACCTGTCAATCCATCCACCTGCAAGAACCTTATAAATATTCACTATGCTTTTGTACAACGTTGATTTTGTGTTAACATACTCAAGCTGAGCGGAAAACAACGACCTTTCTGCATCAAGCACTTCAAGATAGCTCGAAACGCCTTCATTGTAACGCATATCGGCAAGACTTTTATAAAGCTCGAGTGATTCTACCATCTTACCTTCAAGTTCAAGCTGTTCCTGCGTAAACACCCTGTCGGAGAAAGCGTTTTCCGATTCCCTGAAAGCATTCCTGACTGTGGATATATACGACTGAAGAAGTTCTTTCTTCACTGCTTCTGCTACTTTAACCTGATTTGATATTTTCCCTCCTGTAAAAATAGGAGCTGTAATATTGCCCGCAACATTCCATAAATAAGCAGATGGATTCAGTATCGTTGTCAGGTCGTTGCTTGCAAGTCCGAGAAGACCGCTCAGTGAAATGCTCGGGTAATACATAGCCTTCACGACTCCAATCTTTGCATTTGCAGAGATGAGTTTTTGTTCCGCCTGTTTTATGTCAGGTCTTCTTTCAAGAACCTTTGAGGGAATTCCCGACGGCACATCGGGTACGGATAGACTGTCAAGAAGATTATCCGTTTCAATCCTCTGCGGATTCTTACCGATAAGAACACTTATAGCAGTTTCAACCTGAACGATACTCTTTTCAATTTGCGGCAACCTCGCACGTGCAGTCCAGTATTCAGACTCCAGCTGAGCAAGTTCAAGGTCAGATAAATCGCCCTGCGCTCTTCTAAGTCTGAAAAGGAACAGTGAATATTCCCTCGAATCGATTGTGTTCTTCGTAATCTGAAGCTGTGCTTTCAGAGCAAGCAAATCAATGTATGAAGAAGCAACCTGCGATGCAATATAAAGTACAATTCCCCTCTTCGATTCTTCAGCGGCAAGCAGTTCAGCTCTTGCTGATTCATTTGAGCGGCGTATCTTGCCCCACAGGTCAATCTCCCAGTCTGCAGAAACACCGACGTTGAAAGTTGCCCGTTTCGGATTCATGTCAGTGCCCGTATTTACGGAAGAGTTCTGCCCGTATTTTCCCGATAACTGTCCGTTAATCTGAGGATACATATCAGCTTTTGAAACTCCGTACAGTCCGAGATACTGTTCAATGCGTGCAGATGCCATAAGAATATCGGAATTTTCTTTGATAGCTGTATTAATAAGCTCAGTCAATTTCGGGTCATTGAACAAAGACCACCAAGAAGTATCGGCAACAGCAAGCGAAAGACTGTCTTTGATTTTTAAAGAATCATCGCTGAAAAAATCTTTTGGAATATCCAGTTCGGGTTTCTGGTAATCAGGTCCGACCGAACAACCGCCAATAAACACCAGGAACAAGATTATAATATACTTTTTCATATTATTCATCTCCTTTCTTCTCTGCTATCTCAGGCGGAGGAGAAAAGACATCATGATTAGTTTCAGATTTCTTTTCTCTTACAAAATATTTTTCTACCATTACAAACAAAGCAGGTATAAGGAATATGGCAAGTGAAGTAGCAACAAGCAGTCCAGCAAATACAGCCATTCCCATTACTTTCCTTGCTTCAGCTCCCGCACCCGATGCCCTTACAAGCGGCACAACACCAAGTATAAACGCAAAAGACGTCATTAAAATTGGGCGCAGCCTTAACTGTGCCGCCTCGAGTGCAGACTGAATAATCGGCTCACCCTTTTCTCTTTTTTCCTTTGCAAATTCGACTATAAGTATAGCGTTCTTAGCTGAAAGACCAATAAGAGTCACGAATCCAATCTGCGCATAAATATTATTTACAAACGATTCGCTGAAAAGCCTTGAAATCCAGAGCCCGAGCATCGCGCCGAAGATTGCGAACGGTGTACCAAGCAGAACACTCATTGGAAGTGACCAGCTTTCATACTGGGCAGCTAGAATCAGAAAGACAAGCACAAGAGCAAGTACAAATACAGTAGCACCCGTACCCGATGCCTTTTCTTCCTGATAAGACATATCAGACCAGTCATAACCCCATCCTGTCGGCAGTACTTCAGCAGCGACCTCCTTCAAAGCATTCAGACATTCTCCTGAAGAATATCCCGCTCCCGGTGTTCCTGTCAGCTGAGCACTTCTGTAAAGATTAAACCTGTTCGTGAAGTCGGGACCTGTTACATTTTTAATTGACACGATAGAACTTAGCGGCACCATCTCTCCCTTATTATTCTTCACGAAGAACTGCCCGAAATCATTCAAAGCATCTCTGTACTCCCCTTCTGAAGAAAGGTAAACACGATAGACCCTTCCAAACTTGTTAAAGTCGTTAATGTAACTCGAGCCAAGAAAAGTGCCGAGCGTCTGATTAACAGAGCTTATATCAATCCCCTGTTTCATTACTTTATCGAGATTAATATCGGCATATATCTGCGGAACGTTAGAACGGTAGAACGATGTAATTGAACCAATCTCAGGTCTCTGTTTTGCCGCAGCCATAAACTTCTGCGTCATTATAAACAGTTCTTCAGGAGTGTTTCCGCTCTTATCCTGAAGCATGAAAGAAAATCCCGAGCCTGACCCGAGTCCCTGAATTGCAGGCGGCCCGAATACGAAAGCCACTGCTTCGGGAATCTCTTCGGCAAGCCTTTTATTTAGCATCTCGATAGTTTCAAATGAACTCTCCCCTTCACCTTTTCTTTCGCTCCATGGCTTCATCGCAATAAAGAACCCGCCTACATTACTGCCCGTAACACCTGATATAAAATTGTAACCTACTACAGTTGTATAGTTATCAATGGTTTTTGTTTCTGAAAAAATCTTTTCAACTTTTTTGCAGACTTCATCAGACCTCTGAATAGAACTCGCATCTGGAAGAATCACGCTTGCCATAAAGTATCCGTTATCTTCTTCAGGTACAAACCCCGATGGCACGGCTTTGAATAAAACAAGAAGCAGTACAATTATAACACCTATGAATGAAACAGAGCGTATAGTTTTTCTTACGAGTATTCCAGTAAGCGACATGTACCCGTTCGTAAAACTGCCGAATCTTTTGTTAAACCATACATAGAATTTATCAAGCGGAGATTTTTTCCCTCCTTTGGGTTTCAAAAGCAGTGCAGCAAGCGCGGGACTGAGAGTCAAAGCATTAAACGCAGAGAATAGCACCGAGATAGCTATAGTTACCGCAAACTGCTGGTAGAGACTTCCCGTTATACCGCCCATAAAAGCAACAGGAATAAATACCGCCGCAAGTATTAGTGCAATTGCGATTACCGGACTCGTTACTTCTGACATGGCTTTTATTGTTGCCTCTTTAGGCAAAAGTCCCTGCTCTATGTGGTGCATTACTGCCTCAACGACAACGATAGCGTCGTCAACAACTATACCGATTGCCAGTACCATACCGAGCAGAGAAAGAGTATTTATTGAAAATCCGAGAAGCGGAAACATGATAAAAGTCGCAATGAGCGAAACCGGCACTGTGATGAGCGGAATAAGTGTTGCTCTCCAGTTCTGCAGGAATATAAACACAACAAGTATAACCAAGAGCACTGCCTCAAAAAGCGTATGAATAATCTCTGTTATGCTTTCTTCAACGGGCAGAGTTGTATCGAGCGATATATCATATTCTATACCTTGAGGAAAAATCTTCGAAGCATCTTCCACAACTTTCTTAACATCTTCGGCAACCTTTAACGCATTCGAGCCGGGAAGCTGATACACCGCAATAACTGCAGCCGTGCTTCCGTTGTTTCTGCCCTGAATGCCATAAAATAAAGTACCGAGCTCAATTCGTGCAATATCTTTCAGGAAAAGCTGTGAGCCGTCAGGATTGGTTTTTATAACTATATTGCCAAATTCCTGTTCGTTCAGGAGTCTTCCTTTAGTTCTTACTGTATAAGTAAAATCCGTCCCCGGAGGAGAAGGAGCCGCACCAATCTGCCCTGCGGGCGAAATCACATTCTGTTCCTGAATAGCATTCGCAATATCAGGAATGGTAATACCCATCTTTCCGAGCATGTCTGGCTTAAGCCATATTCTCATCGAATAGTCACTTCCGCCGAACACACGTACATCACCCACACCGTTCGTACGGCTGAGTTCGTCAATTATATTGATAGAAGCATAGTTTGAAAGAAAAGCATTATCATAAGTCCCGTCTTTTGAAGTCACTGAAAAAAGCATAAGCGGAAATACAAGCGACTTCTTAACAGTAACACCGTACTGTTTTACGGAATTCGGAAGGAATGAAGTTGCCTGCGAAACACGGTTCTGTGTCAATACGTTTGAATTATCGAGGTCAGAGCCGACATCAAAAGTAACCTGCAATGTCATTGAACCATCACTCGCATTTATCGACTTCATATATATCATATTCTCCACACCGTTTATCTGTTGTTCGAGAGGAGTGGCAACAGACTGTTCAATATCAACCGAAGAAGCACCCGTATAAGAAGTGGAAACGTTAATATTTGGTGGTACAATGTCAGGATACTGTGAAATAGGCAGACTTCTCATGACAATCACACCCACAAGCACAAGCACTATGGAAATTACCATAGCGACAATCGGCCGGTTAATGAAAAATTTTGACATTATTTTAGCCCTTCCTTTATGATTAAAGAATCGAGCCCTGCACTCTCATCAACCGGTTTTACAGGAATACCGGGTTTCACTTTCAAAATTCCTTCAGAAATAACCTTTTCATTTGCTTTTATACCCGATTCAATAACAGCCAGCTGTCCAATCTTTGTAATAACTTTCAGTGTTCTTATTTCTGTTAATCCCTGTGCATTCACAACATAAGCCTGACTCAAACCCTGCAAATCGAATATACATTTTGTCGGAATAACTACTGCATTCTTCAGCACGTTTACAATGGTCCTTATTTTTGCATACTGCCCGGGTCTTATTACTTTTTCAGGGTTCGGGAAAGTCCCTTGCAGCATCAGCGTTCCCGTGGATGGGTCAATCTGTCTTTGCAGAACATTAATCGAGCCTGTATAATTATAAGTTGAACCGTCAGCGAGAATCATTTCAAGAATTGATTTCGATTCTTCCCTGCTGATACTCGGATTCTTTGTTTTTTCCATGTATCTTTTTACGAGTGCAAGATATTCCTGCTCGCTGATTGAAAACCTTACAAGTATAGGGTCAACGTTTGATACCGTATTCAGCGGTCCTGTCGTAAGTTTGCTGACGTAGTCTCCAATTTTGAAATTCGTGATTCCTATTATACCTGAAATCGGTGCTGTAATGCTTGCATAACCGAGATTAATCTTAGCAAGTTTCAATGATGCCTCAGCGGATTCTACATCTCCAAGCCGTGCGTCTCTCGTAGCCACCGCTATTTCAAGCTGTCTGGCACTCACAGCTCCTTTTTCAGCAAGAGGCGTGTACCTTAAAACATCTGATTCAGCCTGTACGAGCATAGTTCTTGCTGCAGTAAGGCTTCCTTCTGCTTCAGCTACTCTTTGCCGCAGGTCAGGAGTATCGATTATGTACAACAGTGCACCCTGCGAAACCTGTGTTCCTTCAGTAAAATATACACCCGATATAAAACCGTCAACTCGTGCCCGCACTTCAATATCCTCAGCGCCGAGAGTTTGTCCGACCCATTCATGTCTAACGGGAACATCTTTCTCTATGGATGTTATGAATTTAATTTCCGGCGGTGCCGGTGCGTTAACTTCTTTTTTTCCGCATGAAGATAATAGAAGAGATGTTAACAACAAAAGAAAAAGAGTAATCCTTGAAATCATTTTTGCTCCTAAGATAGTTTAATAGGGAAATAACATTGTTATATAAAATTATGGAAAAAAAGAACATAATTCAATTGTATAAAATATCATAAACGGTTTATAAATTTTCCTCCTTCTGCTTCTTTCTAGGTTGGAGTGATATCAGCCTTGCAATCAGCACTGCGGGATAAAGCTGTCCTATAACAGCCTCGAGGTTGCTCAGGGAGCGGACTACCGGATGTATCGGTATAATATCCCCGTATCCCACTGTAGTAATCGTAATAAAACTAAAATGATTGAGGCTTGCTATATTTATGTTTGGAACGTTAAAAATACCGACGCCATAAATTAAGCTCATCATCAGATAGACTGCCGTAAATACATTTGCAGTCAGCAGAAATCCCGCAACTGCGCCCCCCAGTCTTTCCATCGTAAAGACACCGCCTTTATAGACTTTCATTAAAATCAGAACTAGCAGAATAAGAAAGAATATTGCCTGCAATGAAGCGTCAATAATATCCAGCCAGTGGATACTGTGATCTCTGTTAAACAGCCAGACGACAAAAGCAATTACAGAGAACGCAGAAACGAGAAATTTAAACACCTTGTTTTCGGACAGAGCCGCCGCACCTGATACAATAACAAGAAGATAAAGTGTTTTTTCTAAAATTGTACCGGAATCAAAGTTGTCCGAAAAGGGGATTATCACAAAGTTCAGCAGGATAATTGAGACGAAGAAAATCGTCAGGCTGAATTCGGACTCCCAGAAGTTAACAAATCTTTTTAAGATTTTATTCATAATATAATACTACTTTTGTTTCGATGACCTTCTTGCGAGAACTTTCATAGTCGACTCAGTGCGGAATTCCCTAAGCGCATCCCCCGCTATCCATCTTGCAGACTTCGAGTCAAGCATTTTTATTTCTTCCGCGCAGGCTTTTGCTTTCTCATAAAGCTCATAATCCCTCTTACCAATCTGCCGCAGTGCCCAGTTTACAGCCTTCTTCACGAAGTTCCTTCCGTCGCCTGCTTCTTCTTTAATTCTTCTCAGAAACAAATCAAAATCCCGCGTTGTAAGAGATTTATCGTGAACTGCCATAACAGCCATCATCACAAACCCTGCACGCTTTTCAAACTCTTCTTTCCTGAAAGACCATTCGAGTGTTTTTTCAAGCGCAAACTCCGTCTTCCTGAAAAGATTACTGCAGAGACCGTCGCATATATCCCACGATTTAACGTCCTTCAGCCATTTTTCCATTTGCTTCTTCGTAACCTTAGCGGGGTCGTCAATAAGAAATGCAACAATTCTCGCCTCATGAATTCCTTTACTCCAGAGTTCAAGAGCAAGTTCGTGATTATTCCTGTATTGTTTAGCAAGTTTTCTGAGGAAAGGAATACTGCATCCGAAAGCTTCTTCGAAACGTATGCCGAAACGCTGCATACCTGCAAGGTTTGCGGGATTGCCGTTAGATTTAATATGACTAAGGATAATTTTCAGCTCACTATTCATATAAACTCAAAACCGTTTTTCTCTTTAAATAATAAAAATTCTTAAAATTTAATCTCTTTTTTGCGTTCGAGTCAAATATTCTTTGTTCTCTTTGCGACCTTTGTTCTTCTCTGCGCCCTTTGCGGTAAAATTTTCTAGTTCTTATTGTGCTTCATGTTTTCTCTGTGAATTCTATGTCCATCTCTGTGCTTCTCTGTGCGCTCTGTGGTAAAATCTTTTCTTTGTTTGTAGCTCTGTGGTAAAATCTTTTCTTTAAGTAAAATAGTAAATTCAAAATGCAAATTCTTTGACTTAATTCAATACGCTTTTTACGTAAAACTTATTATATTATCGCAACTAAACTTTTTCAATGGCGAAAGTAAAATACACAAGGGAGTTCTGGGTTGCCAACACAGTTGAACTGTTTGAACGGGCGGCATATTACGGATTTTTTATTGCTATAACGCTGTACCTTACGACTGTAGTTGGATACGACGATATCTGGGCAGCATGGATAGGCGGCGTATTTTCAGCGGGACTTTATTTCCTACCTCCTTTTGCGGGAGCTTATGCGGATAAAATAGGATTCCGAAAATCAATACTGCTTGCATTTGCTTTATTAACGATAGGGTACACGGCACTCGGACTTTTTCCATTCAAAGCTATGGTACTTCCTGCGCTTGCTGTTGTTATGTTCGGAGGCTCGTTCATAAAATCTGTAATCACAGGAACGATAGCAAAAACAACGACTGAAGCAAACCGTGCAAAAGGATTCTCGATATTTTACGGAATGGTGAACGTCGGCGCATTTCTCGGAAAGACATTCGCATATCCGCTGAGGATTGAACTCGGGCTTGTGTATGTGAATCTCTACGCGGGACTTATGACATTCATTGCACTCATCGTAGTATATCTGCTCTACAAAAATGCTGATTTAGTCGGCGAGGGAAAGAAGTTAAAAGAAGTCTGGGACAGCTTTGTAAGAATAGTTGCAAACAAAAGGTTAATAGTATTAATACTCATAGTAACGGGATTCTGGATAATTCAGCATCAGCTTTACGCAACGATGCCAAAGTACATACTGAGAACAGTTGGAGCGTCGGCATCGCCCGAATGGATAGCAAACATGAATCCGTTCGTGGTGGTTGTGTCAGTTTATTTCATCACCAACCTTATGAGGAAAGTGAAAGCGGTATATTCAATGTCTGTGGGTATGTTCCTGATGCCCGTCTCCGCTCTCGCGATGGCGTCGAGCTATCTGCTGGAATCTTTCACGGGAACGTCTGTGTCAATCTTTGGACTATTCACAGCACATCCGATAACCGTGATGTTAATCGTAGGAATTGTTTTTCAGGGACTTGCCGAATGTTTCATCTCACCGCGATACCTTGAATATTTTTCATTGCAAGCGCCAAAAGGAGAAGAGGGATTATACCTCGGCTTCTCGCATCTGCATTCATTCCTTTCATCACTGCTTGGATTCGGTATATCAGGATACTTGCTGACTGCATACTGTCCCGACCCGTCAACAGTGGCACCCGAGCTATTGCCGACGGCATACGACAAAGCATATTACATCTGGTTTTACTTCGCTGCAATCGGAGTAGTGGCAGCATTTGCATTATTGATATACGGTAAAATCACAGACACATTCGATAAGAGGAAGAAAAACCTCACAGAAAAAGACGTACTGGAATCGGTAGAAAAGGAATTGCTTTAAGAGTCCCGATAAAAAGAATCGGGATGCAAAGACTTCCAGCATGAGGTAAGAATACAATTGCCGTTGACTTTAGTCAACGGATGAAGAATGAGACATAAATATTGGCTTAAGCCTAATTAATATTTTGTATCGGGCTAAAGCCAATTCTTAATAATTCTATCCTATCCGTCACCTAAAGGTGACGGCAATTAAGGAGACGGCAATTAAGGTGACGGCAATTAAGGAGAGCAGCAAGCAAGATGCTTGCCCTACTCTAAAAGCAAATCTCTTAATGTAACTCAAGCTTCCAGCTTGAGAAAGAACAACAAATGCAAGGGTTAGATCCCCGCCAAACACACGCGGGGATGACACCTCATGTATAATTATTTTACATATGACAAGCACATTTTCGTTTTCTTGTAAATGACATCTTTTATTTCAACTGATGATTGAGATACTGCTCCTTTTCTCAAGAATGTCTTCCTGTGCTATGGATTTATACTTTGTATTTATACCCACGAATGATTCTGTGTTTGAGAACGAGATGATGTTTTCGCACATAAGTCCGAGGTTGTTTTTATTTTCATACAAGTCGAGTTCGAAATTATATGCGTAGGTATATATATAATACTTCTTGCAGCAATAAACATATTCATTGAAATCCGGCGGAAGGAGCACGGTAAAATAATGCTTCTTCCCGGGTCTGAACTTCACGGGAAGCGATACCAGTTTCATGACATTGTATGGTTTAAAAATATTGTGAGGTTCCGGAAAAACAAACAGCATGACCAGACGCACATATTCCGTTTCGATTAACTCTATGCGTTTTCCGTTGACATAGTGTTCAGTCTTAATTATCCCGCTGTAAGCTTCATTTGGAATAATTCTGCATGTTTCAATTTCGAGGTATTCTTTCCTATCGTGAATTTTCTTAACTGAAAGATCATAATCCTCAAAAGGAGTAAGTACAGGAAAGAAATCATCAATGTCTTTATCGAACTCATTCTTATTAAAGTCGAAGAAAATTTCCTTTGCCGTGAGTTCATTTTCGGATAAGTTAAAATTATCCCAAACGATTTCAGAGCTTTCATCGCTGACGACTGCGTCTGCGAGCACATGTTTTATTTTTTCTGCTTTCATTGATTTAATTATTTAATGTTTATAAAAGATAATGTTTCAGTATGGTCGAGATAATATTTATTTTTATCGAGTATAGCAAACGATACAAAGTAAGTATGATTATCATACAAGGAATGACGGCAGATATCCTCGTCCGTAAGACAGTCACCCGTGTCCGTGCATTCATTAAGATTAATGTAGAAATCAAAAGTACCGTTTTTCGATATGAGAATCTCTTTTGAATTAAGGTTAAGAAAATAACTTTCAGGGAAATCATCATTCTGAGGCTCGGTACAATAAATCACCACTGACATTTGCGCATACATTGGGGATTTATCTCCAGAATCAGAGAAGTAATCTGTTTTTACTGATGCTGTAATTCTGCCGTTTTCGATATGCACCGAATCTTCTCCCAGACTGTACGAATAGGCAGGATAAATATAAGCATAATTGGAAATCTTATTTCCACGCGCCATATTGTAAGCATTGCTAAAGATTACATTATAAACTGTTTGATTTTTCCTTACGTGCTTTCTCCATGCATCTTCAGCATGAGCCGCTTTACGCAGACTGCATGCGAGTTTAGACGCAAATTTAAAATCTTTACGAGTTGTTTTCTGACTTTCAGTTACTTTTCCTGAAAAGCGCGGAAGCGAAGATACGTATGTTTTACCGTTACGTGTTCTATAGACAACGTCGTTGAGTTTACCTGAGATTGTCATACCGGGAAAATTAAATTTTGCTAGTGCCATTTTTTTAGTATTTAGTAGTTAGAATTTAGTAGTTAGTTTCGTGACACGTGATTCGTAACGCGTGACATGTGTTTCGCAACTTGTGATTCGTGACTCGTGATTCGTAATGCTTGATTCAAAATTATAAAGAGTATTTAAAAGCAGGGGGAGGGCGACTCCCCCTGTGATAACGGATGCCGGTGAACAGGGCTCGGGTGAGGATAAACACTGCACTGATTCAGATTTCGAGAACTGATAAAAGTTTGGCTGCATGATATCCATGACCTCTGCCGATATTCTGCATTTTGTTTTCATATTCAGTCGACTGAAAGGTTTCATCTGCTTAAGCTGTTAATTCTTCGGAATAATGGATAGCCTTACCATCCGCATCAAGAGTAACCAGGGCGAGAAAAGTAAGGTGTGTATCATAAGCCTCGTAAATTGCCTGTTCAAAGTCTTTAAACTCAATCGTAAAACTCAAAGGATTCGCAAGATTGAGAATTACGTTTGAGGACATGACCGGAGCAAAAATTATACCAGGACTGTCAACGATTGACGGGTCAGTGCATTTGAGAACTGCGCAGAGCTGAATAAACTTCTCAACGTTAGTATCAATGCTGCTGTCCGTGCCAATTGGGTCAATCGATAAATTGATAGACGTTTCGTCAACAGTCAAGTCTGTGCTTGTGATTCCGAATCCGTAGAACCTTGGAACAATCAAGGCAGTACTCAAAACATCACTCGTGGTAACGTTAGAATAGTTTGTCTTGAAAATACCATTAAATGGCGACATATTGTCAGGGGTGGCAATATCCCAAACGGTCTTCAAAGCAGGAATCGAATTCACTGACTTAGCAAACCTTGTAATAACGCCGAATTTCTTTCTGACATTTATGACGTTTACAGAAGGAGTCTTACCGCTGCTATGTGGAAGCTGAGCCACGTATGACTTTCCCCTTCTGTTTTTGAATACCTGAGGACCTAATGCCCCCTGTATTACTCCGAGATGTTGATCACGCACGTATGCCATGATTTATAACCTTTCAATTTTTTATTATACTTTTAATTAATAAACTTACACGAATAACGTCGTGCCGTTCGGAATAGCAGAACCGCACGGGGGGACTTTTGCCTGTAAAGCGAGGTAGTTCACCCCACCTTTTCCTCTTTGAAAAAAACAAAGCCCGTACATTTCCCCAAATACTTAAAACTATGTACGTCAGGAATACATGAGACATATACAAGAAGTACACTTTGCATATAGAATCAGTACACTTTATACAGGGAATGAACAGACTTTCAACAGGCATTGAGTACACTTTTTTTACTTTCTTCTCAAAAAGCGGTATGCAAACTACAAGGAAATTAACAAAATCTGAAATATGTGAAGTCGGCTTTGTCATCTTGCTTTCATCCCTGCTTTAGGTTTTGATAACTTATATTTCTCTGTCTTTTTCAGAACCTTGCGGCTCTTTATGTAAGAATTTAGCTGTACCTTCGAAAAGTAAATCATCTTGCCGTTCGGTTTGTAATATTCTATTTTTCTAAAAGATGTCAGTTTGTATAAAGTTGATTCGGATACGCATAAATATTTGCAGGCATCTGAGAATGTTAATATATTTTCTGATTCCTGCAATCTTAGTAATATCTCATCAAGTTTTTCTTCTATCTTATTATTTTTGTTTATTTTCATTTTTCTGTTTCCATTTAAAAGTTTTAATAAATAAAAAGGGCGAAACCGGAAAGCATTTCTGCTTACCAATTTCGCCCTTGGTTTTCCCACTAGCGATTCTTAAGTGTTTTTAAAGAACTGTCTTAACTTTCTAATTTCAAATTAAGAATATTAAATCTTTTTAAAAAGACCTATGTAGTCAGTTACCTTTAGCATCTTTGCATTTGTTTGCATTTGTTTTCAAAAGTGTAATCATTTGTTCATCAGCTTCATCAGTTCTTCTTATTCCCACCAAAATTATATGTAGGTGTTGGTTTAATAGTAACAACTTTGCTATTGTTAATACCTATTGAAACCTCACCGTATCCTGGTGATTTCTTCAATTCGTGAACTACATGTAATAAAAAGTCGTCAACCTCTTTCTCGCTCATTTTATTCATGTTTTTAAATTCTAAAGTATTCATAAAATTAATTTATTGTTTAACTTTAATATATCAAAATTAATATATCAATTAATCGGAGGTAACTTAAGAAATCAAATCCTAAGTACTTCAATGCTCCTGAACACTTTTATTTTCATATTTATGAATTGTCTGGTTCTAGCTCTGTCTCTTATGGATATCGTAAACTGTTTTATAAATATTGTATCGCTCTTTGCGACAGACCAGTTAAACCACAACTTTTCCTTTACTATTATCATTTATATTTTCTCACTTTCTAAATGTAACTTAATATCTATTCGATATTGAATTACAGATTCTTTTCCAAAGAACTTTTATTCGATTGCAAGTTACGAGAATTAATTTTTAAATCAAACATCCATTTTTAAGATTTTTGCAAATATACCGCTTGACAATTAAAATATTTTTACTTGTCTAAAAATTTGCTAAAAAATTTCCCGTAAATCATTAAGTTTTGTTTTTTAGGGTTTGAAATAAAAAAATCAATGACTTGTGAGGCTTCTTTAACTGCTATATTGCATCCGTGGATGTGAGGTTTTATTTCGTTAGTATTTATTCTGTTATTGAATATTTTTATTGTAGCAGTTAAATTACAATACCTCTATATAATAATACTTTTCTAAGGTCAGGGTTGATAGTATTGATGTGCAAACATCAATAAAGATATTAGCAAATGCTGCTGAAAATGAAATTGATAATTATTTATTATGAACTTTGCGAGAAAAGATATTAATATCGTTCAATATCGACATTTTGTCTTTCTGTGAATCGCGATAATTAGGAGAAAAGGTAATTTAAAAAAGAATAAGATGAATAAATTGATTGTAATCAATTTGATATTATAAACAATAACCCCGATATTACTATCGGGGCTACTGAAAAGTTCTCACAACGGAATAATCCTTATTGTGGTTGCTTTCAAAATTTTGTTGTATTAAACTAATAATAATTTAAACTAAATAAAATATAATTCTTTATGAAAAAAATTCTTGGTTTAGATATAGGTACTAATTCCATAGGTTGGGCTTTGATAACCGAAAAAGATAGTTTGTTGCATAATATTGATGCCATCGGAAGCAGAATTATACCAGAGAAGGATGAGCACAGAGATTTTGAAAAAGGGCGGACTATTACTAAAAATGCAACGAGAAGACAAAAAAGAGGTATGAGAAGATTAAATGATAGATTTAAACAGAGAAGAAATAATTTAATTAAACTTTGTTTTAAATTAGGAATTATACCTACAGGGCTTGAACCTCTTTTTAATAAAGCTGAATTTATTGGAAATAAAATATTATTGCCACAAGGTTCATTTCAAAATGGTGATAAACAGTATTCACCTTATGAAATATATCTTCTAAGAAGTAAAGCATTAAAAGAGAAGGTAAGTTTAGAGGATTTGTTTCGAATAATATATCATCTTAATCAACGAAGAGGATTCAAAAGCAATAAGAAAGCAAAGAATGAAGATTTAAACACTGTTGAAAAGAAAGATGATATTAAAACAGAGGAACACGATATCACTATTGAGAATGTGAAAATAATTTCAGTTGAGATTACTGGTAATCTAAAAGGGAGAACAAAGAAAGACGAATATTTAATTATATTGGAAGACGGAAGGAAGGCGAACACTGACAAATATATTTTTAAGAAGTACTGTGGAGAAAACATTATTCTAGAAATTAAGAAAGATTTCCTCAAAACTACAAAAGAGACTAAATATACTTTTTCATTTCCAAATAACTGGCAAAAAGGTAGAAAGGAACTAAACGATGCAATAGCCAATTCAGGTGGTTTTCCTGGAGAATATTTCTATGAAGAATATTTAAAAGCAAAAAACGAAAATAAATTATACAATTTTAAAGTTCGAGAAAATGTAGTTAATAGAGAGCTATATGAAAATGAATTTCAAGCTATCTGGGAAAAGCAAAAGGAATTATGGCTTATAGAGGGCATTGATATTGACAATCTTTTGAGAAAGAATGAAGCTTTTGAATCAATTATTCCAAAGAATAACTTCAATGAAAGAAAAATCTGGTCTCAAAAAGGCCTTGGTGAATTTGTTAGAAAGTATATTATTTATTATCAAAGAGATTTAAAATCCCAAATCAAAACCATAAGCGATTGCCAATTTGAAGAAAAATATGTTGAAATTCTTGATAAAGAAACTGGAGAATCAAATAAGATAAGGAATGGACCTAAAACATGCCCCAAAAGTCATCCCGATTTTCAGGAGTTTAGAATATGGCAGCAAATTCACAACCTTATTATTTTTAATGAAAACGAAGAATCAATAGAAATTGGCGATGATTTGAAGGTAATTCTATTTGATTATCTAAATAAAAGAGAAGAAGCAGACAAAAAGGATATAGATAAAGAAATCAAGAAACATATTAGTAATTTTTCATATTCTAATATTGCAGAAAAAACAAAATGGACAGGAAATAGGACTAAAAGTTTATACAGGAAAATATTCAAAAGATTTAATTACGATGGATCTTCAATATTTGATACGAAAGAATTGTATTTAAGATTGTGGCATTTGATATACTCAGTGGGAGATGAAAAAGGAATAAGAAATGGGATACTTAATATTAACTCATTACTACGAAAACAATTCAGTGAAGAGAATATAATTCCAGAAGAATTAGTCATAGAACTAATTAAAATAGATTATTCTGAAACCCAATATGCATCTTTAAGTTTGAAAGCTATAAATAATTTACTACCATTAATGCGTTGTGGTTATTTATATAATGAAGATAATTTAACATCAAAAGTTAAACAAAGGATTGCTGATTTCTTAGATGACCAAATAAACGATGATTTCGACCCAAAAACATTAAAAGCGATAAAGACTAAGATTAATATTTCAGAATTTAAAAGTCTTTCTTATTATGAAGCAGCATCTCTTATTTATGGAAAACATTCTGCTAAACAATTAGACAAGTATGAAAGTCCGGACGAAATAGTTCCTGTTCCACGGCATTCATTAAGAAATCCTGTTGTAGAACAAATTGTGAATGAGACTTTAATGTTAGTAAAAGATGTTTGGAGAAAATATCCCGAATTAAAAGATGGTGAAATTAAAATTGAATTAGCCAGAGAATTAAAAAGTAGCAAAGAAGAAAGAGAAAAAATATATAATTCGCAAAATAGTAATAAAGAAGCGAACAAAAGAATTATTAATGAGATAAAAGAAATTAAAGGAATAAATTATAACCCATCCCTTTCAGATATTGAGAAAATCAAGCTTTGGAACGAACAAGGCAAACGGTCACCTTATACCGGTGATTTTATACAATTAAGTGATATTCTTACAGAAAGTATTGAGATTGATCATATTATACCCAGATCAAGATTTTACAACGATGGTTTAATTAATAAAGTCGTTTGTGAAAGTCATATTAATTCTGATAAAAGCAATATGACTGCATTTGAATATATGAATACAGGAACAATGCACAATAAATTAAGCTATGAAGATTTCATTCATTCTATACGTTTGTATCCTCAGAACAAGAGAAGAATGTTAACATTAAAAGAAATACCTGATGATTTTATTGAAAGACAATTAAAAGAGACACAATATATAGCAAAAAGAATAAAAGAAGAACTTGGTAAAATTGTTGGGACTATTAATGTTAAATCTACATCAGGACATGTTACAAATTACTTAAAAGAACAGTGGGGAGTGTCAGAATTAATGCGTCGACTAATAAAACCGAGATTTCAACGATTAGAAGATAAATTTTCGGTTAAATTAGTTGAAGAATCTAATATAATTGGGAGAAACGGCAAACCTACCGGAAAAAAGAAAACAATTATAAAGGGATTCTCTAAGAGATATGACCATCGCCATCATGCGCTAGATGCATTGATTATTGCATGCACTAGACAAGGGATTATTCAACAATTAAATCTTCTAAATCAAATTTCTACTGGAAAAAGAAAGATAATTGAAGATACATTAAACGAAAGTTATAGAAAATTTATACCGCCTACAGGAAAGCAAGATAAAGGTGCTGAATATTTTTATTCATTAGCTGAAACTGCAATGAATAAAGTAATTGTTTCATATAAAAACAAAAAAAGGCTTGTTTCAAAAGGGATTAATTGGTATAAGAAATTTTATTTAGAAAAAAATAGAATTGTAAAATTAAAACAGGATGAAACAGATGGTAAACAAAGAAATTGGGCAATTAAAGGGCGATTACATTTAGAAACAAACTATGGAGTTTATGATTTCAATAATATTCAGAGACACATATCAAAATGCAAACTTAGTAAGCTAACCGAAAATAAAATTTCAAATATTGCAGATAACAAATTACAGAATGATATCCAAAAACATATTAATAAACCTGAATATGAGGGCAATATTAATAACGCTTTTAATCCCGAAGGTCTTGTTGATTTTAATAAAGAAAGGACGATACCTATTTATTCTGTTAGAGTATTAGAAGATGGTATTATTGGAAAAGTTCAAGGGAAGACACCGTTATATAATATTAAGAGAAAGCTTGAAGTAGAAAAAGGTAGTAACTTTTGTGTTACTTTTTATGAGCATCCTGAAACAAAAGAAAGAAAATTTGATGTTGTTTCATTCTTTGACGCTGTACTATTAAAAACAAACGGGGAAAATCCATTTCAAACTGAAAAAGGAGTAGAATATCAAAAAGAAGGTTATAAATTGTTATTCACTTTATCCCATAATGATTTAGTTTATGTACCACCCAAAAACGTGGAGTTATCAAATATTGATTTTGATTATCTAAATGTTTTTGATAAAATATTTCGAGTTGTTAAGTTTTCAGATTCAGATTTCTATTTCCAACCACACAATTATGCTAAAGAAATAACTATTCACGAGGGTAAAGCAAAGGACTCAAAGGAATACAAAGGAGAGTTTAACAAAGGAACCAATGGGAGTATATATTGCAATGAAAACAAGAATAAAATAAAGGATACATGTATAAAAGTTTTTGTAAATCGTTTAGGTGATATTCGACCATTCAGTTTATGATTAAGAAAACTCTATATTTTAGTAATCCTTGTTATTTGTTTTCACAAGACGAACAGTTGAAGATTAAGAGACAGAATCCTGAAAAAGGTATTGAAGAAACTATTTCTCAGCCGATTGAAGATATTGGAGTTGTTATTATAGACCATCACGGAGTTACAATTTCTCAATATCTTATATCAAAACTTATTGAAAACAATGTTGCTGTTGTTTTGTGTAACGAAAAACACATGCCAACTTCAATGCTTTTAAATCTTGACGGGAATTCAGTTCAGTCCGAAAGATTTAAAGAACAAATAACTGCTAAAAAACCACTTATAAAAAATCTCTGGCAGCAAACTGTTTCAGCTAAAATTTATAATCAGGCATCTTTACTGAAAAAGAATGGATTGAACTCGGCTAATATGTTTGCGTGGGTAAATGAAGTAAAATCAAACGACAGCAAGAATCTTGAGGCAAGGGCTTCTGCATACTACTGGAAGAGGCTCTTTCCTAAAGAAATTGATTTTACAAGAGACAGATTCGGACTTCCGCCTAATAATTTATTGAATTATGGATATGCTATTTTAAGAGCAATTGTTGCGAGAGGTCTTGTTGCATCGGGATTATTGCCAACTCTTGGAATTCATCACAAGAATAAGTATAATGCTTACTGTCTTGCTGATGACATAATGGAGCCGTACAGACCGTTTGTTGATGAAGTTGTCTTGAATATAGTAAAAACCGAAGTTGATTATTCGGAAGTAACTATAGAAATTAAAAAGATGCTATTATCTATTCCGACATTGGATATTCACTTTGAAAAAGAGAAAAGTCCTTTGATGGTTGGTCTGCAAAGGACGACAGCATCACTTGCGAAGTGTTTCATGGGCGAAGAGAAAAGAATTGTATATCCCTGTTTAAATTAATGAGACTAAACGAGTATAGAATTTTGTGGGTAATGGTATTTTTTGATTTGCCGACTGATACAGAAAAAGACAGGAAAAACTATACTAAATTCCGAAAAGGAATAATGAAGGATGGTTTTGACATGTTTCAGTTTTCCATTTATACACGCCATTGTTCAAGTTATGAAAATTCACAAGTGCATATTAAAAGAGTGAAAAGCGTTTTGCCTCCAAGAGGAGATGTGGGAATTATGACAATTACAGACAAGCAATTCGGCATGATGGAAATTTTTCACGGCAAAACTCAAGCAGAAGTGAAACCGCCACCTCAACAGCTCGAACTATTTTAAGTAATAAAAAACGGGTTATACTAAGTATAACCCGTTAATTTCTGACGATTTTTTGCAAACCTAAATCTTCATAAGTCATTTGTATTTAAGTATGTTAACGAATATGTATTCTATGCAAAATTCGTCAAACAAACTTTTGAAAGCAAACCACAACTCGATAGACTGTTTGAGTTCATCGGCTGAAATTCTATGCAAAATTCGTCAAACAAACTTTTGAAAGCAAACCACAACATATTAATAATTCACAAGCTAAAAGAAAGCATTCTATGCAAAATTCGTCAAACAAACTTTTGAAAGCAAACCACAACACGATTTCTACGCGAGGTATATGTTCTAAATTCTATGCAAAATTCGTCAAACAAACTTTTGAAAGCAAACCACAACTGATGTTCACCAATGTACCCTCGCTGTTCATTCTATGCAAAATTCGTCAAACAAACTTTTGAAAGCAAACCACAACCGTGTTACTAACGACGACACCGGGCATCAGATTCTATGCAAAATTCGTCAAACAAACTTTTGAAAGCAAACCACAACTTGACGAGAACAGTAGATTGTTTAATAAAATTCTATGCAAAATTCGTCAAACAAACTTTTGAAAGCAAACCACAACAGAATGCTGCTTTTCACGGGAACGCCGGAGATTCTATGCAAAATTCGTCAAACAAACTTTTGAAAGCAAACCACAACCAGTTATCTCATTTACTCGTCCCATCATACATTCTATGCAAAATTCGTCAAACAAACTTTTGAAAGCAAACCACAAC
>JBAYUG010000018.1:0-42816 GCA_041675325.1 Kapaibacterium sp. (SeqCode)
CTAACTATATTTTCATTGTACATTTTAGGTCTCCTTTCATTTTTGAGATTCCATATTTAATACTTGAAATTAGTATTTTTGAACCACTAATGGAAGTGAGACCTTTTACAATTTACCGACAAACTATTTTTTTGTTTTCACACATCCCTGAGATTGGAGGGAGGGATAGGAGAGGAAACTTTTTGATTTTATTTTCAATATTAGTTTGTGGATGGGGTAAGTATATTTGTAAATATTTAAATTTAAAAAATAAAAAATTAAAAGATAAAAATTTAACAGGTAATAATTTAAAAGATAATATTTAAGAGATGGAAATATTTACGGGGTTTGTGATAGGGCTGCTTGGAAGTCTGCATTGCATAGGGATGTGCGGTCCCATAGCACTTGCGTTGCCGACGGGACAGTTTAAAAGTGTAAAGTTTTTTACGGGAAGAATTCTTTATAACTTAGGCAGGGTTATTACTTATTCGGTGTTCGGGTTGATATTCGGAATTATCGGGAAGAACCTTGCCGTAGTTGGTTTGCAGAGGTGGGTGTCGGTAATATCAGGTATATTAATTATAATTATTGTTCTGCTGCCGGGAAAGACAAAGACTGACTTTATTACTAAGCTCCCATTCGGAAAAGCAACACAGAAGATAAAAGAAACGTTCGGGAAATTGTTTAAGAGCGGTTCGCTTTCATCTATGTTGTTTATAGGAATTGTTAACGGGCTTTTACCGTGCGGGTTTGTTTATGTTGGTCTGGCAGGTGCGATAGCTGCGGGTGATGTATTATCGGGGGTGTTATATATGGCTCTATTCGGGTTAGGAACTATACCTGTAATGTTTATAACGTCTGTTGCAGGTAATTTTATCAGTCTCGGAGTAAGGCAAAAATTAACAAAGATAATACCCATGCTTGCGATATTGCTTGCTGTGATTTTTATACTCCGTGGATTAAGTCTGGGAATACCTTTTATAAGTCCTTCACAGGAGAAGATGATGAAACACATTCCTGCATCACAACTCAACCACGATTCTCTGAAGACAATTGACTGCTGTAAATAGGAATTTAAATAATTTATCGGGTGCAAATTAACAAAAGATTTTGTTAAAGTATGTAAATAAATAAAATAAAAATGGATACATACAAGATTAGCGGAAACATTGTAGATATAAAGAACCGGGTGGTTTATCCCGGCACGGTTGAAGTTGAAAACGGAAAAATAAAGAGCATAGAGAAAGACCCAGGTGAACATCAAGATTATATAATGCCGGGGTTTATTGATTCGCACATACACGTGGAAAGCTCAATGCTTATTCCGTCTGAGTTTGCACGAATTGCAGTAACACACGGAACGGTTGCGACAGTTTCAGACCCGCATGAAATTGCTAATGTTCTGGGAGTTGACGGAATAAAATACATGATAGAAAACGGAAATATGGTACCGTTTAAGTTTTATTTTGGGGCATCATCATGCGTACCAGCAACTGATTTCGAAACGGCGGGTGCAAGACTTGAGGCGGAGGATATAGAGTACCTTTTCAAAGAATATGATTTGAAATATTTAAGCGAGATGATGAACTATCCGGGAGTTCTTTTTGATTCACCTGAGGTGATGGAGAAGCTAAGCATTGCGAAGAAATACGGAAAGCCGATTGATGGGCACGCTCCCGGGCTGAGAGGCGAGCAGGCGAGGAAATACATAAGCGCGGGTATTTCGACTGACCACGAGTGTTTTTCTATAGATGAAGCGAGAGAAAAAATATTATATGGTATGAAGGTGCTTATAAGAGAGGGTTCTGCGGCAAAGAATTTCAATGAGCTTCATCCCCTGATAAAAGAGCACAGAGATATGGTGATGCTTTGCAGCGATGACAAGCATCCAGATGATTTTGTAGAGGGACATATAAACGAAGTTGTAAAGAAAGCTGTGGGGCAGGGCTATGACCTTTATGATGTACTGAAGATAACATGTATTAATCCGATTGAACATTACGGACTTGATGTAGGAACGCTGAACGTTGGCGACCCTGCTGATTTTATTATAGTGAAAGACTTAAAAGATTTCAAGAATGTTGCTACGTATATTAATGGAATAAAAACTGCTGAGAACGGAAAGACGCTGATTGATTCTGTAGAGGCAAAGGTGGTAAACAATTTCAATATTGGATTTAAAAAGCCGGAAGATTTTTCTATTAAGCACAAAGGCGGAATGATAAGGGTTATTGAGGCGATTGAGGGACAACTTATAACAAATGAACTGCATCTTGATGCGAAGGTTGCAGACGGTTTTGTAGTATCAGACATAGACAATGACGTTTTAAAGATTACAGTTGTTGATAGGTATAGAGAGTCGCATCCGGCAGTAAGTTTTATAAAGAACTTCGGACTAAAGAGCGGTGCGATTGCTTCGTGCGTAGGACATGATTCCCATAACATAATAGCTGTGGGGGTTGATGACGATTCGCTCACTGCGGTTGTTAACGAAGTTATTAAGCACAAAGGCGGCGTAGCAATTATGGTTGACGGGAAAGTTGAAGTTTTACCTCTGCCAGTGGCAGGAATAATGTCGAACGAAGACGGGTGGGTTGTTGCACAGAAATATGACAAGCTGAACAAGCTTCCGAAGTTAATCGGCTGTCATTTGCATTCACCTTACATGACGCTTTCTTTTATGGCTTTACTTGTAATACCAGCTTTGAAGCTTGGGGACAAAGGACTTTTTGACGGACAAAAATTTGAGTTTGTAGATTTATTTGTTAAGAGTAATTAGACTAAACAAAAGTTTTATCGGGGCGCTTTGGGAATAATTATGGCGCCCTTTTTTAATGATCCAAGAATTTCTGCTTTACCCCTTTGATAAAGATAAGCAGTATATGCACACGTGACTGCATCGAGTTCATCGTTGTTCATATCTTTCTTAAGTCCTTTAATACCGAGCTTTTCGAGACCTTTATACAATCCTATCATTGAATGTTGTTTACGCGGAATTCCAAGAACATCCTGAGTTGCGCCGGGAAACATTTCATAGGAATCATATCCCATCCTTTTAAACTTCTTCTTTAGTTCAAGGCCGCGGAGAGTGAGCATACGCATGGGACCGAGGGTAATGGGAAAAAATCTTATCTTGAGTTTAGTAAGTTCTTTATCACACTCTCTGAGGTGTACGCCGTTATTATCATCGAGTGATTTTCGACCCGGGGGAAGAGAAAGAGGAGCATCGATACCAATTATTTCAGGCCCGGCACTTTTTACAAAAGAAATAATTTCAGAATTATCATGAAGTGTTGCATACTTCACAATTCGTTTATTATGCATAAGACAAATGCCGGTATCCCTTTTGGGGCTACCGGCAAGGTCTATACCAACAACTTTGGTAATCATCTAAAATTGTTCATCTGCTGACGGACCGTAAATTGCAGGCAGAGGAACATCGAGCAGTCTGAGATAAACTGTCAACTGCCCGCGGTGATGGTAGAGGTGATTGAATGTCATACTCCTCAGAGAAGATATTTTAGGCAGTTCAAAAACTACTTCGCCATTCATCTTTGCCGTCCATTTATCCATCAGTGTTTTATCGTCTGCTTTTTCGAGCAATGCAAGAGCTTTCTTAAGAGATTCATCAAATATCTTAAGAATGTCTTCAGTTGATTTTACTTCGGGAGGAGTAAAATCCATGCCTGCAAAATCAATTTCATTTGTATTTATGATAGGCTCTATAAAATCAGGCATCATAGCTACGTGGAGTGCAAGCATTTTAAGTTCCATAGACTTTACATGAGGTTTAAAGCCGAGCTTACCTTCGGGAATTCTTTCAAGAAGTTTTCTGGTACCTACAGACTCATACTTAAGTTCTGTTAATAATCCTTTGTACGACATAATATTTACAGGTTAAATTTTTGAATAATGGATAAAGTAATTATTTTATTTATATTATTGAATGCAATAACGAGGAACTTATATGTATATACATACGTTTTATTTTAAAACTAGCAGATTATGAATTAAACAAATATAACAAATGAACAAAGACAAGAAAATATTTCGGAGTTACAAACTAGGCAGCATTGAGCTTAACAATCATATTGCAATGGCTCCGATGACAAGATCGAGAGCAATTGGCAATGTGCCTAATGACCTTATGGCAAAATACTATTCACAAAGAGCCGGGGCAGGACTGATTATAACCGAGGGAACAACCTCATCACCTAACGGACTTGGATATGCAAGAATTTCAGGGATTTACAACAAGGAACAGGTAGAGGGATGGAAGAAGATAACTACAGCTGTTCACGAAAAGAACGGTAAAATATTTCTACAGATAATGCACACAGGAAGGATCAGTCATACTGCAAACATGCCGGAAGGAGCAAAGGTGCTCGCCCCCTCTGCGATTAAAGCTGCCGGGCAAATGTGGACAGATACTCAGGGGTTGCAGGACTATTCAGTTCCAAATTCGATGACAGCTGAAGAGATAAAGATAACTAAAGAAGAGTACGTTGTTGCGGCAAAGAATGCTATTGAAGCCGGCTTTGACGGAATAGAGCTGCACGGAGCAAATGGATACTTACTGGATCAGTTCCTTTCGCCTGACACAAATAAAAGAGAAGATGAATACGGAGGAAACATTGAAAACAGATGCAAGTTTGTGTTAGAAGTAGCAAAAGAATGCGCAGATGCTATAGGGAAAGAAAAAGTTGCCATAAGGCTTTCGCCTTATGGTGTTTTCAACGACATGACAGTATATCCTGAAACGAATGAAACATTTGAATATCTCGCCAGGCAATTAAACAAGATAGAAATTGTATATATTCATTTAGCTGACCATAGTTCAATGGGCACTCCTGAGGTTCCAAGAAAGATAAAAGAACTAATCCGCAAAGAATTCAAGAACACTCTAATACTCAGCGGAGGTTACGGATTTGAACGTGCGGAAGAAGATCTTGAAAATGGAATTGCAGACTTAGTTGCATTCGGTAAACCGTTTATAAACAATCCTGATTTGGTTGAAAGATTAAAAAACGGATGGCCACTAAACACGGAGCTTAACATGGATGCGTTTTATACTGCAGACGAAAAAGGATACACAGATTATCCGTTCTATTCGGCATAAAGACTCAAATACAAGACACATTTTATGAAAACCCGTCTTTGTTAAGGAGGATATAGGTATTTTCTACCTTTAATATTATATGGAATTTAAATTTTAAAGAAATTAAATTTGCTTTTATTAATTTAATAGCGAGGAATAATGAAATTAACTGTTTCCAAATTGCTGGCAATTCTGGTTATTACTGCTTTATTAACCAGTTGCTCAAAGAAAGAAGACAAACCCGTAACAGAAACTAAAGATGTTAAGAAAACAGAGTTTACTACAGGTATATTCTGCAAGCTTGACGGCAAGGAATTTACAATGAAAGACGGAGAAGCCTATGCAATGAAAAATGACAAGGCATTTAACATTTACGCTACAATACAGGAAGAAAAGGGAAAATATGAAGATATCTTCATAATAGTAAAAGCACCTGCAAAAGCCGGAGAGTTTCAACTCGACAAGGCAAGCACAGGAGGACACCTGCAATACAGAACGAACAAAGACAGGGCAAAAAGCTCCGAAGATTATGATCAATACTGGTCAGAAACCGGAAAGGTTATTGTAACAAAGCTTGACGACACACATATAGAGGGCACATTTACCGCGTCAACAACGGGCACACTTGAAGACGGAACAGAGAAGAAGCTTGAAGTTGCGGAGGGAAAGTTTAATCTTAAGTTCAAATAAATAATTACATATAAAATATTAAAGGGCTGCCAATAAAGCAGCCCTTTTTATTTAAAACTGATTTCTTGAAAGAGTAAAACAATATTGGGAGAATATATGTTATAATATTATCACCTTTTATCAAACAAACTTAACAAAATGAAGATAAAATATGTTTTAATGATTATTGCTTTTGCAATAATATCAGCTTCAATTTATTCATGCAGCGATACTACTACTAACATAATAAACGACCTAGTTGCTAACAAGATAACGGCAAAAGAAAGACTTGATTCCGCTTATGCACAAGCGCAGAGAAAATATTCGCCAAGCATTGAACTGGTAATGGTATTCGGAAAGAATGTCTTATTCGAAGGAAGCGACAAAGGAAAGACAGACATAACACTGACAACCGGAATCACTGACCCAAACAATGTGGGTGCGTGGCTTTATATTTTCAAGAAACCCGGAACAACAGACCTTGCGGTTTATACACCGAATCCGGTTCCAGGAACGAGAGACTGCATTGAGCTGACGACTTTATTCAACACGAATACAATTCTTGCTCTAATTGCAGACACGTCAGCAAAAAACATCATCTCAGGAACGCTTGGTCTGATAACAAATTCGAACTTTAAGATAAGCACAAACAAGGATAGTCTTTTAAACAGTGATGCGGCATACGATTACAGTTTTTCGGCTAATCCGATAATAAAATTCGACGCATCGTTTCTGCCGTCGTCAAGCACTTTTAACGGCAACGCCTTCTTTTCGCAAACGGGTTCAAACAGAACTGTTAACATGTTTTTAATTCCGGGATTAGGCACTCTTAATTTACCTGCATATATAGCGAACCTGACTGGTTTTCCACAAGACTTATGGATCGTGAATTACAAACTTGACAGCGGGGGTTCGACAAAGAATTTTATAGCGGGAACTGTTGTAAAGAGCAATCAGAATATGGAAATAAGTGTTCTTGGTTTATTCAGCAAGGCAATAAATATATCGAAGTATTAACAAAGAAAATAAAATTTCAAAGGGGATAAGCATAATGTCTATCCCCTTTTTTGTTTTAACATTTTACATTTTAATTATCTAAATTAATTGAAATCCTGAAAACATAGACACGACATAAATGGAATCAATAAAAGAAATATACAAAATAGGATACGGGCCTTCCAGCAGCCATACAATGGGTCCCCGGAAGGCGGCGGAACAATTTAAAGAAAGAACTTTAAATGCTATTTCATACCGTATTACACTTTATGGAAGTTTAGCTGCAACGGGCAAGGGTCACATGACAGATAAAGCCATACATGAGGCATTAAATCCAACAAAAGCAGAAATAACATGGGAGCCGACAAAGTTTATGGCATATCATCCGAATGCGATGAAGTTTGAGGCGTTAGACTTAGCGGGTAAGCCTTATGAAGAGTGGACTGTTTATAGCGTTGGAGGAGGAAAAATAACCGACGGTAAAAAGGAAAATGAAACAAAGAACATTTATGACATGACTTTTATTTCTGACATACTTACGTGGACACAAAAAACCGGACGTTCATTCTGGGAATATGCCGAAATGACTGAAGGACCAGAAATATTTGACCATCTGAAGAAAGTCTGGGAAGTAATGCAGAAAACAATTAAGCGGGGATTAGAGGCGGAAGGTGTTTTGCCGGGAGGTTTAAACCTGACAAGAAAGGCTGCAAGCTACTACATAAAATCAAAAAGTTTCAGTGGTTCGCTGAAGAAGAAAACGCTAACATTTTCATACGCTCTTGCAGTATCAGAAGAAAATGCTTCCGGTGGTAAAGTTGTGACAGCCCCGACATGTGGTTCTGCGGGTGTTGTGCCGGCGGTTTTATACAGGTTGAAGGAAAGTCTTGATTTTTCTGACAAGAAAATAATACGTGCACTACTAACAGCCGGATTGTTTGGAAATATAGTTAAAGAAAATGCCTCAATATCAGGAGCAGAAGTTGGATGCCAAGGGGAGGTCGGAACGGCTTGTGCAATGGCGGCAGCAGCAGCGACACAGCTTCTCGGGGGCACTCCTCAGCAGATAGAGTATGCTGCGGAGATGGGAATCGAACATCATCTTGGATTAACCTGTGATCCGATAGGCGGACTTGTACAGGCTCCCTGCATTGAGCGAAATGCTTTTGCAGCCGAGAAGGCATTAAATGCGGCAACTTATGCTTTATTAAGCGACGGAAGACATCTTGTTAGTTTTGATAAAATAGTAAAGACTATGAATCAAACAGGTCATGATATACCGAGTATTTACAAAGAGACTTCTGAGGGTGGAATGGCACTTATACAACTTTAGCGTCAATTAAATGGGTTATCGATCAAACAGACAGCTTTGATTCTGAGTTCACTTAATAATATATTTTAAATTATCTCTTTCTCTTATTTGTTATAATTTGAGAAATTTGTGGGAGAAAATTATTTCTTTCCAACATTATCCATAAGGTACTTTGCGACTGCTTCTGCTTCTTTCATCTTCAAACCCTGATTTGGCATTGCGGGATAAGAGGGATCTATTTTAACAGGACTGTAAATATAGCTGGCGAGCTTTTTTAGGTCACCACTGTACTTTGGAACGGTTTCCTTGTAAGGAGGACCGACAAGCTTAACATCAAACTTGTGGCAGGCAATACACTTCTCGTTATAAATTTTTTCGCCGTCAGCTGCAGATACCTGAACAATACTTCCCTGCTTATCTTTGGCAAGTTCATCAGCTTTTGCGTTTACGACAAGAAGATGGTCTTTCACAGCATTCCTGAAAGCAAGCTGGTCTTTAACAATAGCAAACGTAAAAACAAAGAACATCAGGAAAAAAATTGCACCGCTTAAACGAAGATCAGAATTTTTGTAAACATAATAAAGCAGGTTACAAACAATCAGAATTGCAAGCAGGGTAAAACCAGCAAAAGCATAGAAGCCGGAAGACGAGCTTCCTGCGGGCATTGACAATGTTCCAGCAAAGATAAACACTGGCTGTACAAGAGAACCTATTAATGCGGACGATACTGCAATCTTTTTAACTGTATCTTTGTAATCATCCGAGGCATCTTTCACACCGCCCTGCCAGACGAAGAAAAAATAGAGCATTGCTCCGCCTGTTATTGCAAACGATGCTGCAAGAAAGAAAAGATAATTAAACCAGATAGGAGCAGAAATTATAATTTTCAAAATATTATCAACAGACGACCATATACCGGGTTTGGCTGCTATCGTAGTACTTCCAACAAAAAGAAATGAGGCTATAAACATTGCCGCGATTCCCCAGTTGCCATATCTTATTCCAAGATAGTTAATTTTCTTTTCATACTGCAATGCCTCTTCCGGAACGGCAGCGCTGCCCTTAAGAGAATTAATCACTGTTTCAAACTGAAAAGCACTCTTGTAATTGTATATGAAAATAAAAGCAACAATGTATATAATAAGAGAGAGGAACAGAAGGCTCGTAGAAATTACTTTGGCGCCATACAGCATCTGTGCATATACAAGAACTATAGTTATCAGGGGAAGGATACCTAGGGCAAAACCCGCTGCCTTTCCAACTGTAAGTTTATCAATAATATCTTTTGCAATCCTGCCATACAGTGCATTTCCCGTTTTCTTTCCCTTTTTATTAAAATAAACAGAGAATACAGAAGCACCGAGCATCAATCCGGCAAATGGCAGAAAAGTCAGCAGCGATAGTATCTGCATGACTGTAAGAAGTCCTACGTGTTCCTGAGTCGGCGGTATTACAAATTGTTCTAAAACGTTCATAGTAAGAAAAATAGTTTATCAGCTGAAAGTATTGTTATTATTGCAAGTGTATAAAGATTAATCGAAACAAAAGTTCTTACAACATCTTTTCTATCCGAACCGGTCTTTCTGTAAAAAGAATAAGCAGAGATAAGCATCAGCACCGAAGAAATATATATTAATAAATCAGAAACAAAATAATTGCCTGCCCCTGTTAAGGTAATTAAAACTCCCAGCAAAACAGTTGCCACAAGCAAAACAACAGTGATTTTTTTAATGAATGATTCACTGTAAAGATCTGTAAGCACAGGGAATCCCCCTTTTTTAAAATCACCACCATAAAGTAAAAGCAGAAGCCAGAAATGAGGAATTTGCCATACAAAGAAGTACAGCGCAACAACCCCAATTTTTACATCAAATAAACTGCCCCCTCCGGCAAGCCATCCCGCAATAGGAGGAAGAGCACCGACAAGCGAACCCGGAATGATTGCAAGTGCGGTTCTTTTCTTAAGCGGCGTATAGACTGCATTGTACCAGTAAAAAGTCAGCAGCCCTACAAACATAGTACCAAAATTAGTTTTGAAGAATAAAATTGCTGTTCCCGCGAAAAGAAGAACTACCGACAGTATTAAAACATTGTTGCGTGATATTTTTCCTGATGGAATAGGCCTAGTTCTTGTTCTTTCCATCATTAAGTCTGTTTTTACCTCCTGGTACTGATTCAATGCAGCCGAACTGCATGCAAGCAGGAAAATACCGACAACAGGATACAGAAACCCAAATCCCAGTTTATCCGAAGCAAGGAAATAACCGAGAGCAGTAGTAAAAGAAACGAGCACAGTAATGCGGAATTTAACCAACTCCAGCAAAATGCTGATTTTTGATGTTATAAAAGATACCGGCGATTCTTCAATTGCAACGACAGTCTCGTTTTTATATTTATTAATATTACTCAATAATTATTTGGTTTTAACAGTATCAATTTTAAGAGAGTCTGTTTTTAATTTTGTTGTATCAATCCTTGGCGCATTATACCATGCATCATATTTATCTTTAGGAAGAGACACAATTTTAGAAAGCATATAAGAGTGACTCAAGCCGCAGTATTCCGCGCATTCAACGAAGTATTCACCGTCCTCTGTCGGCTCAAACCACAGATAGTTTTTTCTTCCCGGCACTGCATCTTCTTTAATTCTGAAAGCAGGTATATAAAAACTATGGTTAACATCAACAGAATTTAATTCAAGTTTTATTGGTTTACCTGTTGGGACAAACAGCGTATCGCTTTTAATTCCGTTTTCATATTCATAATTCCAGACCCACATTCTTCCTATAACCTTTACAGTCATCGCATCAGCAGGGGCATTTCTCATCAGCTTGAATCCCGAATATCCGTAAAAGAACATAACCATAACGAGTATTGTCGGGATTACAGTCCACAAGATTTCAACTGTAGTATTTCCTGTAATATCAGTAGCGACAGGGTTTTTCTTTCTACTGTATTTAAACATAAAGTAGAACATAGCGACGCTAACTAATGCAAGGAAGAAAAACGAAATCCCTGCTATAATTAAGAATGTTGTATCTACACTTTGTACTATAGTTTGATTCATTTTAATGGAAATCTATAAGTTAAATCAAAAAATGTTAGAACAATCATAGTAAGAAATATAGCCAGACAAACGAAAATAAATATTTTAAAGACGCCGGAATCCGTTTTAACGTGCATAAAATAATTAGTAACGAGCAATGATTTAACAACTGCAATTGCCATTGCTACTACTATTGTAAGACTGGCAAGATTAAATCCTGCAAGGGCTACCGTAATAGTTGTCAGCCCCACAAGTCCGGCCCATACAAGAATATACAGCCCGTAACCGAGGTGTTCGTGATGTGCGTTTGAATGATTATCGCTCATGATCTTTTCTTATTAATGAATTAAGTAAAATAACGGAAAAAGGAATATCCAGATTATGTCAACCAGATGCCAGTATAGACCTGCGTTTTCAAGTTTCTGGTTGTTATCTGCTGTCTGTTTATCCTTTATTATAAAGTAAACCATAAATAAAATAAAAACCAGTCCTACAACAATATGCAATGCGTGAAGTCCTGTCATAACATAATAGAGACCGAAGAAAACATTTTCCCCGTCTGACATGTCAGCCATTGCCGGTCCTTTAGGATAAATACCATGATGGAATTTTGCGCTCCATTCAAAATATTTATTAACAAGAAAGGCGCCACCTGCAACAACCGTAAACATCAGCATATATATGCTGAAAGTTTTCTGGTTTTTTCTAAGTGCGATGATTGCAATAACAACGGATAAACTGCTTGTAAGAAGCAGGATAGTGTTAACAGCGCCGATTAAAGTATCAAGCTGCATTGCAGCAACTTTAAAAGCATCGGGATACATGAACCTGTATGATGCATACAGTATGAACATGCCTCCAAAAAGAAGCAGCTCTGTGAATAGAAAGAGCCACATTCCCATTTTTGAACCTTCGTCGTCTCTATGGACGTGAGCTACTGCTTCGTTACTCATAATTAATGACTTTTCTCCGATTTAATTAAATTTGGTCTGTAATAAGGACCGTGAGTTACAGTTGGAATAACGTCAAAGTTTTCAAGCGGCGGCGGCGATGGAACTGTCCATTCCAAAGTTGTACCACCCCAAGGATTCATTTCAGTTGTTTTTCTATCCTTGCTAAGTAAAGCTTTAAACAAATTGATAACAATAATTAAAATTCCTGCTATCATAATCCACGAACCTACTGTAGCAATAATATGATAAATTTCGTATTCAGGTAAATAATCGTAATATCTTCTTGGCATTCCAAGGTATCCCATAATAAACATTGTGAAATATAGTCCGTTAAATCCTATAACGAATATTAAGGTTCCGAATTTAGCAACCTTTTCATTATACGTTTTTCCGAACATCTTGGGGAACCAATAGTGCAGCCCGCCAAAGAATAAAAGACCCATACCTCCAAACATTACATAATGAAAATGAGCAACGACGAAATATGTATCAGTAAGATGAATATCTGTATTTAAAGAACCTAAAACCAATCCTGTTAAACCGCCAATAGAAAATATAATAATAAATGCAACAACAAACCAAAAAGGTGCGCGGGCATCTATAGATGCTTTATAAAGTGTTGCAACCCAATTAAAGACTTTAACACCGGTTGGTATAGCTACAACAAATGTCAGGAAAGAGAATATTGCTCTGGATGTATCGCTTATTCCGCTTGAAAACATGTGATGACCCCATACGAGATAACCAAGGAAGGCAATAGCAAGCGAAGACATGGCAATAGGACCGTAGCCAAATATATCTTTCTTAGCAAACGTGGGAATAATTTCAGACACAAGACCCATAGCCGGTAGAATCATAATATAAACTGCCGGGTGTGAGTATATCCAGAACAAATGCTGATATAACAAAGGGTCGCCTCCAAGCGCAGGGTCAAAAATACCGATACCAAAAAATCTTTCCAGTATTATTAATAAAAGAGTAATACCAATGATGGGTGTCGCAAGAACCTGAATCCAGGCGGTTGAATAAAGTCCCCATGAGAATAAAGGCATCTTAAACCAGCCCATTCCCGGACATCTCATTCTGTGTATTGTGACTATAAAGTTCAGACCTGTTAAAATTGAAGAGAATCCAAGAACAAATGCCGCAAAGACTGCAAGCGAAACGTTTGTCTGTGTTCTTAAACTATAAGGTACGTAGAATGTCCATCCTGTATCGATAGGACCTCCTCCTACAAACAAAGAAACCAGAACAAGAAACGCTCCGAAAATATAGAAATACCATGAAAGAAGATTCAGCCTTGGAAAGGAAACATCTTTTGCTCCGAGCATAATCGGAAGAAAGAAGTTACCGAACACTGCGGGTATTCCGGGAATAATGAACAAGAATATCATTATCACGCCATGCAGTGTAAACAACGCGTTGTAAGTTTGCGGATCCATGATTGTTCTGCCCGGCGATAACATTTCGAATCTCATAAGAAAACCGAAAGTCATTGCTACAAGAAAGAAAACAATCAGAGACACAAGATAAAGAATCGCAATACGCTTATGGTCTGTGGAAAGAATCCACCCCAAAAGCCCCTTATGTTTTCCTTTATATTCTAAATAAGAAACGTTCTCCATTTAATATGTTTAATTTTTCTTTTTCTTAATTATTAATACCACTACAAAAACTCCGAGCAGCAGAACCATACCGCCTCCTGCAACGCGTGTAACATTCAGCACGTATTGTTTACCCTCGGGGTCATAGCTGTAACAAAGACTTACAATCTTTGATATTGTTGTTCCCACTTTCCCTTCAGATGCCTCAATAATCCCAAGTTTAAAATCCATCGGAAGAAAGTCCGTACCGTAAAGATATCTTGTAATCTTACCCTCGGGTGATAGCAATGTAACGACGGCCGAGTGAATAAATTCATTATCCTGTTTAATATACCTAAACCCGACTGCGTCTGTTAACTGAGCTATGGTTGAACTATCCGCAGTTAAGAATCTCCAATTGCTGTTTTCAAGCTTCTTTTTAGTAAGCTGTCCAAAATAATTTTTCTTCTTTTCGCTGCCGGTTAAATATGTTTCTGTCGGGTCGAAACTAACAGTAATAATCTTATAATCTTTTCCCGGTGTTAAATCAGTAAGGTCAACAACCTTTGTGAATCCTGTAAGGAGCGGACTGCAAATACCCGGACATCTGTAATAAACAAGCGTTAGCGCAAACGGTTTGCCCTCAGTCAGTTCGCTGAGTTTAACGGGTTTCCCGTATTCATCCAGCAATGACAAGTTCATGGGAATATTTTGCCCCAGTTTTTCGTCTATACCAACCTGTGATTTTTTATCGTCGGCATCAGTGCCGAGTGCAAAAGCTAACAATAATAATATAAATAAATACTTCTTCATTTATTTTGAAAATATGTTTTTAGCATACTGTAAAACCGCGCTCCATTCTTCTGAAGTGAGATTTAAAGATGCATTGAAGCCCTTTGAAACAGGGTGTAATGTAACAAATTTAACAAATGCATTTTCATTTTCATTCCATTTCATATTTCCCGCCATTGAAGTTACAGAGCGTTTCAAGTCAAAGCTAATTTTTCTGAAAATGTCAGCGCCTTTGTCATTTTTATCGTTGGCAATTGTGTTTACAATGTTTTCTATCTTTGCGGCTATTTCTTTCTTCTCGTCCAGAAGTTTTTCTTCTGCCATTTTCACGGGTATCTGATTTGGAAGCTTGAATCCTTTTGTTAGACTGTACGCAGCATCGACCGCTGCTACTTCTTTCTGGTCTATCGCGGGATAGTTAGGTAAAAATGTTCTAATGTAAAGAATCATATCGATTCTTTCTTCGGGTTTTAGATTGTTATACGATGCCATTCCCCTTGCCGTAATTCCCTCGTGTAAGGTTTTATACATGCCGGAAAACAACGTACCGTTTGTCCAGCCATTCAGGTCGTGGAAGTTTCTGGGCGGGGGGTTAAGCGTCTTACCTGCTGTACCATCACCTTTGCCTTCAGAACCGTGACAGCTCACACAGTTGGCATCAAACAAAGTCTTGCCTTTTGCAATTTTCTCGGGAGTGGAAACAACTTCCTTAGCAAGGTCAACGGGTGCGCTAATGGTGCCTTTAATTATCGGCAAGTCTGCCGTTAAAACTGTTGAGTCTTTAACGAGTGAAGAAGGAGTTAAATTTCCTCTCGAGAAATACTCGAGCTTCCCAAGGTATGAATATCCAATCACTATAATTATAACCAGCAGCATCACATAGAACAAACCATACAGACCGAGAATGGTTTTCTTTTTGTCGTGTACTTCAAGATTTATGTTATCGTTTTCGCCAATCATATTTTATAAACTTTTATTTTATTATAAATGAAAATCTATTCCTCTTTGCAGTTTCGGGTCACCTATCGGTGCAAGGTTTTTCTTCCTTGCCTGTGCATAGAAGACAAGTATTAAAATACCTATCGAAAGAACAGGGAATCCCATTTCATAAAAACCAAACACTATTGTTTTGCTGAATGTAGGCATTACAAGCCAGTACAAATCAATAAAATGAGCAAACAGAATAAATATCGATACTCGTTGAAGATTCTTAGGATCGCATTTAGACGACTGCGAAAGAAGTGCCGCATAAGGTATCGCAAAACGTGCTATCATCAGTAGTACAGATACAAAGCCCCATCCCCCTTCCCAGCGAGCTATAAACCAGAAAGTTTCTTCGGGAATGTTTGCATACCAGATAAGCAGAAACTGGCTGAACGCAATGTATGCCCAGAAGTTTGTAATTGCAAACAGCAGTGCACCGAATGAATAGTAATGGTCAGTTGTAAGACCTTTAACAAGATATCCGCCCTCGTTCAGAGAGACCGCAGTAAAAGTTGTTGCAGCAAGTCCTGCAAGCAGTGTAGCTGAAATAAAGTAAATTCCGAATATTGTAGAGAACCAATGCGGCTCAAGCGACATCATCCAGTCAACCGCAAGTACCGTGATACCAATACCTGCAAAAAACATAAACACAGCAGACAACTTCACGTTTGTTTTTGTTAACTTCTGGTCTTTTGTTTTATCCTGTTTCATTGAGTTCTTCACAAACACAAGATAGAACACATAAAACAACGCAACGACAAAAATTGTGCGTCCGATGAAAAACGGAATATTAAGATAGGGGGTTTTGCCTGAAAGAATTGGGTCAGCCTCAACAACTTCTGTATGGGTCCAGTGGAACAGCGTATGCATCATAAAGAAAAGCGGTATTGCAAACAGAAGCATTAAAGGCAAAGACGAGGCGATAAATTCACTTACTCTTCTGAACGGAGTGCTCCATACAGCACCGGAAAGATACTCAAGTGCCACGAGAACAAGCGCCCCTATTGCAATACTTCCGAAGAACATAAGACCGATTATATTATTAAAAGCTTCGCGAGCCGGGTCGAGAACGTACGAAACCAGAACAAGGACAAGTCCGATGCCCGTAAGCAGAAATCCTATCTTCTGTACTTTAGCCGGTAACTCTTTCTTTTCGTAAACCATTAACTATATAAATTTAAATTCATATTATTATTTTATTTACCTTCTACATCAATATCCAGAGCATTCTGAGAACGCTGAAGTACCCTTATATAATGTACTATCGACCACCCTTCTTCAGTTGACAACTGTTTTGCGTATGAAGGCATTGCGTTCTGTCCATTGAAAATAACATGATATACGTTTGCGTCCTGCCAGTTACGTACCTTATCGCTGTGCAATGTAGGCGGGTTCGGGAACTGCCCGTTCATCCGGCTGTCACCCTTGCCGTAATAGCCGTGACAAGGACTGCAAAAGGTGTTATATTTTTCTTTTCCTTTTGCAACAACTTCTTTTGAAAAAATAAGCGGGTTTGGAATAACCTTAACAGCAGAATCATTCATCCCTTTGAATTCATAGGGAAGGTGACCCCGTGCAACCGTGCCTTCAACGGGCAGACGCATTCCATATCCGTCGGCAAACATAACGCTGTTCGACTGCGGGTCAAGCCTGTCCTGTATTGCCATCCATGTGAACGGTTCCATAAACAGAAGTTTGTTCAGCATGAAATATGTTCCGCCTGAAACAACCAATGCTACAAAAACAAGCAGCATAATGAACTTAGGGTCAAATGGATTTATTGCTTTCTTTTCCGGATAGTAAATTGTTTCTACATCCTTGCCGCCTATACTTGAGAGAAAAGCTTTAACTTTTGATTCTTCAAAATTCTTATCAATCGAAACTATGCATAATCCGTATTTATCAGATGAAACCTTCTTCATGTATGTTGTGTCATGCAAAGCATGCGAGTTATTTGGAAATTTGAAGAATAAGGTTATCATTGTCAGAACTGTTCCAACGGCAGCAGATAAAACAGTTACTTCAAACGTAACCGGCACAAAGGCTGGCCATGAGAAGAACGGTTTGCCTCCGATTATAAGCGGGTAATCAATTGCAGCTACCCAGTATATAAAGGCTAATGCAAAAGCAGCGCCCGATAGTCCAAGGAACAACGTGAAAAATCCAAGATAAGAAGATCCAATTCCCATCGCCTTTTCAATTCCGTGAACAGGGTATGGTGTATTTGTATCAAACTTTTTATATCCAGCTTTTACTGTTTCTTTTGACGCATGTATTATTTCGTCCGGTGTATTAAATATTGCAGTAACCGAGTGAATCATTTTATTTTCCATTAATGATGCCCTCCTTTATGCGACGGTTGTGCGCCTTCAATAACCGCCTTTACTTCGGCAATTGAAACAGACGGTAGTCCCTTTACGAACAGAAGTACAAGCGTAAAGAAAAGCCCGAATGACATCATCAAAATTCCGAGGTCATATATTGTCGGAGTGTACATTCCCCAGCTTGAAGGCAGATAGTCGCGTGAAAGCGATGTTACAATTATAACAAATCTTTCGAACCACATTCCGATGTTAACTATAATTCCGAGAATGAACATTGGAATTATTGCCGTTCGAATTTTCTTAAACCAGAATAGCTGCGGAAATATTACGTTGCAAGAAACCATTGTCCAGTATGCCCATGCATAAGGTCCGAGAGCACGATTGATAAACGTGAATGTTTCAAACTGATTGCCGCTGTACCATGCCATGAAGAATTCCATTCCGTATGCATATCCAACGATAGTACCCGTCAGGAGCATAATCTGGTTCATCTTTTCAAGATGTTGAATAGTGATAATATGTTTCAAATCAAAAGCCTGCCTTACAAATATTAATACATTCTGTACCATTGCAAAACCCGAGAACACTGCTCCTGCAACGAAGTACGGCGGGAATATTGTTGTGTGCCATCCGGGAATTACCGATACCGCAAAGTCAAAAGACACGATAGTGTGCACTGAAAGAACGAGCGGTGTTGCAAATCCCGCGAGTATCATGTATGCCTTTTCGTAATGCTGCCAGTGACGCGAAGAGTGTCTCCATCCAAGACTGAATATTGAATAAATCGTCTTCTTAAGTTTACTGGTTGTTCTGTCGCGAAGTGATGCAAAGTCAGGCATTAAACCTATGTACCAGAAAACGAGCGATACAGTGAAGTAAGTCGAAACTGCAAACACGTCCCAGAGAAGAGGCGACGTAAAGTTTACCCAGATATGGTTTGCATTCGGGTACGGGAATAAATAACCGTCAAGCCAGGCTCTTCCCGTATGAATTGCCGGGAAGATACCCGCGCACATAACGGCAAATATTGTCATCGCTTCCGCGAAACGAGCAATGCCGGTTCTCCATTTTTGCCTCAGCAGGAATAAAATTGCCGAGATAAGTGTTCCTGCGTGACCAATACCAACCCAGAACACAAAGTTGACGATATCAAAACCCCAGCCGACGGGATTGTTATTGCCCCAGACACCGATACCTTTGTAGAATGTCCAACCCAAAGCGCCGCTGCCTGCAAGAAGCATCAGCGAAGTGATGGTTATTAAAACCTTCCAGAGTTTTCCGGGTTTGGTATCAAGCGGTTTGGATATTACATCGTCAATAGATTGTGCAGAAGGGCTGCCTTCCACCGTTGGTAACTCTTGTGTGTAATCAATTGTACTCACTACGCTTTTTTCTCCGGTTTTATATTTCTAAGTTTAGCTATATAAGTAACGTTTGGTCTCACGTTAATTTCTTCGAGCACGTGATAACCAAGTTCATGTTCTCTGTATTTTGCAATATCAGAATCTTTCTTTGTCAAATCCCCGAATACAATTGCACTCGTAGGACAGGCTTCTTGACATGCTGTTAATACATTATCACCGTTGAGGCTTCTGCCTTGCTCTGTTGCATGCTGTCTTTCATCCATTATTCTTTGTATGCAGAAGGTGCACTTTTCCATAACGCCGCGTGAACGCACCGTAACCTCAGGATTATTCATCAGGCTTAAAGAATCGCTTTCGTAATATGCATCTGCAAGGTTGTCCCTGAAGTTGAAGTAATTGAATCTTCGTACCTTGTATGGACAGTTGTTTGAGCAGTACCTTGTTCCAACGCATCTGTTGTAAGCCATCTGGTTAAGACCGTCGGGGCTGTGATTTGTTGCAGCAACGGGACATACGTTCTCGCAAGGAGCGTTGTCACAGTGCTGGCAAAGCATAGGCTGAAATGAGACGGAAGGATCGTCTGAGTGTCCGCTGTAGTACCTGTCGATTCTCATCCACATCATCTCTCTGTTCTTGCCGACTTGTTCCTTGCCTACCACAGGAATATTGTTTTCTACATTACATGCTGCAACGCAATAGTTACAACCCGTGCACTTGTTAAGATCGATAGACATTGCCCACTTATTCGTCTTGAACTCATAGGATGGAACAATGTTGAAAAGATGAACTTCACCTATTTCTTCTTTTAAGAATTTCGGGTTTTTCTGATATTCTTCGAATACGCCTTCGCGTATGATTTCCCTTTTTAAATGTATATCATTGTATCTTTCGTTGTCTATCGGATAGTGTTCTTGTGTTGAAACCAATTCGTAGGTTCCCGATACCTTGCTGACTTTAACGTCATTGTATAACCATTCAGAGACGGGGGCTGTTTTTGAAATAAGATTTATTGTGTTAACGCCTACTCCGTTTCCAATAGGACCTGCATTCGTCCTGCCATATCCAAGATCGATTGCTATAACGCCGCTTGCCATACCGGGCTGTACCATGACAGGTGCCGTTAATGTTTTTCCTCCCGCCGTAATCTCAATCATGTCATTTGATTTCACATCTAACTGTTCTGCAAAGTCAGGCGATACCGCCGCATAGTTATCCCACACAACTTTTGAAACCGGGTTTGGTAATTCCTGCAGCCATCCGTTGTTTGCATACCTTCCGTCGTGTAAATAATTGCTTCTGTTAAGCATTAGTACAGAATTTGTTGATGCCTTAAGCACAGGGGCTGCAGCAAATCCTTCGGGATTGAAACTCAAAGAGGCGTCAAAACTGTCACTTGTTGTAATTACTCCGTCATGAAGTGAGTTTACCCAGAAGTTTTTAAAACTATCTTTTGAATTTGCGAAAGGATATACCGTTTTCTCGCAGTTCGCTTTTAAATAGTTCAAATATATTCCTTCGTTAAACGCATCGGGCTTCTCTGCAAGCCAGTTCAAAAGAATAGCCTCCTTCTGTCTTGTCTTGTAAATAGGCGCGATCACAGGCTGCTGCAAACTCATCATGCCTGTTCTTACTTTATGATCGCCCCATGCTTCAAAATTATGGTGTATTGCAAGCGAATAGTTGCTAAACTCGCTTGTTTCGTTTGCTGTTTCCGAAAGTGTTATTACCAGATTAACTTTCTTTAGTGCCTCTGCATACTTATAGTCGGGCGAGAAATGATAAACAGGATTTGAATCAAAGTGAATTACCGCTCCAACGCTTCCTGCATTCATTCTACCTACGAGAACGTCGATGTCTGCCTTTGCTGTTAGGGGCACTACGGGCACGTTGAAACTGTCTTTTGCAAAGACTGTTGTTCCAAGCATATCATTAAGCTTGTTCACCGCTGTATGTGTTGATTCCGGAAGGCTTTGCCCTGCGGTCACAAAGGATTCTGTTTTGTGTTTCTTTAAATCTTCAACAAGTGACTTGACAGCTTCTTTCTTTAGGTTATATTTCTTTATTAGTTCATCAAGCGAGGCATTGTTATCTGTCATTGAGTTCATAAGTGCATATACAAACTCTTCAATAGCATCCGTTCTGAGTTTAATCCTGTAATCTGAATTTGCGCCTGTTAAACTGAACCCGCCTTCTACTACATACAGTTTATTAAAATCGCCTTTTTTCTTCATCACGTCACGGCTTTCAGTATAAAGCCTTTGCGCTTCAACAAAATTACCTTCCCTGCCAAGAAAATCTGATTCCAGTGAAAGGATTATCTTTGCCTCGTTCCATTTTACAACTGGTAAACCGTCCTTGCCAAAGCTTTTCTTTGCTGCGTTCAGCTTATTAACGTTATTAACAAGTTCATAAGAATAGAATTTTGCAGTTGTATATTTCTTCGCAAAATCTTCGAATAAAAGTTTTGTTGTTGGCGATGTAATTGTGTGTGAAATAACTGCTATTTCTTTTCCTGCTGCAACTGCTTTTGTAAGTTCATCAATTATCTTAGTATCTGCATCAATCCAGTTCAATGATGTGAAAGTATTGCCGCTTTTTATCATCGGCTCTTTCAGTCTGTTCGGCTCATACAGGTTCATAATGCTTGCCTGTCCTGTTGCGCAGATTTTGCCTTTGTTTATAGGGTGCTCGGGATTGCCGTCAATTTTTATAGGTCTGCCTTCTCTTGTTTTAATTAAAATGCCGCACACATTCGGACAAGCCGTACAAGTAGATGCATAGAAATTAGGGAGTCCAATAGTTATATCTTCAGGTTTTTTGTTGTAAGGAATTATCGCGCCTTTGTCTCTGTAGTCAGAACATCCTGTCGCAGCAAGTGCAGCAGAAGACGCCATAAGTGCAAGAAAAGTTCTTCTGCTTACGGAAGACGATTTAGATATTTCAAGTCCTTCGGAAACTCCTTCCGTAAACTCATCTTCTTTAGCCTTTAAAAACTCGGGGTCGCTGTTTAATTCCTTAAACCCTCTCCAGTAATTAATATCTTTATCTGACAAAGTTTAAACTCCTTCTTGATTAATGTTGGCGTTAACTCTTTTCACTGACTCCGGGTTTTCCCTTACCTGAATCTTCTTTGAACTGAATAAATTTTCTGCACGTTTAGAAACAAACTTAAACGGGAATTTAGCGAGCAGAAAACCGCCTAATGCAATCAATCCTGTTGCATACATAAATTGTTTTCTTTCAATCTTTGTCTCTTTAAGACTTTCGATAATTTTCATTGTTATAATATTCTTTGGAAAGTTAAATACTTTTTAACGATGACACGCTGCACAATTTTCGGGTCCCTTTTTAAGGTTCTCTTTTATCTCCTCGTAATTGCTAATCATCTTCTCCGGTTGTCTGTGACAGGTCAGGCAAGCACCCATAGTAAAAGAATTTGTCTGCCCGACAACTTCCATCTTTGCAACGTCACCATGACAGTTTATACAGTCTATTTTCTTATTCACGTGTGAACTGTGATTAAAATAGACAAATTGCGGTACCTTGTGAATTCTGTTCCATTCAAGCGGTTTATTATCAACATAGTAGCTTGAAAGTTTCTGGATTTCGGGTTTGTCGGTTCTTGCGAGAGTATGGCAGTTCATGCAAATATCCACGGAGGGAATACTGGCATTCCTTGACTTATCAACTGCTGTATGGCAGTATTTGCAGTCGATCTGCATAGTGCCCGCATGTAATTTATGAGAAAATTTCACCGGCTGCTCCGGCGTGTAACCGATGCTGTTACGCTCGGCGTAAGACGCGTAGTAAGTAATTGCAAATACAGCTAAAACAACAAATACAATTACAGGCAAACGCACCTTCAGATTGTAATCGAGTAGATATTTATTCATGTGCGAAATTTATAAAAATAATCCCTAAAAATAAATTGATTTAAATTATTGAAAAGGAAACATATAAGTAAAACAATTTGGAAGACAAATAATTCCTTACAATTCATGGTTGGAAGGCAAAAAATATATTAATGGAGTGATATATTTTTCGTCCCGAGCAGTCCTTTTTTTTATGAGTCGAGTGCAACCGAAACTTAAGACTAATTAGAGTGCAAGGTGAGCGCAAGATTAAGAAAAAACGAAAACGTGATTTTCGGGTCAAAAATCAAGATGTGAAAACAAGAAAATTTTAACACGAAAGCACTAAAAAGAGCAGTTGATAGTTGAAAGTTGATAGTTGATAGAAAAAGAAAAAGATTGTACAACGAAACCACAAAAAAGAGCAGTTGATAGTTATTCGTGAATGAAAAATATTTAACCACCAAAACGCCAAAAACACTAAGACAAACACTATGATATACCTTTCATTAATAATCACAACAAAAACCAAAACTTGGACACGATGAAAATTTATTATTATTTTTTGTGAAAATATAAATATGTGGAAATATAATATTTAAACGTCAAGAAAATATTTTTTATGCAGAAATATTTTTAAAAAATGAGAATTTTCGTGTCACAATTACAAAAAATGTTGTGATTAATAGTAGGAGGGTATGTAAAAAACAGGAAAGGCAGGGAAAGCAGTAATTAAAGGAATAGCAGGAAAAGCAGTAAGAGCAGGTAAAGCAGGTAAAGCAGGAAGAGCAGGTAAAGCAGGAGATAGGACATGAAACTGGAGATAGAATAAATATAAGAGACAAAACAGCCTTATACTATTTCTCTATTCCATAATTTCTCTAAAAAAATTCTTACAGGTAATATTTCTATATCGCGGGTTATTCTTGGTGTTTTTTCGTTACAGACAAGAATAGTTTTTTTAGTATTATGCAGTTCTTTGAATTTGATTAATCCTTTTAAATGTTGATTACCAATATTTGAAGACCCTTTTACTTCAATAGCGATTTCACCTGAATTCAAAATGAAGTCAACCTCCTCGCCGGATTTAGTTCTCCAAAAATTAATTTCAAAATCAAAATCATTATAAAGTTTAAACGCATTAATTTCCATAAAAATGAAATGTTCGAAAGCTTTCCCGAATAATTCGCCTTTTTCCTCAATAATATTTCTTTTCGAGATGGCACCTGCAACACCAACATCGAACAAATAAAACTTCCCGGCTTTTTGAATCACCTGCCTTTCCTGTCTCTTTTTAAATGGTTCAACAAGCGTACCGAGCAATGTGTCAATTAAAATCTGATAATACTCTTTAACTGTTTTTTCATTAACCCCACATTCTCTTGCAATATTAGCGTAATTAGTGAGTTCACCGAGGGAGTATCCGATTGAATCGAAGAATCTTGAGAAAGCGGGGATGTTACGAGTAAGACCTTCATCAAAAACTTCTTCTTTTAGATAATCGTGAATATATGCCTTTAAAGATTTTTTATAATTACTGCTCAAATAATGAGAAGGAATAAGTCCTTTGTTTAATACATCAAGAAGATTGAACTCTCCAATTTCTTTTGAAGTAAGCGGAAGCATAGTAAACCTCCAGGCTCTTCCGCCGAGCAGATTTGCTTTTCCCCGTTTCAATTTTCTTGCACTGGAACCGCTTAGTATAAAATTTAAACCTTTATTTTCAATCAGCCAATGAATTTCATCCAGCAATTGAGGAATTTTCTGAACTTCATCAATGATAATGGGTGAATTTAATATTTTCGTATCAACCGCGTTTAATTCTTCTCTTAAACGCTGAGGAGCATTAAGGTATTTCATGTAATTATCTGATAAAAGTAAATCTACATAAACATTATCAGGAAATTTCATTTTAAGAAATGTTGATTTACCTGTTTTCCTTGCACCCCATAAAAATGCGGATTGTTTTTCAGGTAAGTCTATATTTAACAGTCTTTTATACATAACTATTCCGTATTTAACTCCGTTTTAGTTTAACTATTCCGTAATAATATACATTTAAGTTATAATAATCAAGTTAAAGAAAAACCCTTTTGCAAAAACCAAAACTGAAAAGAAAACTTGAAAGGAGTAAACCACCAAAGCAACAAAATACTAAAAGGGCAAAACACAAAACAGTCAAGTCAAGTATAATTTGTTGATGCTCCTCCTATTAATAGTCACAACGGAAATTAAAATTCTGACATTTCGGTTTAGCAAAAAGATTTTTTTATAGATAAGAAAAGATGATAAAACAAGAGGTTATGAGGTACAAAAAATAAGACGTTCAAAAAATGTTGTTTTGGTTTGACGGCAAAATGTCAGAATTTTGAAATTTGTTGTGATTATTAGTGAGAGGTGTATCTAAAAACAGGAAAGCAGGAACTGCAGGAAGAACAGTTAGTCCGATTAGAACGATCTAAACACGAAATAGACAAAGCTTGAAAAAAGTAATAAAAAATATATCACCCCATTAATGTAATTTAATATTACGGGATGATATTTAAAGATACTTTTAAGTGTGTGCTATCAATTCTATTTCCACTTTTGCGTCTTTAGGAAGCCTGGCAACCTCTACGGTACTTCTTGCGGGAGCGGACTCTCCAAAGAACTCTGCATAGACTTCGTTCATTGCGGCAAAATCGTTCATGTCTTTTATGAAGACGGTTGTTTTTATTACATTCTGAAGTGAGCTGCCGCTTTCTTCGAGCAGGTGTTTCAGGTTTGTACAAACTGCTCTTGTCTGTTCTTTGATGTCCTGAGAAATTAGATTTCCGTCGGGACCAAGTGCTAACTGACCGGATGTGAATATCAGTCCGTTAAATTCTATTGCGTCTCTAATTGCCGATTCAAAACCGCCGCCTTTTATTTTAAGGCTGTTGTACTGTATTGCCTGTGAATAAGGACCTATCGGCTTGGGTGCTTTTTCTGTGTAAAGTTTCTTTTTCATGTGATAATGTTTAAAATTTATTTTCTCTCGCTGAGTTCGATTATTCTTTCAAGGTCTTCGTCCGAGAAATAATCAATTATTATTTCGCCTGTTTGTTTTGTCTTTGGTTTTATCGTTACGCGTGTTCCCAGAAACACTCTCAGTTTGTTTTCCATCTCCTGTAGATAAGGGTCTTTGTGGGGAGCCTCTTTCGTCTTTGTTCTTTTCTTCTTTGGTTTTGCTGATGACTGGGTTAGTCCTTCCAGTTCGCGGACAGTGATTTTTTCGCGCATTATCCTTTGCCATAATACGAGCTGTGCGGCAGGGTCGTCAACTCTTAGTATTCCTCTTGCATGTCCTTCGGTTATCTCACTCTTTCTAAGAGATACTTTTATTTCAACCGGAAGTTTTTGAAGTCTTAAAAAATTAGCAACGGTGCTTCTTTGCTTTGAAACTTTCGCTGCTATCTGATCCTGTGTAAGATTGCAGTCGTCAACAAGCATCTGGTATGAATCTGAAAGCTCCATCGGGTTCAGATCAGCACGCTGTACGTTTTCAATCAGCGCAAGTTCAAGAAGATTTTCCTTACTGTCATCCGTTGTGTTGTAAATGTAAACGGGAACAGACTTCAGTCCCGCAAGAACAGCCGCTCGCAGACGGCGTTCGCCCGATATTAATATATATCCCTGTCCGTCCTTTGCGTTCATTACGGTTATCGGCTGAAGAACACCTTTCATTTTTATTGATTCAGAAAGTTCGTTCAGCTCTTCTTCGTTAAAGTCTTCTCTTGGCTGGTAAGGGTTTCGTCTTATTTTTTCCGTTTCGATAAAAAGCTGTTCTTTTGTTTCTGTCTTTGATGCTTCGCCCGTTACGTTATCAGGGTCAATATTCTTGTTGCCGAATAAGACTGATATTCCTTTTCCTAATCCGCCTTTGTTATCCATTTATAAAGTGATTTTATTTCGTTCTACAAATTCCTCTGCTAAGTCTGCATAGTGCCTCGCACCGAGAGAATACGGATCGTAATCCACAATGGGCTTGCCGTAGCTTGGTGCTTCACCTATTTTAACGTTTCTCGCTATCTTTGTTTTAAATACTTTATCTGCAAAATATTTTCTAAGTTCGGCTTCCACTTGATTGGCAAGCTTTAATCTTGAATCGAACATCGTGAGCAAATATCCCTCAATGCTGAGCGCCGGGTTGAATGAATTCTTTACCATCTTTATCGTGTTCAGCAAAGCCGAAAGTCCCTCCAGCGCATAGTACTCGCATTGCACGGGTATCAGTACTGAGTCGGCGGCATTCAGAGAGTTTAAAGTAATAAGTCCGAGCGACGGGGGGCAATCAATAAACACAAACCTGAAATCGTAACCGTTATCTTCTTTGCCCAGTTCACGCAGCTTGTTTCTAAGCATTAATTCTCTGTGTTCAAGAGGGACAAGCTCAAGCTCCGCTGCAACGAGATTAATATGCGACTTAATTATGTACAGATTTTCTATCTGTGTTTTCTGTATTGCTTCGCTTGCTTTCTTGTCGGTCACAAGAACCTCGTATATACTGCTGCCGTCATTGCCTGTTTCAATGCCCATGCCCGTTGTTGCGTTTGCCTGCGGGTCTGCATCTATCAGAAGTACAGGTGTTCCAAGATTAGCAATACACGACGACAGGTTAACAGCCGTTGTTGTCTTGCCGACACCGCCCTTCTGATTAGATATTGATATTACCTTTTGCAATAATGATTGACTTAAAATTCTAAAACTTCACCCGGTTTCATTATAACACATTTTTTGCCAATTGATTCAACCTTGCGCTTGAAATCGTTGGCGTCTGACTTTATAATGTCAAATGTGTCGTAATGTATCGGAATTACGGTGGCGGCATTTACGAACTCGACAGCTTTCACTGCGTCGTCAACTCCCATTGTGAAGTCATCGCCTATAGGCATGCACGCAACATCTACCTTGTGCATCTCGCCGATAAGTTTCATGTCGTAGAAAAGTCCCGTATCGCCTGCCTGATAAAAAGTTTTTCCGTCAATCGTCAAAATAACACCGTAAGCATCCCCAGCGTACGTGCCGTCGGGCAAAGACGAAGAGTGATGCGCAATCGTGAGCTTCACTCTTCCGAACGGAAATGTGTAAGCACCGCCGATATTCATTGGATGAGCATTAACTCCTTGCGAAGTACAATAGTTTGCCAGCTCATAAATTGCAATCACTGTTGCATTATTGCGCTTTGCCAGCTCGATAGTGTCACCGAAGTTATCTCCGTGTCCGTGAGTCGGAATAACGTAATCGCACTTCACATCTTCAAGCTTTACGTCACAGTTTGGATTTCCTGTAATGAACGGGTCCAGCAGAATTTTATGCTTGCCGGTATCTACTTCGACAAATGCATGTCCGTGATACTTTATTTTCATATTTTATTTAGTTAAAAAACTATAAATTAAAATGTTCCTAAAGTTAATACTAAATTAAAATTAATTCAATTTTATAAAAACTGCATAGTGAAAATTTCTGTTTACATCATTATTGAATAGTTTTTTAAAAAATAGATAAATAAATCCATTTATGATTCTTAGAGATAGATTAGAAGAGATTATTCCCGGGCTGAGAAAAGAGTCCGCAGAGGTTTTTGCACTCGGTCCGAACGAAACAATAGGGGAGGTAACCACCGAGCAGATTTTCGGCGGGATGCGCGGTATAAAGTCGATGATTTGCGATACTTCAGAGGTTGGACTTGAGACAGGGCTTATCGTCAGAGGCAGACCGATTCTGGACCTCGTTGATATACTGCCCGAAGAAATGTTTTATCTGCTTCTTACAGGGGAGATTCCCGATAAGAAAGCACTTGAAGACCTTCAGTGGGAGTTAAGAAGAAGAAACGATGTTCCCTTCTATGTGTGGAATACTATCAACGCACTACCGATGGAAACACATCCGATGGTAATGCTAAACTCGGCTGTGCTGGTTATGGAAAACGAATCTTTCTTCAGAAGAAGATATGAAGAGGGCTTGCCCAAAGACAGGCTGTGGGAGCCGATGCTCTGGGACGCTCTCAGTCTCATCGCCCGCATACCGATAATAGCGGCATACATATACAGAAGAAAATTTAATAAAGGACCGAGAATCAACCCCGATAACACTCTCGACTGGGCGGCAAACTATGCAAGGCTGCTGGGTGTGGAAGATTCCGACGGCTCATTCGCAGATTTAATGCGGCTTTACATGGTGCTGCACTCAGACCACGAAGGAGGAAACGTAAGCGCCCTTACAACACAGACAATCAATTCTGCTCTCTCTGATATTTATTTTTCAATCAGCGGCGGACTTAATGGACTTGCAGGACCTTTGCACGGGCTTGCTAATCAGGAGTGTCTAAGATTTATTATAAAACTTCGCGATGATATAGGTCATGTACCGTCCGACGCAGAAGTAAAAGAATACTGCATAAACCTTCTAAACAACAAAAAGGTAATATCGGGATACGGACACGCAGTACTCCGCGTAACAGACCCGCGATTCACGGCATTCGTAAACTTTGGAAACAAGCATCTTCCTGACGATGAAATATTTGGAATAGTAAAACAGCTTTTCAACATCGTTCCGAAAATATTAATGGAAGGCGGCAAGGCAAAAGACCCGTGGCCAAACGTTGACGCTTCAAGCGGTGCATTGCTTCATTACTACGGCTTGACGGAGTATGATTATTATACGGTTCTTTTCTCTGTATCACGCATACTTGGTCTCTCTGCACAGTTAATACTAAATCGTGCTCTCAACAGACCAATCATCCGTCCGAAGTCAGTAACAACAGAGTGGATGAAGAAGCAACTGACTGCAAAGAAAGAATCAAAACCTGCGGCTGAGATAAAACCAAAATCAAAATAAGAATTAAGAACATACTATAAACAAAGAGGCTGTTAATCACAGCCTTTTTTGTTTTATAGATTATTTAAGGATAAAAGAAGAGCGCACTCAGAAAGAGCGGATTTATTATGATGACCACTGATTTAAAAAGAGAATAGAACGCCTGCCTGCTGCAGGCAGGCAGATTTTCGCGGATTAGACAGATTTCCACGGATAAAGAATTTTTATTTATTGTCTGCGGGAAAGAGAAAAGAGTTTAATTTGTTGCCCGCGGGAAAGAGACGGAAAGAAACAGGTGATTTTATTGCTTATTATTTTATGTAGAGCATTTTGCGTGAAGGGGTGAAATATGTTTTGCCGTTGTTTTTTTCACGTGCTTCGAGACGGTAGAAATAGACGCCGCTTGGGAGGCTGAGACGGGAGAAGTCTGTTATTTTGAATCTGTGCAATCCGGAGTAAAGGAGCATGTCGTAAATAACCCAGAAGACAGTCCTGCCTGAGATATCGGTTATTTTCATTTTTACGTATGAGTCTTTTGGCAGTGAGAACTCTATTGTTGTTGAAGGATTGAATGGATTGGGATAGTTTTGTTTCAGTACATAATTTGACGGAATCACGGCTGAATTGCTGTCAATGTATGTGGGGTATATTACGGGTCCGCCGCCGTTGTTGGTGCGGATCCAGCTGCTCCAGCCGGTGTCTTTGTTGATAAAATCAATGTGTGAGAATCTTTTTCCTATACTGGTGTCAGGCTGCTGGAATCCCCAGTTAACACCACCGTTTGTTGATATCCAAATGACCCCTCTTAATTGTCCATTTGGAAATTGTCTGAGCCCCCAATCACCGTATAGTGTATCCTTATTAATTACTTTAATGTTTGATATGAAATTCAGTATGATTCCATTGTCTGTTGGCATATAATGCTGTGTCCAGTTCAAACCTCCATTAGTAGTTCTTTTTATTCTATCGCCATTTACCGTCCATCCGGAATTTTCATTTATAAAATAAATTTGATTAACATTTCCTACATTCTGTATCTGAAACCAATTCACCCCACTGTTTGTAGTTTTATATGTTGCAACAGCTTCAAATTGCGACCATCCCACATACTCCCCGTTTACTTTTTGTTTCAGGAAGAACACTTTTCCAAACCCCGTATCGTCTGATTGAACTGTCCAGGTTACACCCGCATTTGTTGTCCGCCAGAGAAATGGAAGTGCGCCCGCTGTGCCGCCGACCCAGCCGGTATCTCGGTTTACAAATGAGATGCCGTTTACAGTCCAGGAACCGGCTAATGGCAGACTATCCCACGAAACACCGCGGTTATATGTTCTTAACAGCATACCATATCCGCTTGCACTCATCCCATTAGCATAAACTGTACTTGAATCAATAATTTCAAAATTACCCACGTACTGACCCGGTAAAATTAATAACCAATTATACCCTCCATTTGTTGTTCTAAGTGCTATTGCAGGATTCATGGAAATCAAACCCGTATTTCCATCAAAAAACTTCAGATCATTAACCTGCCCGCTCACGGGAAGAGGCTGTGAAAACCACTGGGAAAAGCATGCGGATGAGAGCATCATTTGAAAGATGACGGTGAATATGAGAAAGATATTTTTCACAATTGTTATTTGCTGATAATGTAATAACAAGGGGAGTTAAAAAATATGGAAATATGAATATAGTTTTGGATAAGGTAGAAGAGTGCACACAGAAAGAGCGGATTTATTATGAACTGCCCTTGGCAGTCAGGTTTACACTGATAAAAAATAGAACGCTGATTTTCACGGATTAGGCGGATGGACGCGGATTTAGAGAATCATTTTTATTGCTTTTAAAGATTAAAGAAGAGCGCACGCTGAGAAAAAATAGAACGCTGATTATCGCGGATTAGGCGGATGGACGCGGATTTAGAGAATTAATTTTATTTCTTTAAAAGATTGAAGAACAGCGCACGCAATCGGAAAAAAGTGCCTGCCTACTGCAGGCAGGCACAACAAAGAGCGGATTTATTATGATAACCACTGATTAAAAAAGAGAAATAGAGCGCCTGCATTAAAATGTTTTAATCAATGCGAATCATAAATAAATCAGGTTAATCCGTCTGCGCTCTTGCTCTTCTGGCAAATTATTTCACTGCTTCTATTTTGTACATTACACCCTGTCCAGGCCTGTAAAATCCAAGGTCAATAAGAGCCGCCGTCCTTTTATCAAATTCGGCAACTACCTTTCCGCTATCTATGTCAATAATTCTCCATTTATCAAATCCTGCAAATTCATTTGAATTTGCATCCAGCTTAATCCTTATAAACCTCTTGCCGCCGCTTTTTTCTTCGCTTGAATTATCTATAAAGGGTGAGCATCTTCTGTTTACTATCATAAAATATTTAGTGGCTTCATCTCCGTTTGCTTTAAACACTGCGGCTTGTAAATATCTGTCTTCGTTGCATTCATAAACCATCCCCGGAGGATTGCTGCCACCCGGATTATCTTTTGTGCATTCCCGGTCTCCAATTTTATAAGAAACTATATCGGAGAAAAATGTTTCCGAAAGAAATATATTTCTTTCTCCGCTTAGTCTGTATGTACAGGTTTTTGTATTAGCAGGATTAAACCTCATCACATATTCGCCTCTTTTCTTAAGTAAAGCATCAATACTGCAAACGGCTTCAAATTTATTCTGCTTGTAAACATTCGAGGTTCTTGGTGTGGGTATTGCACCGTGACGCTCATACTCCATGATTCCCCTGCAGAAATAATCATCCTTGAAGTTTGTCGGGTCTGCCATATAAGCGAACCACCATATTCCTCTTGCGTTGTATGCAAGGGCAAGGTTTGCCTGAAGCTCAAGCTCCTCATTCGAGGGCTCTTTCAGCTTGTGTCCGCTATGATGCCATAGATGCGCCTGAGGACAGTTTATTACCCTCATTCCTTTTTTGCTGAGTTCATACATAAGTTTACTTATGTATGAATAATTAACTCCCGAAAGATTTTTCGGATCGTCAAAGTGTTCCTGCAGCCATCTGTCATATTCGGATGGAGGTTTTGGTTCTGAAAGTATTCCTTCTAATTTATTGTATCCCGATGACGAAAGTGTATTAGGATGAAAAGACGACCGGTACTTGTCAACACCGTCTTTATCAGCCCATCCTTCAAGCGCATAGGCACCCATAACAATAGTACGTAGTCCGTAATCGTCGTACAAGTATCTCTTCAGCAGGTCGGCATCAAGATTATACTTCCAGCTTTGCGGAATATGCAGTTTGAAAAGATCGTAGTTCAGCCAAATTACAAGCTCTGTTTTTCCCCCTGAAGTCTCGGTAATCTGCCTGTTAAGTTCTTTTATCAACGGGAAATGGCTCATCTGGCATTCTTCAAAATAGAAATAGTTCGGGACAGGGTAGTTCGGGTTGTAATCTTCAAGCGAAAGTTTAACCTCTTCGTCAACTTTTTCTACCCATCTTTTATCCTTTAAGGTAAGATATTCATGCGCGGGTACATTCTCTACTCTTACTCTGTCGAACCATGCATCACATTTCCCCGTCCAGTAAATTTTTATATCTGTCTCGTTCTTTTCGCCCTCCCAGTAAAAAGGCTGTCCACCGGGATTCACAAGATAGGAATCAACCTCGCCAGTATTTATTTCCGGCATTACCTGCTGTCCGCTGAAATTGTAAAGTTCTTTGTATCCTCCGTCGTAGAATCCGTTCTCTTTAAAATTCTTAACGCGTAAATCTATTTGTTTGAATGCCTGTCCGTTCCATCCTTGAAGGACTACTCTGCAGACAGTCACAGAATCATTTCTGCTGTCGGAAGCAAAGTTTTTATCAATCCTGATTCTCGGCATTACGTACCATTTGTAAGCATTATCTTTCATCCATGCATTCGTCTGGGTGTATGTAAACTCCCTGTTAGCACGCATTCCGGAATTTATTAAAATTGCGTTATCATGAATGTTACCTTTTCTGTCGCAGTATTTAACCGTTGATTCTGCGCCGTACTCTTTATCGCTTATATCGGTGATTGAATAATTATCACCTCCTGATTTTAATGCTGAGTTGTTGTACGCATAGAACCAGTAATCATTTGATTTAAAGTCAGCAGGAATGCTCTCGCACTGATAGTCAATTCTTTGACCGCTTACAAGATATTCTGTAATCGGTCTGTTCATAATTGTACGCATGTTTCTTTTACTGTTCTGTGCAATTACTTTCTGAACAGTGCTCATGTACGTGGAAATGCTTTTATCGAAATGGTCGTTACCATCGTTCTGCCATCCGCCGTACGGACCTGTATATTCATGCCAGGTATTCAATCCAAGCTTTTCCTGGTACTCATAGTTTATATCTTTAGCATTATTGAAAGCTCCGATAATAAACTGGCTGTCAGGAACGCTGTATGCATCCGCACCCGTAAAACCTGTTTCCGTAGTGCTGTGATTTATAAACTGTGCCGCAAGGAAAAGCATTCCTACGGCAATGATTAAAAATAATATTCCGGTTTTGTTCTTTATTGTGTTCATGTTTGATAATGATTCATTATTAAATTACAAATTCGTACAAGTAATACAAGTCAAAGAGGCGTCCGAAAAATATCAATTCTTCAATTCCGTGCTGTTTATGACTGCTCGACCTGCCGCATCCGAATCTCAACCGAATCTGAGAGCCATCTCAACCGAGAAACATACGAGAACCAACCCTGAACGTGCCTGAAAGTGTTATTTTTTCTCGTATCACGGTCGATATTATGTAAAGCAAATCGGTGTAATGCGATGTTTTATCTTATGTAAACCATTCTTTTTGTGTCAAGAACTTTTCCATCGATAATCATTGAATAGAAATATATTCCGCTTGTATATTTAGTAGGATTGAATGTAATTTTATAACTTCCTGCTTGTAATATTTTGTTTACTAATTCTTCAATCTCTTTTCCTGTGACGTCAAAAACCTTAATTCTTACATTACCGGATTTAGATAAATTGTAACTAATAGTGGTCGATGGATTGAACGGATTCGGGTAGTTCTGGAATAACTTATAATCGGATATTATTATATTTTGATTATTACTAATACCGTTAATTATTCCACCAGTGTTTGTATGGACTCCAGTATTTAAAAAATAAGCCCAGCCATTATTGTTTCCGACAAAATTTATATAGTCATATCTAACAATATGAATTGATGTATCAGGTACCTGATATCCCCAGTTTAGTCCACCGTTAGTTGTTTTACAAATTATACCTTTGTACCAACTGTTTTGAATAATTTCACATCCTACAAACCAAAGTGTATCTTTGTTTATTATTGATAAGCTACGGCATGCAAAAGAAGAAGTTGAAGGTGGTGTTTGTCTTATCCATGTCAATCCTCCATCCGTTGTTTTTCTCGTTTCATTTATAAATCCTTTCCATCCGGTTAAAGAATCATAGAACTTAATTGCAGAATATCCGCTATCATTCAAATTCGTCCAGTTAAGCCCGCCATTTGTCGTTCTGTAGGATTGGGGATGTTGAAAATCGATACAGGCAAATCCGAGATTTTTATCATACATATATATTTTTTTAGGGTTGTAATTTGGACCATTATTCCAGATATTTTGCCAGTTTATTCCACCGTTCGTAGAACGATAGACACCGCCATTAAAACCATTGCTTAGAACAGCCAACATAGTATCTTTATTTATAATGGCAATATCATGAGGATATAAATCATTTATTATAATATTCCAATGATCGCCGCCGTTTGTTGTTTTAAACATTTCTGTCTCGCCAAAAGCAAACCCGGTGTTCGAATCTACAAATCCAATTTTAACAAAATACCAGTTAATGTTAGATTGCGAATACGTATAATTTATATTCCAATTATCTCCTCCATTAGTAGTTTTCAAGATATAAGCTTGCAGAGAGGAATTAGTATTAGTCACCGCAAACCCTGTAAGACTATCCAGAAATGTCATATCCTTAATAGTACTTCCATTCAGATTAGGAAAATACTGTTGATACCAACCCATTGTATTCTTATCCTGAAATCCTGCTGATGAAAAGAAAAGTATAAAAACAAGCAATATTAATCCATCAAGTATGGGGGAAACAGTTTTTTGAAGTTTCATAATTTATAAAATAATTTAGTCATTTGAATTTTATTAAATATGAATGCTATTTTACTATTATCATTTTTTTGGTTTCCGAATAATTACCGGCTGACATTCTGTAAAAATAAACTCCGCTGTTTAAACCTGAGCCATCGAAAGTTGTTTCATACGTCCCGGGCTGCAGTCTTTCTTTCACTATTGAGTGCATTTCTTTTCCATTAATATCGTAAACTTTTAGAATTACATTACTGACAACGGACAACTGATAACGAATGACTGTTCTCGGGTTAAACGGGTTAGGGTAATTCTGCTCAAGAGAAAAAGCCGATGGGATTTCGGTTGAGATGTTTTGCGTACTTGTTAGATTTCCTGTTGGATTGCGTTTGTAGTAGATCTCCGAGTTGAAATTACGTCCATCAAACCATACTACATGCACGAGTGTTCCGGAGACTGCGATGAAGGGCATCTGAGAATATTGAGAAGCATTCGTCAGACGTATATCCGAAGACCAGACGACACCGCCGGATGTTGAGTGTTTGTAGTAGATTTCCATGTTGCCGTCTCGCTTGTCATTCCATACTACATGCACATTCGAGCCGGAGACTGCAATGGAGGGATACTCGGAATCAGCAGTATTATCCGTCAGGCGCGTATCTGTTTCCCAGATTATTCCGCCGTCTGTGGAGCGTTTGTAGTAAATTTCCAAGTTGCCGTTGCGATTGTCCCTCCATACTACATGCACATTCGAGCCGGACACTGCGATGGAAGGAGAACTGAAATAATCATAGTTATTAGTCAGGCATGTATCTGCACCCCAGTTTATTCCGCCGTCGATGGAGTGTTTATAGTATATATGAAGTATGTTATTGTGATATTCTCTCCATACAACATGCACATTCGAGCCGGAGACTGCAATGGAGGGATAATTGCAAAAATAAATGTTATTCGTTAGGCGCGTATCTTCACCCCAGTTTATTCCGCCGTCTGTTGAATGTTTGTAGTAGGTTTCATAGTTGCCATCGCGACTGTCTGACCAAACAACGTGCACAAGCAAACCGAAGACTGCGATGGAAGCATCCCCAGATTGAGAAAGGTTATTCGTCAGACGTGTATCCGAATCCCAGGATATTCCATCGTCGGTGGAACGTTTGTAGTAGATTTCTTCATTGCCATCGCGACTGTCTGCCCAAACTACATGCACGAGCGAGCCGGAGACTGCAATGGAGGGATTTTCGGACCAACCAGAGTGATTCGTCAGGCGTGTATCTGCTCCCCAGTTTATTCCGCCGTCTGTGGAGCGTTTGTAGTAGATCTCTTCGTATGTGTCGCGCTCGTCATACCATACTGCATGAACTATATTCCCGTTTGCAGCAACACACCATGCGTTATTCCATGATGTATAAGAATATCCAGGATCATTCGTAAGCCGCACATCGGGCTCCCACTGGGCGAAAGAATTAAGAATAATGAATGATGAATTTAGAAGGAGTAAAAATATTATAATAATTGCAACTCTTGTTTTCATATTATTTATACCTTATTAAAGTTTTAATATCCATTTATTAATTTTGCAGTCAGTAGAAACGCTCCTAACCTGCAAATAACCGTTTTACTTCATTAATATCATGCGTTTTGTTTCCGAATAATTACCGGCTGACATTCTGTAAAAATAAACACCGCTGTTTAAACCTGAGCCGTCGAAATTAACTTCATAGATTCCGGGTATTAGTTTTTCATTAAGAATTGTTTGTACTTCACGACCCTGAATATCGTACACCGTTATTTTAACGCTGCCCAGTCTGCCTGTTTCAAACTTAAACTTAGAGCTGCTGTTAAACGGATTAGGATAGTTTTGTCCCAGTCTAAACTTATCCGGTACTGCGGCTACAGGCTCTTCCGTAAACGTGGCTCCTCCGTTTGAAGTGTAAAGAACAGCCCCGTAGTTTCCTACCAGCCATCCAGTATAAGCATCAATAAAGTGAATTCCGATAATGCTTGCCAGTGTTGATGTATCAGGAATCTGCATTGACCAGTTCAATCCTCCGTTTGCTGTTCTGTATAATTTTTTTGAACCGGCTACGGCATATCCCGTATATGAATTCACAAAAGACATTTTCGGGATTGAAGATGCCGTATCCCGTAGAATTTCTGTCCAGTTTGCACCGCCGTTGGTGGTTTTCTTGATAAGTCCTGGTACACTGCCGCTTCCGGCATATCCGGAAATGTAACCAATTAACGAATCTGTGAAGGTATAATATAGCAAGTTTAAATCAGGCAATCCCCATTGTACCCAGTTAAACCCTTTATTTGTGGATTTGTAAAGAAATTTATTATTTCCTACAAAGTAACCTGTATTCTGATTAATAAAATATATAGCCTTATTTCCGCTTATATAGCTTATATTTGTTGGAAGTGTTGTTGTATAAAAACTGTTGCCGTTGGTTGTAATATACAGCATTGACGAATTTGAAACCCACCCCGTGTTTTCATCATGAAAGAATATGTTAATTAAAGGTTCCGGGTTTGTTGAAAATAAACTCGTCCAGTTATACCCGCCATTAGTCGTCTTTGAAAAGCCACATGTATATGGAGGAAGACTTGATGAATTAGAATGATACATTATCATAGGAGAACACATAAAAATGTCTGATATCCTGCCGCAATAAATTGAGCTCCAGTTTATACCGCCGTTTGTAGATTTATATATACATTGGTTGTCGCTTAATATGTAACCTGTTTGCGCATCAAAAAACTTTACGGTTTTTAAATTTATTGTGTAATCTATTCTAATCAAATTCCAGCTTGACTGCCCGAAGGCGGAAGAGGCAAATAATATTATTAAAAATACTGTTAATGATTTTTTCATGTGGGTAATATTTATTTTATCTTATGAGAACCATTTTCTTAGTCTGCGAAAAATCGCCTGTATTAATTCTGTAAAAATATATACCGCTTGAAAGTTTTGAGCCGTCAAAGGTTGTTTCATAAGTACCCGGCTGAAGCCTGTCATTTATGAGTGTTGATAAATCCCTTCCGGTTATGTCAAAAACTTTTATAACAACACTCCCTGCCTCCGATAATTGAAAGCGTATTTTGGTTATGGGGTTAAACGGATTAGGATAGTTTTGGTACAACATGTGTGATGCCGGTGTAACTGAGGGTATTACTTTAATTCCTGATATAATTCCTGATGTTGTTTTCAGGATTACACCGCTGTTTCCCACAAGCCAGCCTGTGTGTTCGTCTAAAAAATTTACGTATAAATGTTCATTTGTCGGAGTAGGCTGATAAAACCAGTCTGTTCCCCCATTTGTGGTAGCATACAAGAGTCCTTTTTCTCCTGAAGCCCAGCCGGTATTTCTGTTTATAAAATCAATATACCGGATATTCTTATCCGTCGAGACCAGGCTGCCTGTCCAGTTAAATCCGCCGTTTGTCGATTTTGCAAGCAGTGTATTTAAACCGTTGCCGTAACCTGTTATGTAAACCGTGTTTGAATCAGCAGCCGAAACATTTTGATAATTTACTGTCGTAAAAGGTCCGGGTTGACCTATCCAGTTTGCTCCTGCATTTGTGGTTTTTATTATTCCGCCGCTTGTACCTACAATCCATCCTGTATTCTCGTTTATAAAGCTTATATCAACATAATAAAGTACAATTGAGTTTGACTGGTAAACCCAGTTAACCCCGCCGTTTGTCGTCCGATATATAGAACCCTCACGAAATGAATATGAGCCCATACTTCTATATAAAGAGCCCACAATAATTCCGGTTGATTCGTTTAAGAAATGCATTTTATAGAAATCATAAGTTATAAAATAAGTGCTGCTTATCTTTACCTCAGATAAAAAATTCCAGCTGCTTCCGCCATCGGTTGTTTTATATAATCTTCCCGGCTGAAAAGCATAGCCTGTATTATTGTTTACAAAATTTACAGACAAAACAAGGTCTCCGTTAAGAGACCATTGCTGAACCCAGTTGTTTCCGCCGTTCGTTGTTTTTAGAATAGAACCCGTTCCGCATATATATCCTGAATTTGCATCGCTGAAGGAAGAAAATATAAGGTTGTTAATTGTTCCGCCGGATACAGCTATCCAGTTGTTTCCGCCGTCGGATGTTCTCAGCATTTTTCCGGCATATCCCGAAACCCAGCCATTGAGCGAATCAACAAAAAATACTTTTGTAAAGTATCCTGATATGCCTGCGTTTTGAATTGTCCAGTTTGCGCCTGAATTTGTTGTTTTAAGTATTCTGTTACCGCCAACACAGTATGCTGTCGTTAATGATACCATTTGGATTGAGGTTAATGTGTCGCTTGATGAATAACAGTTTGCCCAGTTTACTCCGCCGTTAGTGGTTTTCTGAATAGTTCCTAATCCGTTAATACTCAAACCATTTGTGGTATCAGAATAATCAAAATCCTTTCTTGTTTCATAACCAAAACGAAACCAGTCTGTACCGTTATTGGTAGTGTAATAAAAATAGCCATATCCTCCCCCGGTTATTGCTTTACCGTTTTCGAGAAGGTCTAACCGGTTTAAATTAGCAACAGAGGAGTTAATTGTATATGATGACCAGTTAACACCCGCGTTTGTAGTTTTATAAATTACACCATAATCATTTACTATCTTCTCACCTGTTATAAAGCCGGTATTTTCGTCTAAAAAAGCTATGTCTTTTAATACGGAGTTACCGCCAAGTGTGTTGAATACCCAGTTATTACCGCCGTTTGTGGTTTTGTAATAAACGCTTGTATCACTGAGAATGTACCCTGTATTTTGATTTATAAAATGTACTTTTCCAAGATTCTTTGTCATACCGGTCTGCTGAATTGACCAGCTGCTTCCTCCGTCGGTTGATTTTAAAAGCATGCCTTTGCTGCCCGCAGCCCATCCCGTGTTTTTATCCAGAAAGAAAACACAAACCAGGCTGTTTCCTTGCGGCAAAGGATTCTGCCAAACCCAGTTGTACTGTGCTTTCAGTGTTGCAGCACAGAGAAACAGGGATAATATAATAATTGACTTTTTCATGGTGTTAAAAACTTTTTAATATTTACTATAGAGGTAGGTGAATTCACATTACCGCCGTTAATATCATTTGTATATAATGATGTGTCAGGGGAAATTATTTCAGCAAGTATGACTATAAATTTCTTCATAGTGTGGTTTTGGGTTTTTCGTCTTTATCAAAAACAAACTTAATATAACTTAATATATAAAGTTATTTTTTACAATCTATAACTTACTGCATGAAGCTGATTTGCTTCCCCTCGTGCTCCAGCAGCCATTTCTTGCGCCAGAGTCCGCCGCCGTAGCCTGTCAGTGTGCCATTGGAGCCGATTACGCGGTGGCAGGGGATTATTATCGATATGCGGTTCTGTCCGTTTGCATTTGCTACTGCTCTTACGGATTTTGGTTTGCCGAGTTTTTCGGCTTCCTGCTTGTAAGACCATGTTGCGCCGTAAGGGATTTTCTGCATGGTTTTCCATACTGCCTTCTGGAATTCTGTGCCCGGAGCACAAAGCGGAACCGAGAAATTCTTTAATTTCTTTTCAAAATATTCTTTAAGTTCTTTTCGGAGTAAATTGAAATGTTTGTTTTCGCCCTGAATGAGAGTTGCGTTAAAATATTTTGCAATTTGCTTGAGTTCGGTTTCAAGCATTCGGCGGTCAGAAAATTCCAGCAGGCAAATTCCGTCTGCGACGCCGCCTGCAAGCATAGTTCCGAGAGGGGTTTCGATGCGGATGATATCAATTACGGTTTTTTTCTTACTGTTTGAGGGAGAAACGCCGAATACAGATTTGAAAGTGTCGTTAAATCCGCTAAGAGATTCATATCCTGAATCGAAAGCAGCGGCGGCAACGGTTTCTCCGTTCTGAATTTTTTTAAAAGCAGTATTGATGCGAAACATTTTCTGGTATGAATGAAAGGTGATACCATGATTTTTTAAAAACCAGCGTCTGATTTTACTCGGCTCGATACCTTTCTGACGCAAATCCCAGTCTTTAAATTTCTTTGAAGGGTTATCGGAAATTTCTTTTATGATGTTTTTAATGTATCCAGGGGTTTCGCCAAGCATTTCAAGCGGGCTGCAAACCTTGCAGGGTCTGTATCCGTGAAGGATGGCTTCTTTTGTTGTGCTAAAGAATTCAACGTTTTCTTTTTTCGGCTTTCTTGCCGTACAGGTCGGACGGCAAAATATTCCCGTAGTCTTTACTGCGGCGAAAAAACTTCCTTCATAAGAAACATCCTTATTGAGAAGTGCCTGATACATTTCTGAGTGTGTTAGCATAAATAATTTTTAAACAAAGTTAAACAAATTAACCCTGAGTTTACAACCGATAATTTAACATGTATTTTTGAATAAAACTCCCCGCCGCAAGCAGCGGGGTATCTAATTAACAAATATGTCGTCCCTGCCTGCAGCAGGCAGGCCTACGGGACTTTAAAAATATAGAAATCAATAGCTATAAATATTTAGTCCCTGCCTGCAGCAGGCAGGCCTACGGGACTTTATAAGTTTAAAAACATTAAAAGATTTCGCTGCAAGCAGCGTGGTATTAAACCCAAAGTTAATAAAAGGTTTCCTCATTTCGTTTTATTCACTGTGCAGTGCGCTGCATCCTTTACAACAATGAACTACGATTATACTCAGTATTAATTTATACTTCTCTTTTTTTCCTCGTAAAGATTGCAACGATGGCCGAGGTGATAAGTCCCATTACCGGTGCGCCCATAAGTCCCATCATTATGTAATTAGAGTTGTTGAAATAATTCTCCGCATCCTGCTGAGTCATAGCCCCCGTGCTTACTGCGTGCTTAATTGCATTCGGAAAATATTCGGGTGTTATTACATACGAGACTATCGACTGCGTAAGGGGAGACAGTATTGTGACAAAGAGTGTAATTATCACACCGCACAGAAACCCC
>JBAYUG010000019.1:0-40388 GCA_041675325.1 Kapaibacterium sp. (SeqCode)
ACTCGTCAACGAAGTGAAACAAGCGGGAAAATATACTGTAGAATTTAACGGCTCTAATTTTGCAAGCGGAGTTTATTTCTATAGAATAGAAGCAGGAAAATTTACTGATGTGAAGCGTATGGTGCTTGTCAAATAACGGTGAACTGTGAGCTGTGAACTATAGACTGTGAGCAGGACTAAAACCGAAAACTTGAAATATCAGGAAATGATGTAACCTTTCCATGTTGAAATAAACATGGAAAGGTTTATTATTTCTATAATACTAAACGAATATGGTTTCCTATATAACATATAATAAGAATTTCATGAAAAGACAAACTAATCAAATGTTATTATCGTCAATTGATCATGCAGGAAGACTGCAAAATACGAGTTTTGATGATATACCTTCCGCTTCACCTGATAATTACCTAACTTTTAACTCTTATGCATACAATCAGAATTCACAGATAAATACATTTACATATGACCCGATAAGTTTAATATATACATCAGAATATGATACAAGAAATAGAATAACAAGCAAAGTATCAATATACTAAAACCTGATATATTGTCTGACTATATTCAAGTGTTTTTTATCTTTATAATTTCAGCGGCTATACTGATTGCAATTTCATCGGGTGTCTCACTCTTTATTTTCAAGCCTATCGGAGAATGGATTCTTTCAAGTAGCTTGGGGTCTATTCCTTCTACTTTCAGCTCTTTGTAAAGTGTTCTGACTTTTGATTCACTGCCCATCATTCCGATGTACTTAACATTCTTTTTCAAAACTGCACGAAGAACGTCTTTATCCTGCAGGTGTCCCGGTGTTACTATGACTATGTAAGAATAAGCATCTTCTATTATAGTGTCTGTTGCTTTTACAAAATCATCGATAATGATTTCGTCTGCAAATTTATTTTCTTTAAGAGTCTCAACGTATTTACGGTTATCAATGACAACAACTTTAAAATCAATCCGGGACATAACTTTTGAAATAGCCAGACCGACATGCCCTCCGCCGAAAACATATACTCTTTTTCTACCACCGATTCTTTCAGTATATACTCCTTTGTTTGCATCGAATCCTGTATCACGTACTGGTTGTCCGGAATATTCAAATGAATTTTTAGTAACTATTAAACTGCTTTCTTTGTGCAAGTTTGAAGCATTAATAATTTTCTCAATAGTATTTACATCTTTCTTTTCAAGCATTAAAAATCCGATTATTTGTACACCATTGCATATCATACCGATGCTTTCGGGTGCTTCGCCAAGAAGCTTATACTCTTTATAGTAATTCTTTGAGGAATCTTTATTATATAGTTCTTTGCATTCATCAATAACCATGCCTTCGACTTTACCGCCTCCAACGCTTCCACGCGGACTGCCTTCGGGCGTTACAAACATTTTGAATCCAGCTCTGCCCGGAGTGGAATGGTCTGCATCATAAACAACGGCGAGTGCAAGTCTGCCGAACTTATTAAGATTATCTTGTATCTCCTGCCAGAAGTTTATCTGCTTCATTCTGTGATTGATTTAATAAGATGTTTGCTTTTGTATAAGCTCATTAATACTCTCTCAGGTGTCATCGGTGATGTGTAGCTGATTTCAGTACCATTATTAAATGCTTCAACTGCATTTCTTAACGCAAAGTATGCAGCTATTCCGTACATAAACGGAGGTTCGCCTATTGCTTTTGAATTTAACGGTCCTGATTTATTGAATGAATTCTCAAGAAAATCTATTTCAAGAACTTTCGGAGTAAAATTAACATCAGGAACTTTATAAGCGGAAAGTGTGCTCGTCAAAAGTTTTCCTTCTTTGTCATGAATTATATCTTCCATCGTCATCCAGCCAATACCCTGCATTAACGCACCTTCCGCCTGACTCCTATCAATAACTTTATTAATGCTTTGTCCGAAATCATGAACTGCATGAACGCTATCAATTTCATAAGTTCCCCTGAGGCAGTCAACCGTTGCGGTAATTAATGCGGTTCCGTAAACGTGGTAAGCAAATGGTTTACCCTTATTTGTTTTGGTATCAAAATAAATTTCAGGGGTTGCATAGAATGCGTGCTCTGAAAGGTCTATTCTGTTCATGTAAGCCTGCAGTACAAGCTCTTTCCAGGTTTCTTCGCGTTCAACTCCGTTTAGAAAAACTTTCTCATATTGTACTTCAACCAAATCAGTATCTTCAAGCTTATTCTTTACTTTATAAAACTTAGTAAGTCTTTCGAGTATGTTCCTGCATGCTATATGTGCGGCGTTACCGTTCATGTCTGCACCGCTGCTGGCTGCTGTAGCGGATGTATTGGCATTTCTGGTTGTGTTTGTAGTTTCAGTTTTTATCTTTGAAACATCAATACCAAATACAGAGGCTGCAATCTGACGTATCTTCATGTTAACACCCTGCCCCATTTCAACGGCTCCTGTACTAACACCGACACTTCCGTCATTATAAACATGAACCAATGCACTTGCCTGATTCAGCATTGTGTTTGTGAATGATATCCCGAAACATATCGGCATTAAAGCAAAACCCTTCTTAAAAAGTTTCTTCTCCGTGTTGAATGCTTCAATTTCTTTCTTTACTTTTTCTATATCAACTTTGCTGTTCAGAGTATCAAAACAAATTCTTGCTTTACAGTTTTCAGTTTTCTGTCCGAAAGGAAATTCTTCTCCGTCATTGAATAGATTAACCGATTGTATCAGTTGAACATCAAGTTCAAGTTTTTTTGCAGCTTTGTGTATAGCAGATTCTATAACAAACATACCCTGCGGACCGCCAAACCCCCTGAATGCAGTGTTTGGGGTAATATTAGTTTTGCAGCACCAACCTGTAGCTTTTACATTTGGAATAAAATAACTGTTCGTGCAGTGTGCAAGGGTTCTGTCAAGTATTGCAGTCGATAAATCTGCGGCAGCACCTGAATTCTGATAGTACGTTACTTCGTAAGCAAGAATCTTTCCTTCTTTTGAAAGTCCTATTTTGTAATCAGAAATATAAGGATGGCGCTTACCTGTCAGTTTCATATCGTCAAGTCTTGCAAGAATTAACTTCACGGGTTTCTTCAGTTTGTAAGCCGCAAGTGCTGTCATTACTGCCCACGCTGTTGCCTGGTCTTCCTTACCGCCAAATCCGCCGCCAAGTCTGACTACTTCTGATTCTATCGAATGAGCAGGGAGGTTTAAGACCCTTGACGCAATTCTCTGAACAGTAGTCGGACTTTGAGTTGATGATAAAATTTTAATTCCGTTTCCTTCTGTAGGGAACGAAACAGCCGCCTGAGTTTCAAGATAAAGATGTTCCTGTCCGCCAGATACAACTGTATCTTCAACTATCACATCACATTTTCCCCATGCATCTTCAATGTTACCATTCTGATAAACCTTTGGAGTATTTATTATCAGGCTTCCTTTTTTAAAAGCTTCTTTTGGGTCAGTAATAATTTCCAGAGCTTCGAATTCCGCTTTCACCTTTTTTACTGCAGCACGTGCCTGTGCTTGTGTTCTTGCGACAATAAATGCAATCGGCTCACCGATAAACTCAACTGCATCAACGGCAAAAAGTTTCTCATCCTGAATTATACCGCCAATTTGATTCTCTCCGGGAATATCTTTATGAGTTAAAATTGCTCCAACTCCTTCAGAGTTTTTTGCCTCATCAAAGTTAATGCTCTTAATCTTTCCGTGAGCAATTGGAGAAAAATAAACCGCTCCATGTAAAGTTGAAGAAGGTGTGTTTACATCGTCTATAAATATTGACTCTCCTCTTACGTGTCTTATCGAATCATAATTATTCATATCATAACCTCCTCTGAGATAACTTCAGGAAACAGCTTCATGAAATGTGCATACATCAGGTTCCTTAGCAGAAGTCTTTTGTAATCTGCTGAGCCTCTTACGTCTGAAATGGGTGATATCTCTTCCAGAGCAGTTTCTATCACATTGTTTATGTTTTCTATGTTAATTTCCTTTCCATCAAGAAACTGCGATGTCTTAGCGAGATACAGGGGCACAGGTGCCACTCCTCCGGCTGATATATTAACACCGCTGAACTTATTTAGAGTGAAATTGCAAGAGAACGACGTGTTCACGCTTGCAATATCAAGATACTTTCTTTTGGAAACTTTCTCGAAACTATTTTTAAAATTGCTTCCGGGAATGGTGAATGTCAGCTTCGTCATTATTTCATCGGCATTCTTATCAAGAGTTTTATAACCCTTAAAATAATCCTTCAAGAAAATCTCTCTTGCAACACCCTTTCCGAGAAGTGTTATTTTTGAATTCAGAGAAAGAAAGAATACAGTCATATCTCCTATTGGCGAAGCATTATTAATATTACCGCCGAGAGTTGCCTTGTTACGTATTTGCCTTGAACCAAACAGCTTTGCAACATTTTTAAACTCAGGAAACATACTGCTGAATATAGCTGACGTTTCAAGGTCTGCCACTGTGGCTGCTGCTGATATTATACATTCATTGTCAATAATCTTTATCTTTTCCTCATGAAGCAGTTCTGACATCAGAACGACATCAAAATTAGAAATTACATCACCCTTTTGAACATATATATCTGTTCCTCCTGAAACCAACTTCTTTGCTTCATCGAAGGAATGCACATGCTTAACCCTTGTAATCTGCTTCAGCTTTGATGCAACGACGTTAAAATATTCCGGTAATAATTTGTTCTCCGAAAGAAATTTTATCCTATCCGAATTAATTTCCTTTTTATTAAGTATGCTAATCACGTCTTCGGCAGAACTCTGTATTCCTTTATGTCCGGTGCATCTGCAGAGATTACCCGTCAGATAATCTTTTGCACCTGCTTCATCAAAAGTATCAGCTGACAAAAGATAAGAAGCAAACGACATCACAAATCCCGGAGTACAGAATCCGCATTGCGTACCGCCGTTATTCACAAGAAATTGCTGGAATAAATTCATACCCTCGGTATTCAGTCCTTCAACTGTGACAAGATGCTTGCCGTCAATATCTCCAAGCGGCAGCAAGCATGAATTAACATTTTTGTAATGGACGAAATTTCCGGTAAGCTCTCCGACAAGCACTGTACATGCTCCGCAATCACCTTCTCTGCATCCTTCTTTAGTGCCTTTCAGTTCCTTCATGTTTCTTAAAAAATCGAGAACTGTCATCGCAGGATTGAAATCTCCTGAAATGATTTCTTTATTACAAATAAACTTCAACTGTACCTTCATATTGATAAATTCTTTATATTAAACTCAAAGATTGCTTTAATATATTATTCTCTGCCTCCGAATAAACTGCATATTCAAATCCTTTTTGTATCGCAAAAGCTCCGTACTCACCATATTTATTCAGAGCAAGGAATCCAACCTGCAGGTCTTTCGACTTCTCTTTGTTTATTTTGACGACTCGTTCGATAGCTCCTTTGCATGCATCCACAGGACTGTAACCGTTGCGCATTAATTCAACAACCGTATGCCCGCCTGCAATTCGAATTACTTCCTCACCAACACCCGTTGCAACTGCCGCACCAACTTCATTATCGACATAAAGAGCCGCACCTATTATCGGTGAATCACCAACCCTGCCATGCATCTTAAACTTCAAACCGCTTGTTGTACAGGCACCTGAAAGGTTTCCGTTTTTATCAATTGCAATCATACCTATTGTATCGTGAGAACTATCTTTATCCCATTCTTTCTTTTCCCATGGTTTATATATTCCTGTCTTCAGCCATTCTTTCCATGCAGCTTCGGATTCAGGGGTAAGAAGATTTTCTTTCTTAAACCCATTCTGCAAAGCAAACTGCAAAGCACCGTCGCCTGCAAAAACAATATGAGGAGTTTTTTCCATCACTGCACGTGCAACAGAAATAGGATGTTTAATGCCTTCAAGAAACATCACTGATCCGCATCTGTAATTTTCATCCATGATACATGCATCAAGAGTTACGTGTCCGTCACGGTCAGGCAGACCGCCATACCCTACAGTGTTTACCTTTGGATCGGCTTCCGTTACTTTTACACCTGATTCAACAGCATCCAATGCCTGACCGCCATTCGATAAAATTTTAAAAGCCTCTGCATTTGCAGGAATTCCGAAATTCCACGTGGAAAGAACGAGCGGTATATTTGCCGAACCTTTGGCAAACTTACTTAAGTTCAAAGGTTTTACGAACGGTATTGCTCCCGCGAGCAATGAAACGTTTCTTATAAATTTCCTTCTGTTTATCATAAGATATATTTGTTTTGTGTAATTAAAATATATTAGAATAAATATTAAAGTCGGTAATAAATACATAATTTTATCTGAACCGTTCTTAAACGAACTATAATTTAATCTTTATCGTTAAACTTAATATAAAGTCAGATATTAATTGATTTTTCACAATCTTAACTTATTCCATATAATTATTAATATTTACTTTATTTTTACTAATTTGTAATTTGATAAATAATTTAATATTTGAAAGGCAGAAAAATGGCAAAAACACCAATTACAGTTGCGCATGGTGACGGAATCGGTCCCGAGATAATGGATGCGACTTTAAAAATCATTCAGGCAGCGGGCGCTGAACTTGAACTTGAAACTATTGAGATTGGAGAGAAAGTTTATTTAAGTGGAAATTCAACCGGTATCGCTCCCGAATCCTGGGAATCTCTTAAACGGACTAAGGTATTTTTGAAAGCTCCTATCACGACTCCTCAGGGCAGCGGTTATCAAAGCTTAAACGTCGCTACAAGAAAAATGTTTGGACTATACGCAAACGTTAGACCGTGTGTTTCTTATCATCCTTTCATAAGAACAAAGCATACTATAATGGATACTGTAATCATTAGGGAAAATGAAGAAGACCTTTATGCGGGTATTGAATACAGACAATCGAGACAGGTTACTCAGGCATTGAAGATTATTTCAAGACCCGGTACAGAAAAGATTGTAAGATATGCTTTCGAGTTTGCCACAAATAATAAGAGAAAGAAAGTTACATGTTTCGTCAAGGATAATATTATGAAAATCACAGACGGCATGTTTCACAAGATTTTCAACGAAATCGGTGAAGAATATCCTGACCTTGAAAAGGAAGTATGGATTGTTGATATAGGTGCAGCTAAACTTGCAACTACACCCGAGCAGTTCGACGTTATAGTTATGGAAAATCTTTACGGCGATATTCTTTCGGACGTTACAGCTCAAATGACAGGCTCTGTCGGACTTGCGGGCTCTGCAAACATCGGTGAAGAGTTTGCAATGTTCGAAGCTATACACGGTTCGGCTCCAAAAAGGGCAGGACAGAATTCTGCGAACCCTTCGGGATTGCTGCTTGGCGCAGTCATGATGCTCGTTCATATCGGACAGCCGGAAATTGCCGCAAAGGTTCATAATGCCTGGCTTAAAACTCTTGAAGACGGAATTCACACATACGACGTTAACGACGAAGTGCATCATACAACACCTGTCGGGACAAAAGAATTTGCTCAGGCAGTTATTGAACGCATCGGACAGAAACCTTCAACTTTCAAAGTTATTGAATATTCTTCAAACCCGTCGCATCGTGTTGATTCAGTCACTGAAAAGAAGCAAGCCGAAGAAAGAAAAGACCTTGTGGGAGTTGACGTATTCCTTGACTGGAGCAGCGGTAAACCTGCAGACCTTGGAAATATGTTAAACAGAATAGAATCAGAAAATCTAAAACTTATTACAATCAGCAACAGAGGAGTCAACGTTTTTCCGGACGGCTCTCCTTACATAAACTGCGTTGACCAGTACAGATGCCGGTTTATGAATCCCGAAAAAGGCGGAGTGATAACACACAATGATATAATTAACCTTCTTGTTAAAATAAGAGAAACCGGGTTTGATTTTATAAAGATGGAAAATCTTTATAACTTCGACGGCTCAGCAGGGTTTTCTCAATAAAAATTACACAATGGAAAAAATAAATCCTGATTTAGTTATAGAAAAAATTAAAGAAGTAAAAGGATGGTTTGTCGAGGGCGATGCAATAAAGAAAACATATAAGACTAAAGGCTGGCCTGCAACAGTAGGACTTGTTTCAACCATAGGAACAATCTGCCAGCAGTTTGACCATCATCCTGATTATCTTTTAATGAAGTATGCTGAAATCGAAATATCGTTCTCAACGCATACCGCAGGCGGCATAACCCAAAAAGATATTGATATAGCTATTGAGATAAACAAATTTGCATAGTGAATGCAGATTTCTAATCTTCAGATATTTAAGTATTTTTTGTATCTTGGCGTAGCGGGCTTTGGAGGCCCGCTTGCTATTATTGAACACATGAGGAGAGATCTTGTTGACGAAATGAAATGGATGACTCCTGCTGAGTTCAAAAGTTATTTCGGCTTCTCACAAATCTGTCCCGGACCTCTTGCATTCCAGTTTGCATTATATTTCAGCTACTTCAAGAAAGGACTTTGGGCTGCGGTACTTGCAGGAATTGGTTTGGTTCTTCCCTCTTTCATTTTCGTTCTTTTATTTTCTGTCTTCTACAAGGAGTTCAGAGATATTAATTATGTTACCTGGGCTCTTTACGGAATCAGCCCTGTTATCATTGCAATCATCTTTTATTCGGGTTTCAAACTTAGCCGTAACGTGTTTCATAATGATGTCTTTCAGTATGTCCTGTTCTTTTCGGCAATAGCTGTTTCGATTTTCTTTAAACTGCACATTCTTTTGCTTATTGCTTTGTTCGCTGTAATCGCTTTAATTTATTATGTTGGTGAAAGAGAATTTATAAACAACAAAGTGAATTCATTCAGCCTCATATTAGTCAGCGGAGTAATACTCGCTCTAAAGGATTTTACCGGAGTCATTCTTAATTTCTTTGGTCAAATCAACAGCAAGCTGCTTGATATTGCCTACGTTTTCATTAAGGCAGGAGCACTAACTTATGGCAGCGGATTCGTAATCATAGGTGTGCTTAGAGAAGATGTTGTTGAAAACTTCCACTGGCTTACATCAAAAGAATTTCTTGACGGAATTGCATTCGGGCAGATTACACCCGGTCCTGTTGTTATTACATCTACTTTTATCGGATATATGGTTTCAGGTTTTTGGGGATCATTGATTGCTACGGTGTCGGTATTTCTTCCTTCTTTTGTTTTAGTTATGATTGTCGCTCAGATAATTGATAAGATAAAAGACAATTTTTATCTTCAGTCTGCTTTGAAAGGTGCTAACGCAGCCGCAATAGGTGCCATTATTACGATTGCTTATTATCTCTCCGATGATGCTATCTTTGATTACTGGACTTTGGGATTGTTTTTTCTGACTGGTTTAATTCTTTTCACTACAAAAGTCAGACCTTACTATTTAATCGCATTAGGCGCAGTTGCAGGTATGGCAATAAAGTTTTTTACTTAAATATTTGGAAGAGTAATTATAAACTCTGTTCCTTTTCTTCCTTCTTTTGTAATTCTTGATGGACTGTTAAAAGTAATTTCACCATCATGCTGTTCAATTATTTCCTTGACGACAGAAAGACCTAGCCCGGTTCCTTCTATCCCTTTTTTCCTTACATTGTTAGCTCTGTAAAAATCATGAAACATTTTCCCCTTATCCTCATCGGGAATGCCCATTCCGTCATCCGCTACAACAATCTCTACTTCATCGTTATCAATATTTTTAAGGAATATTCTAACTTCACCGCCGGGTGAATTATACTTGACTGCATTTCCTACTAAATTTGAGACAACAAGTTCAAATAGCGGCAGGTCAAGCATAACGTTCTTTTTATCTTTTCTGTCATCTATAATTTTAACATTAGCATTCATGCTAAGAATTTGTGATTCCTTTTTGGAAATAGTTTCGTTAAATAGTTCTACAAGGTCAACATCTTCTTTTGTGAGAGTATCCAGCAGCTTAAGCTTGGATATCTTTAATATATCATTTATAATCGCTACGGCTTCATCTGTTCTTATTCTTGCCCGTTTAATTTTTTCACTCGTTTCGGTATTAATTTCGCCCGTATACCCGTTGAGTATAAGGTCAAGATTTGATTGTGCTCCTACAAGTGGACTTTTAATTTCATGAACAATCCCCATGGTGTATTTCATCTTGATCTTTTCCGCGTCCCTCAGCCTGTTAAGTGCAAGCTTTAACTGCTGTGACCTCTGGTAGTGTGAACGTGCAACTGTGTTTGCAAGATATACACTTACAATCATCATAATTCCGAATGAAGAAATAATTATCAGTATATATCTGTAATTATCAAACAAAGGAGCCTCAAGTAAATTACCAAAACTATGATGTGCAACTATTCCGTAATACTCAAGAAAAGAAAATGTTGCAAGATAAGCAACAATAATTCCGCATATTATATAAACAATGTATCCCGGAAGTATCAGGCTTCCGATTATCATGTGAAATACAAAAAACATATAGAAAGGACTTTCGATACCGCCTGAGTAGTAGGAAATAAGGGCTATCGCAAGCAGGTCAATGATTATTTGGTTGAATGCAAAATGCAGCTGATTAAATCCATATTCAGAATTTTTTACAAGTCCAGAATTTTCCATATAGCTGAATCCTACATTAAGCACAAAAAGTGAGATCGCTATAATTGCATAAGCCCAGAGCTGTTCGGATGTAAATTCAATTCCAAAGAATTCCTGCGTAAAGATTACAAAAAGTGAAAAGCCTGCAACGATAATGAAACGCAGCTTTATAAACCACTTATTACGTGAAGATATAAGCGACCATAGCTGCTCAAAATCTATCGTATTTGGCGGTATGAAGTTCAGCACATTAAATAAGGTTTAGATTATTGCATCAACAAGTTCATTTCAACTGTCCGGGAAAATGAAATAAACTTTCTAATTAATAATAAATGTTAGTAACGTCTATTATCTCTGCTTCTTTATCCCGTTCTTTCAGGAAAGTTATAAACTCCGTATTACGGTATTCATCCTGCGTTCTTTCAAATTCGCTCATCAAGGCAGCAATCTTTTCGTATTCAAAAGTGCTTTTGAAAAAATTCAAATCCTCTTTATCGTCGAATATTCTATAGTAAAACATAATTAAAACCTCCGAATATATATGATTATTATACTAAAATTTTATCCGCATGCAAAAGGTCTGAGAACAATTCGTTCTTTATAGTATCCGAATTCTTCTTTGCGTTTGCAAGTGATGTTATTATATACCTGTTTGCAATAAATATTTTCTTGTCGTTCTTTTCTGCTTCGTCAAGAAGCATATAACCTATGTAGATGTATGAATAAAGCTCTACAAGGTCTTTTGCCGCCACATCCTGGAATGTTATGTCTTTCTTGTCCATTACGTACTTCAAGCAGTCATAAAATATGCCGCGTATTTCTTTCACGAAATTCGCAAGTCTCTGCAGACCTCCCGGATATTGTTTCTTTTCTTTCTTGTCAAAATGTTCTTTGAGTATATCGTTTATCACGCCGCTTATTGCAGCTACAATCTGAAGCTGCGAAGTCCCCTCATAAATATTCGTTATTCTCGCATCGCGTACAAGCCTCTCTACTCTGAATTCCCGCATGTAACCGGTTCCGCCGTGTATCTGCAGCGAATCGTATGCAATTTTATTCGCACATTCTGTTAGCACATATTTCGTTATAGGTGTTAATAAGTTTGAAACCTTTATTAAATATTTTAATTCTTCATTTAACTCAGTTACAGGTTTTCCTTCTTTCTTTAATTTATCAATATGATAACTAATTTTTTCTTTCAAGTCAACATACATACCGGCAGCATAAAGCAGTGAACGGTTATATTCAAGCATTACTCTCATGTCTATAAGAATGTTTGCAACGGCAGGTATATTGTAAATTGCTTTTCCAAACTGTTCCCTGTCTTTTGCATACATCAATGCTTCTTCATAAGCAGCCTGTGAAATTCCAAGTGCCTGCGCTGAAACACCCATTCTTGCCCTGAACATTAAATCCAGTACATACTTTATAAGACCAAACTTTCTTTGCCCAACCAGCTCGCAAGGAGTATCATTAAATTGAAGTTCACATGTCGGCGACCCATGTATTCCAAGCTTATGCTCTATACGCCTTACAACAACTGTCTTATCAGCTATGCAGGCAAACATGCTTAACCCGCGTCCGTCTTTTGTTCCCGCCTCAGAACGTGCAAGTACAAGATGAACGTGTGCATTTCCGTTCGTAATAAATCTTTTCACTCCGCGTAAAAACCATTTGCCGCTTTCATCCTGATATGCCTGAAGCTTTACAGCCTGTAAATCCGAACCCGCATCAGGCTCTGTTAATGCCATCGCGCCCGTATATTGACCTGTACAGAATCCCGGAATGTATTTTTCCTTTTGCTCTTCAGTCCCGTATTTTTCAATCATCTCAGCAATATCCTGAAGTCCAAATATATTCATCAGCGATGCATCTGCACGTGAGATTATCTCTGTCGCCATCATATATATTGTAAGCGGAAAATTCAATCCGCCGTATTTATGCGGCAGTACCATTCCCATAAGGTCAGCTTTTGTAAGTTCTTTCAGATTTTCCTGTGTACCGCTGGCATATTCAACTTTTCCGTTTTCAAAATGTGCGCCCTCTATGTCAACCTCTGATGCACGCCCTGCTATGAAGTTTCCGCAAAGGTCACCAAGCATTTCAAGTACCTTGCGGTAATTTTCCATAGCGTCTTCGAAGTTTATCGGAGCATGCTTGAACTCCTTTGAATACTCATAGTTGTTCTCAGCCATGTCAACTACCCTTTGGTAATCAAGATTGTTGAACTGAAAAAGCAAGTCGCTGTTATCTGTGAAAAAATTTGGCATTATATTCTGTTATATTTTTATTTCAGTTTGTGTTTATATGTTTCTATAAGTAACGGAATCACTTGCGTTGCGTCTCCGACTATTCCGTAATGTGATACACCAAATATCGGTGCATCGGGGTCTGTGTTTATTGCAATTATTTTCTTCGCTTCCTGCATTCCCGCTCTGTGCTGTATCGCTCCTGATATACCTACTGCAATGTAAAGCTTAGGTCTTACTGTTACACCAGTTTGCCCTACCTGCCTCTCAGAACCTATAAATCCTGCATCTACAGCAGCTCTGCTTCCTGCTACTTCACCGCCAAGCACGTGTGCAAGGTCATGCAGCAGCTTAAAGTTTTCCTTCGAACCAAGCCCGTACCCTCCTGCAATAATAATCGGTGCAGCTTTAAGGTTTACCTTGCTTTCTTCTCTGTGCTGTTCAATAACTTCCAGCAATCCGTCTATGTCAATCGGCTTATAAGGTACTTCCGTTATTTTAACGGGATGTGGTTTTTCGCATGGATGCATTTCCATAACTCCCTCACGTACAGTTGCCATCTGAACTGGCACGTCAGGAGTAATAATTGTCGCAACAATATTTCCTCCGAATGCTGGTCTGATTTGCAAAAGCAGCTGTTTGTATTCTTTACCCAGATACTTTACATCGGAAATCTTCAAGTCTGTACAGTCAGCCGTCAACCCGCTCTTCGTATTTGAAGCGACTCTCGGAGCTAAATCTCTTCCGTAAACTGTCGCACCAAACAGAACTATCCTTGGTGTATGCTTTGTAATTAATTCATTCATTATCCTGCTGTAAGGCATCGTCCTGAACAGTCTTAAATCCGGATGGTCAATTAGCACGGCTTCATTCGCTCCGTACTCAAAAGTCTTCTCTGCGATACCCCTCGCCTCATGCCCTATTACTATTGCTTTCAGATTTCCCTTCATGCTGTCTGCAAGTTTTCTGCCTTTGCTAAGCAACTCAAAGCTTACATCTGCGGGTTTACCGTTTCTCTGTTCTACAAAAACCCAAACTTCATTATTATGCATTTATATAATCTTTAAAATTCTATTAAATAATTAAAGTATTCTGTCTTCAAGCAACTTGTCAATCAAAACACCTATTCCTTCTCTGGTCGGCTCTATTATATCATGACCTCCGCCCGCAAGTACTACTGATTCAACTTTATGAACCTTCGTCGGAGAACCTTTTATTCCGCATCTTGTCTCATCAACTTTTAAATCATCCGCCGAAAATGTCGGTATGAAAAGTCCTCTCTCCTCATATTCATGTCTTAGTGTATCTATATACAATAATGAATTTCCTTCTGTCAGTTTTTCCAGCTCTGTAAGCGTCTTGGCGCCCTTGTAAGCCATCATCCGTTTTGCCTGAAATGGTCTCGGTTCCGCTGCACCCTTTAGCACAGTTATCAGCACAGGCATCTTGCATTGTACAACTTCAAAACCCCCGTCTATCTTCTTCCTTATTTTTATCTTTCCTTCTTCTATTCCCATTATTTCTTCTGCATAAGTAATCTGTGGTATATTTAGCTTCTCAGCAGTCTGAGGACCAACCTGCGCTGTATCTCCGTCTATTGCTTGTCTCCCGGCAAAAATAAAATCATAATCTCCGATTTTCTTAATCGCTTCACTCAGCACATAAGAAGTCGCAAGTGTATCCGCACCCGCAAACTTCCTGTCGCTTATCGCATATACTTCGTCAGCACCCATATAAAGACATTCGCGTAGTATATCCGAAGCCCTTGCCGGTCCCATCGTTATTGCAATCACTTCTCCGCCGTATATATCCTTAACCCGCAGCGCAAATTCCAGCGCAACCTTATCTTCGTAATTAAATATAGCCGGCAGCATCGAGCGGTTCACGGTACCGTCGTCTTTCATCACCTTTCCCGTAATGTTAGCCGTATCAGGAACCTGTTTAACTAATACAATAGATTTATACATTGATTATAATAAGTACTTTTAAAATTAATGTGGAATATACCAAAGTTAAATTTTTATAAAAATGTTATAAAACAAATCTCCGCTAATCAAAAAAATCACTAAATATTTCATCTAAATCTGTTATATTTTCATACATCTCAAGCTCTAAAGAATCGCATCCTGATATCATCGCTGAAAGCCTTTTACCGTTCTTGTGTTTAATACATAATATCCTTTTTCCGTTCTCAATACCATACCTGATTTCATACCCTACACCCAGCGAAGGATTCGAAACTTCTGCCACTATCACGTCACATTCATCAATCCACTTTAAATCCCTGTCGTGAATTTCCTTATCCGGTAAATTCGTTTCCCCATCAGTTTTAATTCTCGAAAAATGCTCCGTCAAAACCTCACCATATTTTTTCAATGACGAAATCAATTCTGCATTTTCGATATTGCTATCCGCCGACCCCCTTATTGAAGTCGCAAAGTAAATTTTCATGAAGTTCTCCTAATAAATGAAATTTAAAATAATTATTTAATTTCTCTTTAAAAACCACGAAATTACCCCCCTTTTTCCTAACCCTCCGAAAATTTCCCGTTTCCAACCCCTTTTCTCCGCCTTAAGCCATTTTTTTCTTTATGCCTGCGTTATGCCTGCGATATGCCTGCGTTATGCCTGCGATATAGCAATATGCTAAAATAACGTAAAAAACGCATGATTTTCCTAAAATGAGGTTTCCGTTTGATAAAATGTTTACTTTTAGTCCCCGAGGCAATAAAGCCAGCCGTCTTTGGACGCAATGTAAATTTTGTGGTTGTAAACTATGGGAGTTGCTTCAAAATAGAATGGTTTCTTATCAAGTAGTGTAAAGTTTAAATCTGGATCAAACTCAAACAAAAATATCCCGCCGTATCCTGCGGCAATAAGTTTGTCCTTAAAAATTACTGGTGTAGAAATTGACTGCCCTATCTTATATTGAAATATCAGTTGTGGTTTATCAACTATTGTCCTTCCGTCAAAGCTTTTTGTAGTTCCGTCTGTACTTTTATAATCAACAACATATAGATATCCGTCTATCCCCGAGAACGCCGCAAGAGATTTCATGCCCTTCTCTTTGTATTTATCATTAACGCTTGCACTTCCTATCACACCGCCGTTCCATGTTAATAATCCTTTATTTCCTGTCGGATAGTACCAAACGAGCGACTCCTCAGGTGCTTTGCTCGGGTCAAGTTTCAGCATTCCTCCGTTCCCAGCTATAAACTGTTTCTCAACAGACACCAGCAAACAGCCGTCCTCAGTAATCACAGGCGAACCATTTAAATCAGAACCAACATAATATTCCCAGTCAATCTCTCCCTTCGCAATATTATATCCGTACACATACCCTGAACCCGCAGCCACATATACTTTCCCGTTCAGATAAGACGGCGAGGATTCAGTTATAAGATTTCCTCCTCTTCTTGCCGCATCCTCATCGCTGTAAAGATTCAGCTCATTGTAAACCTCAGGCTCATAAAATATGCCGCTCTTATACGCATAGTCATCATTAGGATTAAACACTCTGAAGATACCGTTCTCAAGTCCTATGTACGCTGTATCTCCGAGTATCAAAGCCGAACCGTCAACATCTCTGCTCATACTCCTTGTCCTTTCAATTCTCATCCTGAAAAGCTCTTCACCATTCACTGCTGACACACTTCTATAATTATATTCAAGTCCAGACCTCTGCCTGCTCCCTTGCAGTACCGCAAGCTTACCCTCTTCCCTGTCCGTTGTTTTATTGTAATACAACGTACCCGTCCCTTTTATTGCATCATCAAACGAATATTTCCATTCTACATCTCCCGTCTCTGCATTTATCTTCCTGAGTTTATAATCATACGAAACCTGTATTAAATACAACTCTTCTTTCTCTTTAAACAATAGCGGCTGTCCTGTCCACCCCGCACCGTACCTCATATTCGTCCCCCCATCATTAAACGGCATGTGTGATGGAGCCCCGTCAAGCCAGCATCTCCAGATAAGGTCTAAAGATGTTGGTGGGTCATCGCCATAATAACATCTCTTCTCATCGCCGAGAAAAGAACCTACTATTATTTCATAATCACTGGATTGTATTACAGTATCTGCTGCAGCTCTCTTTGCAGTATCATTGGAAGGAATATCAACCTTGATTTCATTCTTACAAGAATTTAAAAATGAAACAAGTATTAATGATATTATTAAAAAGTATCTGATATATTACTTTATTTTCTTCATCAGGTATTTTTATCCCTCGTTCCCAAGGTCCACCTTGGGAACGCATAATTACTTTATTTTCTTCATCAGGTATTCAACAAGGTTATCCTTGTTTACTCTTTCCTGTGCCATCGTATCTCTTTCTCTCACTGTTACAGTGTTATCGCTCAAAGTATCCGAATCAACAGTTATACAAAAAGGAGTTCCGCATTCATCCTGTCTGCGATATCTTCTGCCTACCGCACCCGAATCATCATAAAACACTCTCATGTAATCTCTCAGGTCTTCTGTGATGTTTCTTGCAATATCTTGCATGCCGTCTCTGTTAACAAGCGGAAACACTGCTGCCTTTATCGGTGCAAATGCCGGATGCAGATGAAGCACTGTCCTCACTTCAGATGATTTAGTGCCATCTGAATTTTCCTTTACAACTTCTTCTTCATCATAAGCATTCAGAAGAAACGCCATAAAGCTTCTCGACGCACCCGCAGATGTTTCAATCACGTAAGGCGTGAATCGCTCTTTAGTCTGGTCGTCAAAGTACTCAATCTTCTTTCCCGAAAACTCTGTATGTCTCTTTAAATCAAAATCAGTTCTGTTGTGAATGCCTTCTATCTCACCAAATCCAAACGGAAACTCATATTCAATATCAACCGCTGCCTTTGCATAGTGCGCAAGTTTATCATGCTCGTGTATTTTTAGTTTCTCTTTTGATATACCGTATTTTATAAACCAGTTTATTCTCTGCTCTTTCCAGTAATCAAACCATTTCCCGTCCTCATCAGGTCTTATAAAGAATTGCATTTCCATCTGTTCAAACTCGCGTGTACGGAAAAGAAAGTTCTTTGTATTTATTTCATTCCTGAATGCCTTGCCAATCTGTGCTATCCCGAATGGCAGCTTCTGACGCGACGCTTCCTTCACATTCAAAAAGTTAACATATATTCCCTGTGCCGTTTCCGGTCTTAAATAAACAACGCTCGATGATTCCTCAAGCGGACCGATAAACGTCTTAAACATTAAGTTAAAATTCCTTGCCTCCGTAAACTTTCCTTCCTGATGGCACTTTATGGCTTTGCGTCCTTTGTAACCCTTGTTGCCGCAGTCAGACTCTTCAAGCTGGTCAGCACGGAAACGCCCCTTGCACTCCTTACAGTCAACCATCGGGTCAGTAAAATTTTCAACGTGCCCTGAAGCCTCCCAAACACGCGGATGCATAAGTATTGCCGCATCAATTCCTTCAACGTTTTCGCGGTAAGTCATTTCCTTCCACCATGCCTGTTTAATATTGTTCAGCATTTCAACACCGAGCGGACCGTAATCCCAGCATCCGTTTAATCCGCCGTATATCTCCGAAGACTGAAACACAAAGCCGCGGCGCTTTGCAAGCGAAACAACTTTTTCCGTAATATCTATTTTTGCCATATAAAATTTAACTTAATGAAGTCACAAATTTAAACATTTTGAAAATAAGAATAAGTGTATATTGGATTGATTTGCCCGAAAGATAACTTTTCAATTGCGTGTGTAGATTTCAAGCGTCTGTTTGACATTTAGAATCCACCTTATTCTATTACAGATTTAAACAAATCCATTCCCTGTCCTGCTTTGGATAATTATATGAAGCAAGGAGGAAAAATAAACTTATTCATTCCGGAAAATTCAGATGAAAGATTTGAACTGAATTCCGTATGACTTAATCGGAAAATCGTATGACTTAATCGGAAAATCGCATGACTTAATCGGAAAATCGTATAACTTAATCGGAAAGTATGAAGGAATGAAATATATGTTGCATATTAAAAAGTTATTATATAGTTTTGAAAAAAAGGAGAAATTATGCTGAAATACAACATTAAAAATCTTATGAAATTGCGCGGGATAGTGCATCCTTCCGCATATTTACTATAAAACGGCTTCTCCAGAAACGTCGCGGTGAGGATTGCAGCAGAAAAAATGACCGCCATATCCCCCTCTCAAATCGAAAAGCTTTGCAACATACTAAAATGCCTCCCCACGATTTATTCCTCTGGATACCCGGCAAGGACGAAACCGCAACGGAACGCCATCCCCTCTGGAAAATCCGTGAGAAAGAAATAAAATCCGTCGCCGATCTCGGCAACGAAATCCACGCCGAAAAATTCCCCGAATTTATTGAGAAAGTAAAACAGCTTGAAGAGGGTATGAAGGCGTAATAATCTAGAAAATAAAAATATTACTTCTAAGAAAATAATAATAACATACTTTTTCAAATTAAAATTATAATAAAATGTTTGATTTTATTGCTAATCCATACTTTTCGAGTATTGCTACAATATTTGGAACTATTTTTGGGATTATTGGAATAATATTATTCTTTATTAGCAGAAATAGAATAGTTCCTAAATTAAAATATACAAGTATTGGTGAGATTAGAAAATTATCTAATTTGAACAGGAAAATTTCTGTATCATATAATAATAAAATCGTCCCAGAAGTAACAACAACAACCGTATGGTTTTGGAATAAAGGAAAGAAACCGTTGAAAAAAGAGGATGTTCCCGATAAAGCAAAATTATATATAGAATTAATTAGTAAGGGTGAGGGAGAAAATATAGATATTCTGGACTATGGAATAATTAAAGTTAGTCAAGAAAGTACTAATGCACAATTTGTATATGATGAGGTTAAAAATAGATTTTATTTAGAGTTTGATTATTTTGATTATAATGAAGGAGTAGTATTTGAAATTCAACACACTGGTAATAAATATACTATATTAAAATTTGGAGGGGTGATACTTGGACCGAAGAAAAATACTAAGGTTGAATATATATCTTCTTATCCAAAAGATGGTAGATCTCAAAACGTGAAAAAAAGTAATAAGGGTATTTATTTCAGATTAGCAATATTTATCCCTATTTTTGGTATATTAATAGCTGTATTAACTTATTTAATATCAATTAAAGAGAAAGAATATAAATTAACGAGGTCTGAATTACAAAATAATATTAAAGAGTATTTATTAATTTCTAAATATGATACCTTAGCCTCTGAAAAATTATCAGTTAGTTTATCCAATGAAATAGCTAGCAAATATAATATCAAATATGGAGAGAGAAACAAAAATATAATACCTTATATTGGGATCCTGATAGTTTTGATAATTATCTCTTTAATCATTGTAAATAAATATAATAAGATACCTAAGAGTTTAGAATATGAAAGAATGGAAACATGAATCAACAATCAGGAATTGATAGAAATAAAATTCAAGCGGTGAATTATCAAATATAGATTATTATTTATTGATGGATACTATTAAAAAAGTTGAATATAAAAACCAACATTATATACCGAAATCCTATTTTAAGCTTTTTTCTGATGATGGTAAAACAATACTAATATATGATAAAGAGAAAAAAGAATTTTATAAAAACGCGAGTATTAAAGATCAAGGATCAGAAGATTACTTTTATGGCAAGAATACCGAATTCGAAAAGAGTGTTTCAAAATTAGAAGATGAAATTATATTAATATTAAGAAAATTAAATAGTAATGGCTTTCAATTAATTACAACAGAAGACTATAGAACAATTCTTACATATTTATGTTTTCAATATAAAAGGACAAGACATGATAAAGACTTAACTAATCAACTAAGTTCTAAACTTCACAGACAATTGATTAGAGAAACCAGAAGTAAAATAGATACAGGGAATGTGTTAACAGATGAAATAATAGAGAGGATAAAAGTAGATGATCCACATTTGTTTATATATTCAATGGCAAGGAGTCTCTATTCCGGTGTTTTATTGTCAGATTTGCAAAGATGTATACTGGTAAATAAAACAAATAGACGATTTGTTTTTAGTGATTCACCGGCTGTTTTACATAACAGTTATTTCTGTAACAATAAAAATACAGGGGTTGGATTTCAGAGTCCGGGATTGCAATTATTATTTCCCATAAGTAATGAAAAGGTCTTATTGCTTTATGATAAGGAATATTATTCCATTAATCCAGAAAACGAAACTATTAATGTCACAAACAAAAAGGACGTTAGTTTAATAAATTTATTACAAATGCTTTATTGCAGTAAGTTAGTATTCTTTTCTAAAAATTCAGAAATTAATAGATTACAAAAACTGAGAAAAGATTATGACAAATTATTTGTGCGACCAAAAATTAATGAAACGAAATATAAATTTAATAACAGAGAAGGAATTAATGAATTCATTAAACTCTTTAACACATTATATAATTTTAAACTAAATCTTAGTTTTATTAAGGAAAAAACGCTCATTAAGAAGGAAGAATTTTTTCGAAATAAAGATATCTGTGATTTTTATGAAAAAGTAGTGATGGAAAATCTTGATGGAAAGTTTTCACCGCCTAAGGATTCATATGAAGTTAAGGTTGTTCCAAAAACAAAGTAATGCCAATATAGTGATTTTAGCTAAAAGAATTCATATTTTAGTATTAATTAATTAAGAATATGACAAACAAAGAGGAATTCAAGAAAAATTTAAGTGAATTTGCATTAGGTTTGAGAGATTATTTGACTTATGGTGATGGTGAATGGACTGTAAAAGGATTTATTGATATTTATAAGAATATTTATACGATTTCTTCCGATACGAAGATAGTATCAAAAATATTGGAGATACATTTATTCCCGAAGATTATAGAGTTTGGAAAGAAGTATGGATATAAGATTGTATTGACAGACCATCAAAATTATTATCCGGATATTTCTTTTGTTAAAGACGACGACAGAAGCGTGATGTTTGCAGTTGATTTAAAAACTACATATAGAGATCATAATTTTCTCGGACATATAAATGGATTTACTTTAGGAAGCCATGGAAGTTATTTCCAAAATAGAGAAGGGAAGAAGAATATTCAATTTCCATATTCGAAATACAGCGGGCATTTTTGTTTAGGAATTATTTATTCGAGAGAAAGTTATGACTTGTATGATGAGACAGAAGTGTATGAAGTAAAGGAACTGGAGGAAGGGTACATTAAAGATGAAAACTATAAGTATGGAAAAGTAAAGAAATTGAGCGAATTAAAATCAATAACATCTGTAATTAAGGATGTGGAGTTTTTTGTCGCAGAGAAATGGCAGATAGCAAGTGACTATCAAGGTTCGAGTAATACTGCAAATATAGGTTCGATTACTTGCATTGAAGATTTGAAGCAAGGGAAAGGAGTGTTTTCGGATTTAGGAGAAGAAATATTTGACGAGTATTGGATGAATTATGGAAAATTAATTATGATTAAGGATGGTAAAAGTAGGAAGATAACATTATTAAAAGATTATTTGGAGTTTGTGGGTAAGAAAGAACTGTTAGAAAAGATAAAATCTAAAACAACAAAGAAGAAAGCGAAGAAAATTTGATTGTACCACCAATAAAAAGTCAAGGAATAAAAACAAAACTTGTTCCCTGGATAAATGATGTAGCAGGTTTTTCAAATGCAACAGGAAGATGGGTTGAGCCTTTTCTTGGAACAGGTGTTGTAGCATTTAATAGCGGCTTTGATTCAGCTTTACTCGGTGACAATAATCCACATTTAATAAATTTTTATCAGAACATTAAAGACGGAGTAATAACCCCGGATTCGATGAAACAGTATTTGCAAATAGAGGGTGAACTATTAAAAGTCGCAAACGACAATGGATATGATCATTATAGATTAATAAGAGACAGATTTAATGAAGCGTTTGATTCAAATGATTTCTTATTTTTATCACGAGCAGGTTTTAATGGAATGATACGTTTCAATAAAAAAGGGAAATGGAATATTCCGTTTTGTAAAAAACCAAATAGGTTTTCAAAATCATATATAACAAAGATAGTAAATCAAGTTGGAAAAGTTAGAAATATAATAAACGAAGACTGGGAATTTAGAAATTGTAATTTTGATGAAATAATTCTTGAAGCAAGAGAAAACGATATAATATATTGTGATCCACCATACTACGGTAGATATGTAGATTATTATAACTCATGGAGTGAAGAAGATGAGACACGTTTGTTTGAACTTTTGGAAGCTACAAATGCTAAATTTATACTATCTACTTGGCACCATAATAATTATAGAGAAAACGAAATGGTAAACAGGTATTGGAATAAGTTTAATGTAGTAACAATGGACCATTTTTATCATTCTGGTGGAAATATTGAAAATCGCAATACAGTTGTAGAAGCATTAGTTTTTAATTTTAATGCTGATATTGTTTCACATAATCATAAAAGAAATATGTATGAGAATGTCAATCCTCAATTACAGTTTGTTGGGGATGCTATAGTTAATTGATCTTCCCCCCTTAATTTATTTATTGACATTTCTTAATAAATTGAATAAGTTAGAAAAGAGGAATAAGAGGATGTATAAACAGAGTTTTACGATTTTGTACATGTTCCAAACGCACACCGCATCATTAAGTTTGTAAAAAGGTTTTCCTTTTTTAGGCTTTCTATCTCTTAAATATTCAGTGTTTTCCGCAGTTCTTTCAGTTGCAGTCAGTTTTGATCTGTTCTTGTTATTAATGAATTATTTTAATAATCACTTTTTTATTAACTTAAATTAAAATTATATGACAGATAGACAAGAGAACATCCAGAGTATGCATTATGCGGTTAAAAAGATTAATGAAGAGAACAATGGCATATTGGCAACTGTGCCTGCCCAACGACTTATATTGCTGGAATGCAGACAAGGACGAAACCGCAAACGAAAGTCATCCGCTATGGAAAATCCGTCAGAAGGAAATGAAATCTTTTCCAGAGTTGTACTTTGAAATCCCTTCAGAAAAAATGCCGGAGTTTCTTGAAAAGGTGAAACAGATTAAAGATGAGATGAAGGGGTGAGGGGGTATCTGTATCACTAATTTTAAACTGCAATTTATTATAAGAATTATTATTTATTTACATCCATCAATTTAAAATAAAGGAGTCAAAATGAAAAAAGTATTACTGGTAATCATTCTTACTTTTCTTGTTGCATCAGGTTATGCACAGGACGTTAGAATAGAAAAAGCAATACCCTCGGGTATTAATACAGTTCAAAGCCCTTTATGGGGTAATGACGTAATTGTTAGTAACTTTGAACCCATCGGACCAATTACTGCAATAAAGGCAGCCACAGGTACGATATATGTTGCAATAAACGATACACTCGCAACAGGAAACCTTGGCTTAATTATTATGCAGTCAACAAATGACGGGAACACCTGGTCTCTTTATCCGCAAGGTATTAATCTTAGGACACAGTACACAAAGTTAAAGCTTATAAGTGCCGGCGGTGCTGCAGATTCAATCTATCTGTTTATGCAAATAGGTAGTTCCGTTTATTCATGGAACTTCAGAAATCAAACTTTAAGAACAGCAGGTTACGACTATGTAATGTCAACATTTGACGTAGTTGGTGCTTCCAACGGTGCTTTATACTATTTTTATGATACAATACCAACCGGAGTAAGGCGATACAGCTCTTTAGACGGTGGATCAACTTGGATTAATAGAGGTAATATTACAGGTGCAGGTATAAAACCTAAAGTTGCCACACAAACAGGTGATACTATTATTCTGAATTATTACGGTCCTGTTTTAGCTGATACAACAACCTCAATTCTTAGGGCTGCAAGATACAGACAAACAGCTCCGGGTACGCTTACATCATCAGGTTTTCAGGATGTTGTAACTGAAATTGTGCCTAAAAATGAATTTAAGTCTGTAATGTTTAATGGTATTGTTTGGTTTATTTATACATCCGGTAATACCGGCGCTATCGATATAAAAGGAAGAATTAGTACAAATGGAGGTGTCAACTATGATGCTGCAATCGACATTGCTGCAAATCCAAATGTTGATGAATACTGGTTTGATGCAAACTTCTTCCCGGGAGGCGGGTTTGATTTATCCTATTATTCGGATAGCCTTCAAGCCGGGGCTCCTACAAATAACACTGATAAAATGATGTATCGCTATGCACTTGTTGGAGGAACAACATTCGGTACACCTACACAAATTAGTTCAAATCCGCCAATATGGTCGGCAAATAATTACATGCCGGTTATTTGCGAAATTCCACCTTCTGATTTAGGAATTGTATGGGTTGGTGTTAATGCGGGAGTTAGAAAACTTTATTGGGACAAGTACAGTGCAGTTACCAATATCGGTAACAGCGAAACCCCTGTAAGTTACAGCCTTAGCCAGAACTATCCAAACCCGTTCAACCCAACAACTAAGATTAATTTCAATGTAGTAAAGAACGGATTTGTAAGTATGAAGGTTTACAATATACTTGGTAAAGAAGTTGCAAAATTAGTTAGCGGCAACTACAATGCAGGCAGCTATTCTGTTGAATTCAATGCAAGCAAGCTGTCAAGCGGTGCTTACTTCTATTCAATAGAAGTAAATGGATTCAAAGATATAAAGAAAATGATGCTTGTAAAATAATTACAATATAAATAAAACTAAAAAGGCTGTCATTTTCATGACAGCCTTTTTGTTTAATACAAACTTTGCAAAACATTTTGCTTTGTCAGATAAGTTTTCAATATTTTTAAAACCTCATATTCTTGCAAAATATTGCATTTTGATAAACTTACAAATTAAATATGGACTTGATTATTATTATTTAATACTTAAAATTACTTCAAAATTTAGTTTATTTTAAAATTAACTCTTTAACTTAATAATTAATTTAAACTGAAAGGAAGTATCATGAAAACAATCTTTTCTTCTTTATTTTTAATCCTGCTCGTACCGCTTTTATTAAATGCCCAGGAACTTCAGGTAGGTACCGGACTACCGCCGAATCCGAGCGTTAATACAGAATGGGGACCTAATGCTCTGGTTTTAAATTTTGAACCAATTGGTCCGTTAGCAGGGGTAATGACACCTAACAGTACTATTTACATCGCCATTAATGACACCTTATCAACATCCTCAGGTTTGATTATCAGGAAATCAACTGACAACGGAAACACATGGACAACTCATGGAAATTCAATTACAAACAGATTGCACTTTCCGCGTCTTGAAATGATTGCAACTTCCAATGATTCCGTTTTCTGCTGGCTGCTGTCAAATCTAAGGGTTTATAGATGGAACATTATGACAAATGCTATAAAAGCTTACGACTCGACCAATGTAAATGATTTTGACATAGCCAAAAGTTCAACAAATTCTATCTATTTATGGATTACAACAGAAACAGGAGGTCTAAGACGTTTCGGATCAATAGATAATGGCTGGACATGGATGAGCCCCGGTTATGTACAGGCAACATCAAAAAACATTAGATTATCTATGTCTGGTTCAGGTGATACACTCTATGGAGCTTACAGATCGTATTTAAATCCTGTTCTCGAAAAATCTATTATCAGAGCAACAAGGTACAGAGAATCAGCTCCAGGTACATTATCTACAATTTCTGGTGCGTTTCTTAACCTAACAGACTCATCAGAAATTAAAACAGAGTTTGATATTGCTGCTATTAACGGATCTGCCTGGTTCTTTTATACTCAGGGAACTTCAGGTGCAATAGACATTTACTGCAGAACAAGTATTAATTCAGGTGTTTCCTATGATGCACCGTTCCTCGCAGCAGGAAACCCTAATGTAGATGAATATTATTTTAATATCGGAATTGGTGGTACTGGTGCATCGAGGTATTGTGACTTTATTTATTACAGTGATAGTTTACAACCAGGAGGTGCAACTAATAACACCGATAAATTAATGTACAAATATGCTACTTCAAGCACACCGGGAACATTCTTAGGATTGACTCAGGTTTCTCAATATTATCCGAATTGGTCACCTAATGATTACAGACCGATTGTGGTTGAATTAAATGGTCTTGATGTTGGAACTGCTTGGGTTGGAGGAAGTGTTGCAGGAAGGAAGGTTTATTGGAATAGATATAATTTAGTATCTAACATTGGCAATGAAAATCAGACTCCGGAAACCTATAAATTATCGCAAAACTATCCGAATCCATTTAACCCTGTTACTAATATAGATTTCTCAATCTTAAAAGCAGGATTTGTTAATATTAAGATATTTGATATTCTTGGTAGAGAAGTATCAACATTGGTATCCCAGAATATGAACCCCGGTAATTATAGTTATAAATTCGATGCCAAAAATCTGTCGTCAGGCGTTTACTTCTACAAACTCGAAGTGAACGATTTCAGCGATATAAAGAAAATGTCAGTTGTAAAATAAGAACACTACAGTTATAAACAAAAAGGCTGTCATGAAAATGACAGCCTTTTTGTTTATAAAAAACTTTATAAATTATTCCGGTTCTACCCAGTCGTTGTTTTCTTTGATGAGATTTACAAGTTCTTCTACAGCCACTTCTGAATCAATGCTGCGTTTTACTACTTCCTTGCCTTTGTAAAGAGTTATCTTTCCTATACCGCTGCCTACGTAGCCATAGTCTGCATCAGCCATTTCACCGGGACCATTGACGATACAACCCATGATTCCAATCTTTAATCCTTTAAGATGATTTGTCTTCTCCCGAACCTTCGCTGTTGTTTCCTGAAGGTCAAATAATGTTCTGCCGCAAGAGGGACAGGATATGTATTCTGTCTTTGATATTCTTGTTCTTGATGCCTGCAATATTCCAAAAGAAATACTGTTTACAACTTTCTTTGATACAACTTCTGACTCAAGCCATATTCCATCTCCAAACCCGTCTATCAGTAGTCCGCCTATATCCGTTGCGGGATAAACAAGAAACTCTTCCTCGGAAATGTTCGCATAACTCTTCTTGATTACTACAGGACATTTTATATTATTGGATATTATCTCTTCGGCAATTCTTCTTGCATTCCTGTATGAAAGTCTTTCTGTGCAGTTAAGAATCAGCGTTACTTTTGTATCAGTAACCAGTCTATTAATTATATCCTCTGAAAACTCGTTTGTATTTATTACAACAAACTTATTAAAATCTGTATTCTTTAAATTTAAGTATTCGGATTTGTTCAGTAAAGGGTATGATTCATTATTTGAACTTAACCAGAATTCATAATCAAATATTTTCTTTAATGTACCGGGAAGTTTATAGTCAATATCCTGTGAACCAAGATAAATAAAGTCGGGAGCTATATCACCGATGTTCCATTTATCTAGTGTCTCGCTGTAATAGTATCCGACATCACGAAGACCTTCGTGCAATTTAAGTATTTCTTTGTCCGCAGTTAATATTACTATAGGAACGTTTTTACCTCCGATATTCTCAACCGATGTGGTTTCTCGCCTTGTGTATGAGAACGGATTTATTATTTCAGGAAATTGTGTTTCATTAGTCAGCTCTGTATTCCGGGCATATCTATCGACAATTGTTTTGCAAACAGGAATTTCATACTCAGGCTCTTCTGTAAGAGAAACCCTTATTGTATCACCAAGTCCTTCTTCAAGCAAAGTACCTATTCCGAGTGATGACTTAATCCTGCCGTCTTCACCATCACCAGCTTCCGTAACGCCAAGATGAAGCGGGTAATTCATGTTCTCTTTCAGCATCTGTTTAACAAGTAATCTGTAAGCCTGAACCATCACCTGCGGGTTACTTGATTTCATCGAAAGAACGATATTGTAATAATTCTCATCCTCGCAAATCCTTAAGAACTCCATAGCTGATTCAACCATACCATCAGGAGTATCTCCGTAACGGCTCATAATCCTATCTGAAAGTGAACCGTGGTTAGTTCCTACACGCATTGCCGTTCCGTATTCCTTGCAGATTTTTATAAGGGGAATGAATTTATTTCGTATGCGTTCGAGTTCTTCCGAGTAAGACTGATCGGTATATTCTATTGTTTCAAACTTCTTTTTGTCTGCATAGTTGCCGGGATTAACACGCACCTTTTCAACTATTCTTGCAGCAACTTCAGCGGCGTTTGGAGTAAAGTGTATATCTGCAATAAGAGGAGTTTTGTATCCTCTCTTTCGTAATTCGTTTTTAATTTCAAGAAGATTATGCGCTTCTTTTATGCTGGGTGCAGTTATTCTCACCAGCTCACCACCAGCTTCAATTATTCTTATTGATTGTTCAACAGTACCAATAGTATCCATTGTATCTGTTGTGGTCATTGATTGGATACGTATAGGATAAGAACCGCCAAGTGGTACATCACCGATATTTATTACGCGTGTCCTGAAACGCTTGCAGGTCATCTTAGCTTCTTGCTCTCTTTAAATAAGATTCTCTTTTCTTCTTCTGTGAGACTCGCATATCCGTTGGCTCCGAGCTTATCTAATATCGCATCAATCTTTTCATGTGCTTCCTTTTCGTCGCGCCTCATATCATCTTCATACTTGCTCTTTGAGAGATCTTCGAAATTTGCATCATAAACATTCTTTGGCGGCTCATACTTAGGCGGCTCGGGTTTCTTTTCGAACACGTTTTTGAAGTTACTAAAAACGCTCTTATCCTGACCCTGCTTCTCAAAAAACTTTGGCTTGCCTTTGTTAAGTATAAAATAAACATACAGGAATCCAACCACACCTCCGCCAAGATGAGCTATGTGTGCTATGCCTGACTGCGACTGTGACGCAACCGCAAAGACTTCAATGAGAATATATATGATTACGAGATACTTTGCTTTTATCGGGAGCATGAAATAAATGTATATGTATCTGTTCGGGAATAACATTCCGAATGCAATCAGTACTCCGTATATAGAGCCTGAAGCTCCTACTGTCGGAACGTTAAGAGGAATGTAACTTACAAGCGGTGCTAAGAAAGCATTTGCTATACCTGCACCAACTCCGCAAGCAGTATAGAATATGAAGAATGTTTTTGAACCCCACATATTTTCAAGCTCCATACCGAACATCCATAACGCGAACATATTAAAAAGTAGATGCGAGAATCCGCCGTGCATATACATATATGTGAACAACTGCCATGGTCTGAAAAAGGGAGATTCAAAAGTGAATAGAGCAAAGTTCTTTACGAATAAATCGCCGACAGGAACGCTTCCTGACTTAAGTGTGTCAAGAAAGAAAAACTGAAGTATGAAGACACCTATGTTCGATATCAACAGATACTTTATTACAGGCGGAAACATGCTGAAGCCGCCTGCGCCTCTTCTAAAATTATTCAATGTGTTTGTGTTTTAATTCGTTTTGTGCTTTTTTATAATCATCTACTGTATCTATTTCAACGCTCTCATACTCTGAAACATCTACGCTGTATATACTGTTCCTTGGGTCATTACGCTCAATTATATCCTCGAAGGTCTTTTCGTAAAATTCGTTAACATTATTATCCTTTAATACTTTCCGGTCAAGTATCTTAAATATTTCGTTACCAAGGCTTTTTGAAAACTTCTCTATCCCTATTGATTCCCCTATTGCCTCATGAATAGGAACATCCTTAGCCATTCTGAGTATTCTGTTGTTACTGTCAACTGTTACTTTTATCTGTTCATCATCGAGCTTTACTGCTGTGTTAACCGCGGCAGCATTTTCATTCGGGTCAGCGAGCAGTTTCTTAATTATGCGTGAATCAAATACTATATCGCTGTCAAGCAGGATGAAACCGTCCTTTACGAAGTCCTTCGTCATCCAAAGTGAATAAGAATTGTTGTTGTTAGAGTAATCAGTGTTTGTAAGAAACTTCATGTTAACATCCATAAAATTCTTATTAAGATAATCCTTTATCATATTCTCTCGGTAGCCGGTTACAAATATAAAATCATTTATTCCGTTCTTAATGACATTTTCCATAGTACGATGCAGCAAATTCTTACCGCATACATCGAGTAAGCATTTGGGAGTAGTATCAGTTAAAGGTCTCAGTCTCTTTGCAAGACCAGCCGCTAATATGATTGCCTGCATATAATTATTTTGATAATCCGTTAAGTGTCTTCTTCTGAATAATGTATAATATGAGAAGCATAAGATTCCCAAGTGTAAACGTAATCCAAAGATATATATCAATTCTGTTTAAAAACGCCGCAAGTATCGCTGCTGTTAAATGTGTGGTTGAGCCAATCCAGCTCCATGCACGAAGGAGCATCATATTCTTATTCTTATAAAGCTCGGGGGCGACATCAAGTCTCTCATCTTTCGAGGCTCCGCTCTGCACTGAAATGTATTTTAAATAAATGCTAACAAGGAATTTTTCTACGATTCTCCCCTTTGTCCTTTCAAGAACTTTTTTAAGTCTGGAAAATTCATCGAATTCGTCATCAAGGTTGTTACCTTTATTGTAAACGTTTAGCATATAAACGTTACGATAGTTATCAAAAAACATATTCTGAAATGTACGAGAGGCAGCACCTGCGAGTGTTATCAGCCACACATAGAAATAGTCTCCCGTTGCAACACTTAAGCCTATTCCAATACCAAGAAACATCGAAAAGCCCGTGACATAATCAATGAATCCGTCAATAATTCTTCCAATACCCGTCCCATTTTTCTTAAGCCTTGCAAGCTGACCGTCTGCACAATCCAGTATATTCGATACCAATAAACATATTCCTGCAAGCACGAATGACTGCGGTGTTCCGAATGCAAAGAATACACCCGTGAGAATACCAAACAGCATCGAGAAAGCAGAAATCTGATTAGGTGTTATATTTGTGGAATAGATTAATTTTACAAACAGGAATGAAAGAGGGCGATAGAAATATATATCGAATATTTCCTCAACGTCATAACTTTTTAAAGAACTTTTGAACTCTGTGTACCAACTCATGTTTTAATTACCCGTTATCCTTTTAATGTAATATTTTCTTTTGCTTAAGTTTCTTAAGCTTCTTTTTATACTCTTTCCTTGACTCTGCAATATACTTCTTTTTAACCTGAGCGACAAAATACTCCTGAACGTTGAAGTACTCCTTTTCCCCTTTATCATTTTCAGGGACTTCTATCTTTGAATAAGTGCCGTCGCTGTTAAGAACACGCGCTTTTACGTTATCTTTCAGATAGAGTGCAAGAATCTCTTCAAGGTCTTCTATTATCCTTTGGTTTTCAATAGGATAAAGCATCTCAACACGTCTGTCAAAATTACGCTGCATTATATCTGCGCTGCCTGAATATATAACAGGTTTTCCATTATTGTAGTAATAATATATTCGGCTGTGCTCAAGAAATCTTCCAACGATGCTTACAACTCTTATGTTTTCGCTTACACCTTTTATTCCGGGTCTAAGACGGCAGATGCCTCTAATTATAAGTTCTATTTTAACACCTGCATTAGAAGCCTGGAAGAGCTTAAATATCAGCTTATCATCAACGAGAGAGTTTGCCTTTATTACTATTCTTCCGTTACCATGTGTTTTATGAGATTCTATTTCATCATCAATAAACTTACTTAAATACTTACGCATAGTATAAGGCGCTACAAGAAACTTCTTGTATTCCTTCTGTTTAGAGTGCCCCGTAAGATAATTAAAGAGGTCTGAAGCATCCTTACAGAAATCCTCGTTGCATGTAAAGAGCCCAAGGTCTGTATAAATTCTGGAAGTAATCGGGTTATAGTTTCCTGTACTCAAATGAAGATAGCGAGTCATCTTTCCAGATTCTTTTCTTACTACTAACAGCAGCTTACAGTGTGTCTTTAAACCTGATATGCCGTAAACAACGTGTACACCTGCATTTTCAAGCTTCCTCGCCCAGATTATATTATTCTCCTCGTCGAACCTTGCCTTGAGTTCAACAACAGCTGTGACTTGCTTGCCATTTTCGGCTGCTTGAATAAGTGATTTAATTATTGGCGAGTCACCGCTTGTTCTGTATAGAATTAACTTGATAGCAAATACATTCTTATCTTCGGCTGCCTGTGCAATAAACTCTGTAACAGAAGAGAAAGAATAGAAAGGGTGGTGAAGCATAATATCGCGTTTTCTTATTGCCTTAAAGAAATCATCTTCATCAAGAAAGAAAGATGATATCCTCGGCATATAGCCTTCATCCTTAAGAGTTCTTTTATCGATACGGTAAAGGTCCATTAAATCACCAAGATTTAAAGGACCGTCAACTTTATATATTTCGGTGTTATCAAGTTCAAGGTCATCTATCAGAAAGTTTAGTATTTTATCAGGTATCTTTTCTTCTACTTCGAGCCTTACAATTATACCAAGTCTTCTCTTCTTTACTTCCTCTTCAATAAGCGTAAGGAGGTCGCCTGCTTCTTCCTCTTCGAGTTCAAGGTCAGCATTCCTTGTAATACGAAAAGCATAACAATCAGTAATTTTCATACCTGAGTAGAGCTTATGAGCATTGGCTTCGATAAGTTCTTCGAGTAACAGATATTGAGTACTGTTTTCCTTTCCTATAGAAATAAATCTCGGGAAGTTTCCCGGTATCTGTAGAACCGAAACCTTTTCCTCAACAATCTCCGTATCGGGGTCATCAAGAACGATTGCAAAAGCAAGTGTTCTGTTTACAAGATTTGGAAACGGATGAACATTATCCATCGCAATAGGAGTAAGAACAGGAAATATTTCATCATCGAAGTAGTTATCAAGCTTTTTCTTTTCATCTTCATCAAGTTCAGAATATTTGAAGAATTTGATATTATTCTCTTCAAGCTGAGGAACAAGTTCCTGATTGAATAACCTGTACTGCTCCTTAACCATAGGGCAAAGTTCCTGATAAATATACTCACGCTGTTCCTGAGCTGTTAGACCGTCGGATGTTGTTTCGTTTACATCGCTTACAATCTGTCGCTTAAGTCCTGAAACGCGTATCATAAAAAACTCATCAAGGTTTGTGCAGAATATAGAAAGGAACTTAACACGTTCAAGAAGGGGCTGAGATTTATCTACAGCTTCCTCCAGCACACGCCTGTTAAATTCTATCCAGCTTAGTTCCCTGCTGAAAAGATACTCTGACCTTATTTTGTTCTTACCGTTCAATATTTAGTTATCTGAAAATTTATTTTATCACCTTCTTTCACGCCATACTTGTCAGAAAATCCCGCAACAACTTCAACCACGTACATCGCTTTCTTATCAGAAGGCAAGGATTCCTTAGAATATGGAGTTGTGTTTTTATGAATCTTTACAATTTCCTTGTTTTCATTCACGAACATAATATCGAGAGAAAGCACTGTATTCTTCATCCAGAAAGACTGCAGCTCAGAGATTACAAAAACAAAGAGCATACCCTGGGTTTCTTCCATAGTTTTTCTGAACATAAGACCTTTTTCACGTTTCGCATCATTATCTGCAATCTCTACATCAATCTTCTTAATTATCTTATTATCTTTAGCGCTGACAAACTCGACTTCACCCTGCTTTACAAATTGAGGTTCTGTCGATTCTTTCTTTTCTACCACTACCTTTCTTTCTATTGGTTTCTCGTCATTCATCATTGTGTATATGAAGTAACCTGCGACAATAACAACAACTCCAATAAGAACATAAATAACGTAGTTAGGTTTATTGGGTGTTGTATTTTTTAATTCCGCTTTATTTTTTGCCATTATTTCTTTCCTAAATATTCTTTGATTGAATCCATTAAATAATAATTCTGTTCGCGTGTACCGAGAGTGATTCGAGTTTCCGTTTTAAATGCTTCTTCATCAAGGAATTTAATGAGAAGATTTCTTTCTTTAAGAAACTTGTTGAGTCCTTTTCTGATATCGTGCGGCATATCTACAAGCATGAAGTTTGCATAAGACTTGTACGGAGTAAATCCTTCCATTTTTGAGAACTCTTTGTAGAAGTATTCCTTGTCGTCCTGCATCATCTTTGTAACTCTCTCATAGTATTCAGTATCTTTGTAAGCAATCTCACCGAGCTTTTCCGAAATCCTGTTGTAACCGAGGTATCTGACTGTGTAGTTCATTAACTCTTCGAGATTCTTACCTGTGAAAGCATAACCTATACGGCAACCTGCGAGAGCAAAGTACTTTGAAAATGTTCTGCAGATAACGAGGTTAGGAAATTCATCAAGGAAAGGTTTAACGTAATCATTCTCGGTCGAACCGAATCCCCAGTAAGCTTCGTCAATCATAACGAGTGCACCTCTGCATGCATCAAGAAACCTGTGAAGGTCATCTTTTGATATCCTATTTCCTGTCGGATTGTTTGGAGAAGCTATAAGAACAATTCTTGGTTTTTCCCTGTCATAAATCTCAATCATTTTATCAACATCATAAGCGAATGTTGCGATACCATCTTCCTCACTTCTTACCATTGGATACTCGACGTTGAAACCGCCTACTTCGTAAGCAACTTTCTTGTAATACCACCATGCTTCTTTAGGAATAAGAATCTTCTCTTTCCTATCGAGATAATAATGTATTATCTGCTTCAGGAGATCTTCGCTTCCATAAGAAAGTATCACCTGTCTTTCCGGAAGTCCGAATTCATCGGCAATCATCTTTGACAAGCTTGACTTGATACCTTTGGAGAACTCTCTTGAATAGTTCGAAAGTTCATCTATTGTAACATGCTTAAGGAACTCATAGCATTTCGGTGATGGTCCGTACTGGGATTCATTTCTATCCAGATACTGAAGCTCTTTATACTTTTTAGGGTCTGTCATATTCTTAAATATTTGATGTTAATGAATTAATTACTTTTTAGTTAAAAACTTTTTAATACCGTTCTTGCAATCTTCCGACATACGTGTAAGTGTGTTCAGGTCAACGGCATACTCAAGAGCCGCTTCAAAACCCATTGAAGAAATATTCTTAAACATTTCCTTTGTGAGCATCACAGAACTTGACGGCAGCTGGTTGAGGGAATCACAAAGCTGATTCGTGTAGCTTTCAAGCAATTGCTGTTCGACGACATAGTTTACAAACCCCATTTTAAGAGCTTCGGGGGCTGTGATAAACCTTGAAGTGAGAAGCAAATCCTTTGCGTGTGTTTCACTGACACGCTTCAGAAGAAAAATCATAACGATTGCAGGAATGAATCCGATTCTTACTTCGGTATATCCAAACTGAGCTTTATCTGAAGCAACGATAAGGTCGCAGGCACTTGCGATACCGCAACCGCCGGCGAGAGCATAACCGTCAACCATTGCAAGAGTCGGCTTCTTGCAGTTATAGATTGCAAGCAAGAGGTTTTTATAATTACTTGAGTCTTTCTTGTTTTCCAGAACATCAAAATCCTGTATCTTATTCAAGTAGTCAAGAAACAGCCCTGAACAAAAGTTACCGCCTGCCCCTGTTATTATTAATGATTTAGTATCATCATCTTCTGATATTGTATTAACTGCGTGAGTAAGCTCGCTTATCATTTCATCGTCAAGCGAATTTCTTTTATCGGGACGGTTAAGAACAAGCTTTTTAGTTTTACCCTTATCTTCCAGAATGATTTTATTAAAGCTCTTTTTCATTAGCAGTTTAGTTTGGTATAAAGTTAATGTGATATTCGTTTTCGAAATTCAGTATTTGCGACCTAATCATAAAATACTTTTCGAGTGAATCCTGTGTAATGATGTCAAGTGTGCTTCCTGCAGACACTATCTTTCCGTTTTCGAGCAACAGGGTTTCATCGGTATATTTCAAAGCTATATTCAGGTCATGAATAACGGTCATTACAGTTAATCCCTTTTCCTTGTTAAGTTTCGTAAGAACGTTAAAGATATCGTACTGATAATTAACGTCAAGATACGTAAGCGGTTCATCCACAATCAGTATTTTATCAGACAGACTGTTTCTGCAGTCAAGCTGTACAAAAGCGAGAGCGAGTATAACTTTTTGCTTTTCACCGCCGGAAAGTTCGTAAAGAAATTTATCTTTCAGATTTACTATAGAAAGCATTTCGAGAGCGAAGTTAACTATTTCCTTTTCTTCTTTGCCCGTACTAAAATCAGTAAAAGATTTATACGGATACCTGCCGAGACACAGGAAATCGAAGACGCGAATATTCATATCGAAGAACTGAGTCTGCTGAGGAATGAATGACAAATGCCGCGCAAGAGTTCTGGAAGAAAGTATTTTGATATTCTTTCCGCCGAAAAGAATTTCGCCTGAATAGTTACCGATAACCCCGGACAACAAATTAACCAAGGTTGATTTACCTGAGCCGTTCCTTCCTATAACCGCATAAAACTTACCTTTGCTGATGTCAAGATTAACACCGCTTAGTACAATCCTGCCGTTTCCGTATGAAAAGGATACGGAATCAAGTGAGAGCAAAGACAAATCCATTTTGCTATTTTATGTACTGAGAGTTCTTGTAGTCATAAAACCACTGGAACAGACCAGTACCTTTATCAGCATCAAATTCGATGAAACAGACGCCTGATTTTTTGAACTGAAAGTTCGGCTCTTTCTTATCAGAGAGACCTTCAATAAGAAGAGAGATTAGAGGTTCGTGTCCGACAAGAGCGATTGAATTAAATACTGTATTTCTCTTTAAGAGCTGAGCAACTTTAGCTACTGAGCCATTGAGCAAGAGTTCGTTTGCTATTTCAACATCATGCTTGTACTTAAGAGTTGAAGCAAGAACTTCCGCTGTCTGTACAGCTCTAATCAGAGGACTTGTAAAGACCTTATCGAGGTCAAGAAGATAATCTTTCAGGCTTTTAAAAACCGTTGAAGAAATCTTACGTCCTTTAGGAGTGATGTATCTTAACTCGTCCGTGCGGACTGATTCGGTTTCATAATCAATTGCTTCTGCGTGTCTAATCAAAAACAGTTTCATTTTTTAGTATTTTAATTTAGTATGTTAGTTAATTTTAAGACTATCTACGGATTTAACACCGTTTAAATTCGTTAGCATAACTTCCGATATACTGTTATGCAGTTTAATATCATTCTTTGTTCTTACTCTAATGTAATTTTCAGTCCAGCCCTCTATGTAATCAACTCCGTTAAAAGCAACAACCGTGTTTTCAAAGAGAACCTTTTGTTTAGTGTTCAGATGCCGAGTGTAAAAGTCATACTTCTTCTTCGCAGAAAGGTTTCTTAAAGTTTCACTTCTCTGCTTTCTTTTAATTACATCGACCTTGCCATCCATTGTAACAGCCAGAGTATTTTTGCGCTCTGAATAGCTAAACACATGCAGATAGCTGACTTTTAAATCGTCGATAAAATCATATGTATTCCTGAAATTCTCATCCGTCTCGCCGGGAAATCCGATAATTACATCGACGCCAATACCAAGACCCGGCAGTTCAATGTTCAGCTTTTCCACTAAGTCACTGAATAATCGTAAGTTATATCTTCTTTTCATAAGTTTCAAGATACGACTATCTCCACTCTGAAGCGGGATATGAAAATGCTTGCAGAACTTATCCGAGTTTTTTACGAGACTAATTACCTCATCAGTAAGAAGATTCGGCTCAATAGAGCTTATACGAATGCGTTCAATACTTAGTTTATCGAGTTCGTGAAGAACATCGATAAGTTTTTTGGTTGTGTAATTTTCAAAGAACTTATAATCACCTGTATTTACACCTGTGAGGATGATTTCTTTATAACCTGAATCAATAATCTTCTTTGCATTATCAACAACTTCTTCCAATGGAAGACTACGCGAAATACCTCTTGCCATCGGTATAGTACAGAAACTGCAGTTATAGTCGCAGCCGTCCTGAATCTTCATGAAAGCTCTGGTTCTTGAATCGGAGTCTGCTGAGAAGGCACCTTTAATTTCATCGTCTGCCTTGCCTACTTCCGAAACGAAGATACGCGGTTTATCCTCTTTGAAAATACAGGAAATATCTTCAAGCTCAACGTTATCAAGATATTCAAAGAGCCGAAGCTTTTCCTTTGAGCCAAGGATAAGGTCAACACCTTCAATATCTGCTATTTCCCCAGGCTGAAGCTGAGCGTAACAGCCCGTTACAATAACGTAGGTTTCCGGATTCTTACGCAGAACGCTTCTGATAATCTGCCTGCATTCTTTATCGGCATTATCCGTTACTGAGCATGTATTCAGCACAAAGATATCGGATTCTTCGCCATAGTTATGCAACTTCATACCCTTAAGCTCAAATTGCTTAGCCAGGGTAGAAGTCTCGCTATAGTTTAACTTACAACCGAGTGTATGTAATGATACTCTCTTCATTGATGAATTTACAATTTTTCGATAGTATATTTAATGCAAAATATTTTCTATATCAGGTGATTAATTCCGGTTCGCGAATGAGCTTAATTCCGAATTTCAGGAAGACTTTATTTTGAATCTTTTCTGATAATCTTAATAAATCTTTAGTTGAGCCGCCCTTGTTAACCAAGGCGAGAGAATGTTTAGAAGAAATTCCAATTCCATTTTTAGTGTAACCTTTTTCAAAGCCTGAATTTTCTATCAGCCAGGCGGCAGACACCTTGAACTGCTCTCCTACTTTATAACAAACTGGCTGTAAATTCAATTCACTGCATTTCTTTAAAAAATTCTTGTACGCTTTTTTATCGATAACGGGATTTGTAAAGAAAGATCCGCAGGAAAAGGACTCGTTATCATTTTCATTGTAAATCATTGATTTTCCAGCCCTTATTTCGAGAACGGTATTTCTGACATAAATCAGTTTACTAATGTTATTATGTAAGGATTTATAAATGTCATCATATACCAATAAATCATAAAGTTCTTTATATTTGATAACGGGTTCACCATTGAATTCAAGATCAAATGTCACTTCTGTGATGATGTACTTTCCTTTGCTTTTTGATTTGAACATGCTGTTTCTGTATGAAAATCCGCAGGACTTTTTACTAAAGACCTCGAATTTGAGGGTTTCGGTATTAAGAACTTTAACGGATTTAATTACTTTAGAGACTTCCTGCCCGTAAGCACCGACATTCTGAATCGGGGTTGCGCCTACGCTGCCGGGAATACCGGATAGACATTCGATTCCGGCATAACCATTGAGGAGAGCAAATTCAACGAATGCATCCCAGTTAACGCCGGCGTTTACAATAAATAAATCGCCATCCTGAGAAATACCTTTTGAATTGATATAGATAACAACACCTTTGAAGCCTTCGTCAGAGAAGATGGAATTGCTACCGCCTGCGAGCACCTGAAAAGAGAGGTTGTTTTCGCGTGCGTATTTAACTGCACTGATGATATTGTCATCATTGACGCACTCGACGAACTTATCGGACTGACCTCCGAGTTTTATAGTAGTAAAATCAGAGAGATTAACGGTTTTAAAAGAAATATCATCCATAGAATAAAAATAGTGTTTTAAAAGAAAGAATAATAACCAGTAAATTTTATACTCGATTAGACTCAGGAAGTTGCTAAATTAAACTGTAAAAGAGGAGAATATTAAAACGGGTCGAGGATTAGGTTAGGTTACTTCGAGGTTTCTTATAGCTTAATACGAGGCTACTTCGAGAGGATACCGCACTATAAACGCACAATTATCGGACTATTACCGTACTTTTATTGGATTTGTGTGAGAAGTGATGTTTTTTGAGCAATTTAAGTTATTTTAAGAATGAATCACTTAAAACTCAGATGAAATAGGGCTATTTCAAGCTGATATTTACAATATACTTATTAAAACAACAA
>JBAYUG010000020.1:0-40077 GCA_041675325.1 Kapaibacterium sp. (SeqCode)
CACAAAAACACCAAGAAAACATCATATCACAGAGAGCACCGAGAAGAAACACAGAGAACCACAGAGATTAAAAGATATTTTTATTTCAAAGAGCTTATTACCACCAAAACACAAAAACACCAAGAAAACATCATATCACAGAGAGCACCGAGAAGAAACACAGAGAACCACAGAGATTAAAAGATATTTTTATTTCAAAGAGCTTATTACCACCAAAGCACAAAAACACCAAATATTTTTATTTCAAAGAGCTTATTACCACCAAAGTCCGCCACGGCGGATGCAAAGAGCGCACACAAAAACACCAAGAAAACATCATATCACAGAGAGCACCGAGAAGAAACACAGAGAACCACAGAGATTAAAAGATTTTTTATTTCAAAGAGCTTATTACCACCAAAGCACAAAAACACCAAATATTATTATTTCAAAGAGCTTTTTACCACCAAAGCACAAAAACACCAAGAAAACATTATATTTAAAAACTCATATTGATAAAGAACGAATTAGGGATAAAAGTCTGGGGGTGCAGAGCACCCCCAGAGATGGATGAGGTAAGACAAGATGAAGGAGAAGAAAGAGATTGCATGAAGCACGCAGATGACATGGAAACAGAAACTAAAACTGGAACCGAATCAGAAACGGAAACAGAAACGGAAGCTGAAACAGAAACTGAGACAGAAACTGGAACAGAAACTGGAACAGAAGCTGAAACTGAAACTGAGTTATGCGTAGGAGGATGCAATTTTAATTTAACCTTTATCAATATTTTACCTTTTGATATCATCACTCATTATCACCACTTATTATGCGGTGAAGCCTGATGAATAATGAATTGCCTTACCGAATTCATCGAGAGTGACGAGAGCGAGATAAGACACATGCGTATCGAAATACGAATACAAGTCGCTGTCCTGGTCGCAAAGAGTAATTGAGAAACTGAGCGGGTTCGCCAGGTTCAGAACTACATTTGAAGACTTTAATGGAATGAATACTAATTTAGGAAGAGTATCCACAGTACCATCGCTACATTTGATAACGGTGCCGAGCTGAATAAACTTTTCGACATCGGTATCTATATTTGCATTAGTTCCGATAGGTTCGATAGAAACGTTGACCTCTGTTGCATCTATAGTAACATCGGTTGTCGTTACATCGAATCCAAACAACTGCGGCACAATATTAGCCATATTTGTGACGTCTGTTGGTGTAACAAAAGGATAGCTTGCCTTAAAGATACCGTTGTAGGGAGAAATGTTATTAGGAGTAACATTATCCCATAGGTTCTTAAAGGAAGGCAAAGAATTTACAGCCCTTGAGAACTTAGCAGTTATACCGAAACGATTTCTACGGTTAACTGAATTAACGTCCGTGCCGGGCATGTAAGAGACGGGTCTGGTACCGATGATGGTCTTTCCGTCTCTGTAGCGGAACAGAATATCGCCTACTACGCCGCTTGGTTTTCCGAGAACTGACTTTCTTAGAACACCCATGATTTAAATGAGTTTAGTTTATGAAAAGAGTTTATTGATAGAATCAGGAGAATTTTGGATTCCCCCGGCTTGTTTAAGTACCTCCAGCCGAAGAGGTTGTGCACGATTCTGAGTGACAAAGTGACAAAGTAACAGAGTGACAGAGTGACAGAGTGATCCGCCACGGCGGACGCACAGAACGCGCAGTGACAGAGTGATGAAGTGACAGAGTGACAGAGTATGTGTACGAGATAGAACACATGTTATTAAAACAGTATGGAAAAAATTACGCGACAAATTAAAAACAACTTTTGTATATTTGTGAACATGGACAATAACGAGGGAACGAAGAATAGAGCCAACGGAAGCGCAACTGAGACGCAAGTCAGAGCCGAAACATACCTGAAACATACGAGGAGCATACGAGAAAGAGCGAGGAAATAATTCAAAATCGCATTTTTGCGAGGGGTCAGCGGGAAAATTCAACATTATTTTAAACCTGTTTTTCATTTTTGATGTCTTTTACATAAGAATGCAAGGAAGATGTTAAATTTTGCGGAAATAAATTTTTAAAAATAACGGCAAAATTTTTAATGTTGGTTGCATATATATATAGAAAGTGTATTTAAACCTAATAATAAATAAATAAAGGATAACGCCTTTTTTCCAAATTGGTAATCATCTACTGTAGTAAATGCAAAGAAGTGAAAAAAATATGCCTTAACGAAGAAGCACAACTTTTTTAGGCAAAATTTTAATTTTCGATTGCATTTATAAGTAGAAAAATGATCAAGGAATTGTATAATTTTAAAAGTAATTAAAATGATTACAAAAGAAAAAAGGAATGAAAGGCTGAAGTTGTTTGAAGAAGCATGCAAAAACGGAAGCTATGACAAATGGATAGCAAAGGCGAAAAAAACAATAAAGGGATATTACTGGACGATAGACACGGACGGATTGGAAATAGAAATTGTAAATAATCTGGTAGTCAAAATAATAGACGGGGAGAGGACGAAAGATTGGGATTTAAAAGAACCCAAACTTGACCAGATAATGTATATGGATATCCGAGGAGATATTTACAATTTACATCAAAAAGAGATACGAAAAGTTGAGAACGGCGAGGAAGGAGACGTTGAAACAAGCAGCGGTGCAGTCATGAACGAGATATACAGTTCAACAAGGGAGGAAGTTGACATGGCATATGAAAACAAAGAGATTCTCGAAATAGTTGAGAAGACGATGGAAGGGGACGAGGTTTGCAAGGAGATATACACAGGAATCATATCAAACGATTTTGATTTAAAGGATGACAAAATAATAGCAAAAAAGTTAAAGAGAGATATTACAGTAATAAGAGCGGCAAAAAAGAGATACAAAATAAGATTGGATAAGGCGACTGCCAAAATAAATAATATAAAAATTTAAAGAGCATTATTATGAGAACGGAAGTAAATAATTTCTGGAAAGCATATTTGGAATACGATGATGAAGATTTAAAAGAGACGAGAGAATTTTTAATGGAAGCAGGGATAGATATAGAAGATGCAAGAAAGAAATTTTCGGAATTACTAATGCTTAAGGGGAAAGAAATAAAGGAAGAGATTGCAAGAGCGAGGAAGGATATTTTTTAACAAAAGTATTTTAAAGAAAAATTAGAGAAGATTACATATAAACTTTCCGGTAGCACAAAGCTTTAACTTCAGTTCAGGGAGGGGTAATCGGTAAGAGGAAAAGAAGAAGATTATATCCTAACTGAATATTACTGAAAGATAGACAAGAAAAGCTATTTAATAAAAAATATGCCGGTTCAGTTAATTCTGGTAAAACAATGATAGATAAAAAGTTTACATCTACTCAATTAGTACCTAAAGAATTAGATTATCTTAAATCTAAAGGGACAACCAAAGAAGAAATATTAGCACAATTCAAGTACCATCATCTATTCTTGGCGCTGTTGAAAGAACTACTTATGCTAATAGTGATGCAACAATTGTTTTTTTCCTAAACAATACAGTCAAACCAACTGATTCTCAATCAATGAGCCATCTTTAAAACATTCATATACAATACGATAGCGACAGTTTATTATCCACAAGTATATCTTATCTTGTCGGTTACCTATATTCTCTCCTATACCTATCTTCTTCATATCTATACACTCTTATACGGCTAGATATATCAGAAAAAACCATTTTTTAATAAATCATAGGCAGGGGGTATATAATTTCTTCTATTCAGTAAAAAGTAAAATTAAGGTTTAATATATAATTGTTTATATATGATGGATGAATATTATAATTGTCACAAGACAATCTATTGTTTTTTGAATTTATTACTTATAAATTATTCAATAATTTATATATTTGATTTTACAGATGATTAACGAAGCTATTAAATTTGTGTTGGATTCCGTAGATAGACCTGCAATACAACATCCTTCTTTGGATAAAAATTTTAAGAAAAAGGTTATTAGTTCTCAGACTTTTGTCAAAAATTATAAAAAAGTCGGTGATTTATATTTATACCTTTGCAAGTTTAAAAAGGATCAAGGTATTTATCACGAATTAAAAAAGCTTAACTTAAACACATATGAGGATATTATTGAGACTTTTAAATCAAAATTCAAATATTATTTAAATGACTGCACGACCATAAAGGATTTTGTAATAGGAAAGAAATATTCTGCATTTGATATTGCTCTTTTCTCATTCAATTTTAATTTAAGAGCAAGTACGTATCCAGTTGGAGACGAACCTAATTACCAATCAATATTTATTACAGTAAATTTAAAAGGAGGAAAATATCCAAACACATATTATGAGGACAATGGTATTCTTAAATATTACTTATATAATAGAAAAAGCAATTATGATGTTAATTATAAATGTAGTAGAGCCATCTTAAATTCAAACAAATATAATACCCCAATTTATGCTTTTATAAAACTAGAGAAAAATGTTTATGAGCTTAAAGGAATTTTTAAATACCATTCTTTACATACTGAACAAGATGCTTCTAAGTGGGTCCAGTTAATTAGAAATATAAGTAAGCCACAAATAGATGAAATACTAATGACCGAAACAGCATATAGAAGCGAATTAGATTATGAGGTTAATAAGTCATTAGGATTAAGTGAAGAAGAAAGAAATATTAGGTTAGAAAAAGCAAACAAAAAGCCAGAAAAGCAAAAAATAATAACCACTTATTATAAAAGAAATGCAGACGTTATATCAACCGTACTGATTAGAGCTAAAGGAATTTGTGAAAGATGTAATAGTCCAGCACCTTTTTATCGGAATAGTAATAATACACCATATTTAGAAGTACACCATATAATTATGCTGTCGAAAAGAGGGGAAGATACAGTTGAAAACTCAATAGCTATTTGTCCTAATTGCCATAGGGAGTTGCATTTTGGTATTCGCGAATAATTATTATAGGGTTAGAAACTTCCTTAATCGCAGATAAGAATATGGTTCTTTATAAATTAAACGTAAATTGTGAGAATCATTTAATAAAAACAAATTATTATTTCAATTCTTTACGAAGCAACTTGGCGCTGTTGTATCTACTCTCCAAAATAGTTGTTGGCTGGTGGGTTCATTCAAATGCATAATATGTTTAAATATTTAACTCAGGTAAATTAATAGAAATAAATTAATATCAAAACAGATAAAAGATATTTTCTATAATAAATAATAACCTTTCGTTCAATATTGGAAGCAAAATTGAAACGTGCAACGAATGATTTTACGATATTGTTGTTATTGCATCAACGGATTGGCGGTATGTTATTGTTGCAGATTTCGAAGCGCTGTCCTGTCATGTTACACGAAAGTTTATTAGATGCAGAAACGCTGAAACCCGCACTATCTCGGCAATAAAATATACCGCCTGTTACCAACTGGGCGTTCTTGTCTTTCAATGGTTTTAGATAATTTCCCAATTCAGTCATTCCATTTTTACTGTCTTTATAAGATTTAATTTTTAAGAGTAGGCAAAGACAGCGGTGGCATACAGACAAGCTCTTTTGTAATATTTGGTCTGTGCGATGGCTAGTGTGAATTGCAAATGTGCTTGGATGTGCGGGTCATGGATAAAAGTCATTTAATAAACCATTATCTATGGCGGATTCTATATTTTCAGCAAAATACATTACCCCATTTTCAAGTTTTATTATTCTATTCGCTAAATTCTTTATTAACTTTATGTTGTTGTCTACAATAACAACAGATAAATCATTTTTTAACGAGAATTCTCTAATTATTGCAATTAACTTATTCACATTCACTGGGTCTAAACCTAATGAAGGTTCGTCTAGTAAAAGCAATTTAGTGTCCCCCATTAATGCACGGGCAATGTTTAATTGAGTCTGTTGACCGCCAGATAATGTTTTTGAAATTTTCTTCTCATTTATTTTTAAATCAGAAAATAATTCTATGATTTCATTATATTTAGCATCTCTTTTGTGTTTATTTAACTGATAACCACCGATATAAATGTTTTCTTTAACTGTTAAATTTGGGAATAATTGTCTATCCTCAAGAGCTATTCTAATACCATTTATAATTCTATTTACTTCATTGCCAGAGGAAATAATATTTCCATTAAATATAAAATCACCCGATTTTAAAGGTAACAAACCAGCTATTGTAAGGAGAAGAGTTGATTTTCCTTCGCCATTTCTTCCAATTATAAAAACAATTTCGTTTTTATTTATTTCAAAGAAGAAATGGTGATTCCTTTCTCCAAATGAAATATTTATTGCTTTTAAATCACTCATAGCAATTATTATTTCCAAAATATTTCTTGAACATTTCGCTCATTTTTTAATTTATCCAATTTGCCCTCTGCAAAGACTTTTCCATGATTTAGAATTAATATCCGGTCTAAATTCATGTTTTCTAAAAATTTAATGTCATGTGAAACTACCATGATAGAACACTGGATTGTTTTATGTGAATCTGTAATAAACTTAACAAGTTCGATAGATTCAGCATGGTCTAAACCTGATGTTGGTTCATCTATTAATAATAAAGAATTATTAGGGGCATTGGAAAACAACCTTACTACATCTAATATTTTTTTCTCACCAAAGGATAACTGTTCTCCAATTTTATTGGAGCTGAGTAATTTTTGAAAATTCTCTGATAGATTGAAATTACAGATATTTTTATTGGAAGGTAAAAGAATATTGTCGATAATGGAAATGTCTTCTGAAATAAAATTATGTTGAAATGACCTTCTAATACCTAATTTGGCTCTTCTATGAGGCTTAATAAATGAAATATCTTTATTGTTTAATCTTAATTCCCCTGAATCTTGCTTTATTAAACCATTAATAATATTTAATAAAGTTGTTTTTCCCGAACCATTAGGACCTAACAGACCGATTGTTTCACTATTCTTAATTACTAAGGAAACATCATCTATTGCTTTTATGCCATCAAAAGATTTAGAAATATTACTACAGCTAAATGAAATAGGAGAAATATTTTTTTTTGAATAGGAATTGTCAGTAATTTGATTTTTGAGAATTTTCGGAACTTTTTTTATCCAAATAGGCTTGTCGGGTATTAATCCTTTAGGTTTAAATCTAATGAATAAAATGAGTAAGATTGCAAAGACGAAAAAACGAAAATTTTGAGGTAAATTATTTGAGACTAGTATCAATCTTATTATTTCTATAGAAGAAGTAACTAAAAGTCCACCAATAAAAACACCTTTTATATTTCCACTACCTCCTACAATAATCAAAGATAAAAAAATGCATGAAAGTAAAACATCAAACTGAGACCAAGTAATTGAACTATAATATGATGCCCACAAAACTCCAGATAATGAAATAATTGAAGCAGAAATACCAAATGCAATTATTTTAGTTGAAACTGGACTAATACCATAAACTTTAGCGACATCTTCATTGGTTTTTATTAAATGAAACATTTTTCCGACTTTGGAAGATCTTATATAGTATAAAATCACAAAAGAAAGGATTAATAAAAAGAATGAGACATAATAATAACCAGTAGGAGGAATACTCTTAAACTCGTGACCAAAAAAGGATATACTTGGGATATTTGATAAACCATACGAACCGCCTGTAATAGGAGTCCAATTTCGAATTGTCAAAGAAACCAATTCTGCAAAACCTAAGGTGAGTATAGCAAAATAATCAGATTTATGTTTTAATGTAGGAATACCTAATAGAATTCCCATAAAGAATCCAATTAGAGTAGAAAAAATGAAAATGAAAACAATTGGTATGTCTGTATTTAAAAGTAAAATAGCAGTAATATAAGAACCGAGAGCAGAAAACCCTGAAGCTCCCAAATCAAGCAACCCTGTCCACCCAACAACCACATTTAAACCTAATGCCGCAATAGTAAAAATAAACGCAACAACTCCAATCGAAATAATTATTGTTGAGTTAGTCATTGGCAAAAAGACAAGAAATGCCGCTACAATAAGTACGAATTTATTGTATTTAATTAAACTCATTGTTTGCTTAAAATTCCTTTAGGTTTAAATATGATAACTATAATTACAATTAAATAAACAATCCCATATGACCAATCAGATAGTCTAAGGGATGGTAGATATGAAATTGCCTGTAAAGGAATTACTTTGCTTAAAAGAGGTTCAAAAGAAATTGCGGGTGCAAAAGAAATAATAAAACTTATAATAAAAGCACTAATTACCGAACCCTTAATATTTCCTATGCCGCCCATTACGCAAGCCATGAATGCTACAAGACCAATTGAAAACCCTGCTGTTGGGAAAATGCTTTTTGTTCTTAATATTAATAAAGTACCAGCAATCGAAGCTATAAATCCACCGATAACAAACGCGATGCCTAAGGTTTTATAAACAGGAATGCCGCAGGCTCTTGCAGCAAGGTGATTTTCGGAGCATGCAATAATCAATCTTCCTATATTTGATTTTTTTAGAAATAAATATAAAAAAGATAGTATAATAACGAATATTGAAATAATGATCAAATCATATACCGGAATGTTTAAGCTATTAAAAACAGTGAAGTAACCATCAGTATTTATTTTAGAAAAATATAAATATGATGGTATCCTATCTGTTGGAAGTGTTCTTATAGTACTTCCGAATAAAATCAACATTATACTTTCAATTGCAATAGAGAAGCCCAACGCAGATAACAAAATAGAATTTCTTGGAGCATTTCTTTTCAATAACGGATAATACCCAATAATATAGACTACAAGTGCTAATACAGATGTGATAGGAATTGCAATCACAAAAGACAACCAGAATGAATATTGACCTGAAAAACTAAATGCTATGTAGACTAATGCAACTAAAACAATAGATGCTAATATCTTTTTTAATAAAGTTGAATTAAAATAGAAAAATATTGAAATAATGAAGGATGCTGATACTATACAAAGAAAAATAATCTTGGAAAAGATAGTAGGGAAGCCACTAATTAAGAATAATACTAAATAACCCCCACCAAATATCATTATATCAGGATGGGCAAAATTAATAACCTTGGCAAAGCCATATGCAAAAATATATCCAATGCAAATAATTGCAAGGAGACTTCCTTGTACTAAGGTATTATATAATAAATCTAAAATCATTTATTTTCAACTGATTGAAAGACTTGATTTTTAACTTGAGCTAAACTAAAGTTTCTATTTTTTGCATCACCTTGAGAATCAAAATAGATTTTCCCGGTAATTCCATCAGACGAGGTTTCAGGTGAATTCATACTCTTATAGAAACTGAATAGCTCATATTTATTTCTCTTACCTAATTTTAATCCTTGTAAAACAATATTTGCCCCGTCAAAAGCAAAAGCAGTCCAACTTGCTGGTTTTCGTTTGTCTGCAATGTTGTATGTCGTCCAATATTTATGTAGAAAATCTAAATTTCTTGAGTTGATTTCATTAAAAACATAGGGTGCAGCTACGTAAATCCCTTCTGAATTTTGCCCAGTATTTGATATTAATTGGTCTTCATTAAAAGTACCGTCACCTGCTAAAATAGTTGCTGTTATTCCTTTTTCAGCAGCTTGATTAATAATCTCAATACTTTTTTCAACAAAACCACAAATGATTATAACATCAGGGTTTTTATCTTTAACAACACTTAAAATTGGTCTAAAATCACTTACAGTTGCATCGTAACTATGTTCATCAATAACTTTTAAACCGTTAGTATATGCCCTTTCCTTAATTCCGACTGATAATCCTTTCCCATATTCATCGGCATAATATAAAATTGCAATTGTTTTTGCATTTAGTTTTTTTGCGTAGTCAGCAAGAACAATTGCTTGATTATCATCTGTAGGTACAAGCCTAAAATAGTAATCTGTATTTTGAGTAACAGATGGATTACTCGCACTATAAATTAGTGTTGGAATTTTTGATGTGGAAATAATACTCTTACATGCAAGAGCTGTAGATGAATGATAAAATCCAATAAAACTTATAAAGTTTGTATCTGCAAGTGCAGTTCGTAAAGAGGTAACAGCATAAGAAGGGTCTGATTTTGTATCTATTGGAATTATTTCGATTCCAAGACTGTCGCAAACTTGTTTAGTAAAAACAAGTTTGACTGAATTGAGTATCATTTGTCCAATATGCGCATTTGAACCTTCAAAAGGAGCGATTACTCCAATTTTTTTTGTTTGAACTTGATTTGTACATCCAATTACAAAAACTATTGCAATCAATGAAATAAACTTAATTAACTTTTTCATATTTGATTTATTTAAAAAAATTATTAGGGAAAATATTTTTCCACCCATCTTTCTTTTTGGGAATAAAGTCAAATTCATCAAGACACAATTCAATATCTTCCAAATACTCAATCCATGCTGTTTCTAAACAAGAATGATCAAAATTAATTGCATATTTTATTAGCTCTCTTTGTTTCTCGCTAACTATTTTTGACCATGGCTGCAAGAATCCATGCCTTGAAAGCTCGAAAGAAGCTATTAGAATAGATTTAAGGTTGTCATGACCAATCATTCTTTCCTTTAGTAATTTTCTATAATCGTCAAGATGCTTTTGCATATTAGGTTCTTTTTCGATTAAAGATGTTCTGAGCGAGATAAAGAAGAATGTAGTCTTTAAAAGTGATTTATTATAATTAGAATCCATTGCGATGTTTGAAGTCAAATAAATTATGAGTTCTAAAAGCATTTCATGGTCTTTACAATTTTGACTTCCCATTGAAATTTGAGTAGTCTCTAAGTTCTTTTCATATTCCAATGGATTACTTGACAAACACCAATCTCTTAGCCAAATAGTCCTCTGAGTAATAAAATGATACCAATGATATATAAAATTGCTGTTAAGTAACACAATTAAATGTTCAGCTTGAACTTTGTCTTTATACAGAAAATTTCTAAATGCCTTGCACCAATTAGCTAAAATTGGGGAATAATAAATAGAAATTTTATCTGTTGAAGGCATCATCCATTCATTGTGCCATATTAAAGAAAAGTATCTATTTAAATTAATGGCATCTATTTTCTTGAAATTACTTTCTTCAAAGCTCTTAAGAAAGGTGTTTTTTATAAAATCAATTTCTAAAAGCTTATCAGGTGGGGTGCGTTGATTTGAAGTATTCATTTTTTCAAAAAGAGCCCATAAAAGCTCATCCTCAAACACAGTTGTAATTTCAGGCAAATATTCAGTTGGAATTAATTTACTGTAGAAACTCTTACCTTCAGTTTCGATAATTTTAGGATTAATCTGATTATTTTTTAAAGTCCATTGAAGAAAAGTTGAAAAGCCTGCCAATAAATTAGAAGTTTTCTGCTTATTTTCATGTTTTTGTAATAGATACAAAATGAAATATTCAATGAATTTTTTGCGATAATTCATGCTTATCTCAGGATAATGCTCATCATTAATAAGTAATCTGTTCATACACCAACTGGAATAAGAAAAGAAAATTGGCTTTGGAATTTCAGGGAATTTAATATCAATTTCAGGTTTTTTATGAAATTCCATTCTTAAGATATTATCTTTCCTCAAAGCCTGTTTAAATTCTTCTTTGAGTTTTGAATTCATTATTTTAACCTCAAGGTCATCATGAATTTTCCAATCTGTCTTTTCAGAAAGAGCTCTTTCGGCAAAACCTCTAAAAATGGTTGAAATTGGATATTCATCATTAGAGAATAGCTCTTCTACGATTAATAAAGCAAAATCTAAATGTTTATTTAAATGCTCTGAAACTGCAATAAAATAGAAAATGCTTGGAAATCGGCTTGAACTCACTTCATTTGCGGAATAATACAAAGACTGACTAAAACTTAAAATCTCGGATTTTTGGATTTTTAATGATTCGAACAGTTTTTCGTTATAGAAAAAAAGGCTTGGGGAGATAATTAAGAAATAGAGTTTAATAAGATGGTCATACAAATCTTTATTGGTTTTATTGTAAAAAAACAAAGGATAATCATCTCCAATCTTTTTTAACTTAATAATATGATTTTTTAAGGTGTCAATATCTTCGCCAAAAAAAACTCTGCTTATTTCGTTATCCAGCTTTTCATTTTTCTCAGGAAAATTTTTAGAAAACCGAATAATCGGTGCATGAAGTGCAAAATCCCTTAATACAGATTTTGTTTTCTGTATGTAGTTTTCAATTTTACCCCAAATATTATCTAAAGTTGATAAATCAAAACTTCCTGTAACCTCAGCAGTGTCCATTGTCTGAAAAACGCCCCATTTTATTGGGATAAATGAGCGATTTTCAGATACATTTATTTCATTATTAGGAATATTTACACCAACTGTTCGATAAAGGATGTAAATATATAGCGAACGACTTGTTATTATAAGAGTTGAACCTAATGGCAGGTTGTCTATTATTGGATTCTTTGTATAATTAAGATATTTTTTTAATCGAGTTCTTAAACGCAAAGAAACACCTAAAGGGCGAAAATAATATGTACCCAAAAAATCATCTAGAAAAAAAACTTTCTTGTTTCTATTTTCAGGCTTGACAAACTCTTTTTCAATTTGTTTAAAACCGTCAAAAATTGTTTCACTGCAATTTTCAAATATTTTACATGAGTCAACTCCAGAATGCCAAATTTTGTTCTTTGAATTACTTTCCAATATGTACCTTGAAATCAAATTTAAAGCTAACCATGTTTTACCAGTTCTAGGATGACCATCAATTAGAATAATTTTTACATTACCTTCAGCTGGTTTAAATTTTTGGTATATTTCGTCAAATCTGGGCGGGACTAAAGATGTTTCTGTAAAAAAATCTACCTCAACATCATTTTGATACTTCTTAGACCTATAAAAATCTTCTAAAAATTGTATTTGAATTTCCTTTGTTTTCATAGGCATTTTGTATTAATAATAGTATAAACGAACGTATAATTACAAATCTTTTTTTCTGATAATTCAAACCATTTATTTAGGTGAGCAACACGTCTAAATATCCCACCAAGAATTTGATTAGAGTCATTTGCAAGGTTATTATTTGTCTCATTTATCAGATTTTCAAAATCTTTCTTCGTTGTAGTATATTCGTCTATAATTTGATTATTCTCCAATTTAAGTGTAATAACAATCTCTGAAAGCATAAGATGGGTAGTGTCAGTTGTAAGCTTATTAACATCCTTTTCATTGTCAAAAGAACGTAGGACTTCTTTAACTAAAATGATGCATCTCTCAAGACCTGAAATAAACTCAATCTTTTTATGATTATAAAATTCAATAATAGTTGAATTGAAGGCTGTTTTTTCTTGAAATATTTCCCTGTCAAGCACCAAATTATTAATTTCATGAAATGAAATTGGATTACTAAGTTTATATGCCAAAATGAAGTTCTTCATGTAAAAGGATTTATTTGTTTAAAAATAAAATGTAAAATTGAACTACATATAGTATCAAGGCTGTAATATTTAAGACAAATAATCTATTCCCTATTTTGCCGATACTAATTAATTGGCTTCTAATTGAATCATATAGAGTTGTATTAGGATTATTTAATCTAATTTTGATTTCAGAAAGGCTATTATCAATTTTGTTATATTTATACCACGAAAAAAACAAAATTATCAGTGGCATAATTAAGATTAAAAAGACTATGGATTTATGAAATGCCACTGTGACTTTAAAAAAAGAATACAGATTGCAAAAATCATAACTCAAGCTGGATGATATGATTGCAAATGCTAATGGCAGATTGAGTAGAAATAATGCCCAAATACTGTCTCTTTTTGCAGTAATTTTTTCAAATAATATTAAACACTCATCTTTTGTCATGGCAAACTCTTTTAAGTTTTTTCTTTTGACTACCCACCGCTATTCCCGAAGGCTGTGCTGAAGGATAAACCTTTTTGAATATAAGTTCTTTCTCACTCATTTCATTGTAATTTTGAATTTTATTCATATTTAATCATTCGATTTCTAAAAAAGTAATGTAACCAATAGAGGCATACCAAGGTCTCTCGTTTGCCATATTCTGAAGAAACAAAGTTAAGACTTTTATAAAGGCAGTAATCTGTTGTTTTTGACAACAATAAATGTACTTCTTCTGGCAATATTTGTTTGAACGAATCTAAGGCTTCCATTTCCATTACTTTGTGTTTATGAATATCAATATTAATACCACTTCCAACTTCAACGTATAATCTTATAGCAGCATTATATGTTTCCTCTTTCGACATATACCTTGTTTCACATATTGGATATTCATATAAATTCCAATCCTTAAAAGGCGCAATGTTTTTTATGTCAAATTTAATTGGTGATTTCCAATAGGGTGTACCAGGATATGGTTGAAAAAAACTTATTACACGATTATTTGGATCAATTTCTTGTAAAAAAATTATTGTTTCGCTAATATCATTTATTGTTTGATTCGGTAATCCAACTATCAAATAAACAGTTGTTTCAATCCCCTTTTGTCTAATGCTTTGAAAAACATTTATGATGAAAGCCTTCTTAAAATACCCTTTATTTAGTTCCTCCCATATATTATTGTTTGCTGATTCAATGCCTAATGCAATATTCTTACACCCTGCTTGATCCAAATAATTAATAACATCTTCATCTAAATATTCAATACGAGACATACATGACCACTCAATAGATAATTTCTCAGAGAGAAAAGAATCTGCAAACTCACATAGCCAAGTTTTATTCGAGGTAAAATTGTTTGCATTCATAAAGAAGGAAGTAAATCCATTTTCATGAGCTAACTTAATCTCTTTTATCACATCAATAACGGGTCTAATAATTTCTTTTTTTTGACACAGATCAGGCATATTAGAGGTGCAAAAGTTACAGTTATAATTGCACCCGAAATGCGAATTTAAACAGTATGTAGATGTCCATTTTAAATAACGTTTTAAATCAATTTTATTAAAATCTTCTATTAAGAAGTAGTCAGTTAAAACTGCTTTTACATTATTTGTATGAAAAGTCTCGCTATTCCGTGAAATAAGACCAGGTATTGCTTTTGTATCAATATTCGGATAGTTTTTTAAAAATTCATAAATTGGTTCTTGTCCAAATCCTTTAATTACAAAATCAATATTTGAGTTTTCCTTTAAAAGAATATCCCACATAAAAGAAGCATTCAACCCTCCAACGATTATAGGAATATTAATTATTCCTTTTATAAATGATGATACCATACTTGTTGTAGGAACAGTTCTGACAGTATGGTTTGATATCCCGACTAAATCAAAGCTTTTTTTAATCAGTTTTTCTTTTAATATCTCAAAACTATCAATGCCTTCTTTTTCTTCAAGTGTCATATCAATTAAAGAACTATCCCAACCAGCTTTTTCAGCAAAACGCATTAAATATAAAATGTGATTTGGAAAAGCGATTTCGAAATCGATATTGAAATCTTCATGACAGGGCGGTATAATAAATAAGATGTTCCTCATAATAGTAGATTTCTATTTGAACCCTTGCCAATCGTTTACAATTTTTTCCCAATCAATTGCTCTTTCTTTATTGCGTGTCCATACATCCCAAAAATTTGGATCGTTTGAACTTGGTCTTTGTGATTTTTCTAAAAAGTTCATTTCTATTAGAACTGGTATAGGAAAAGCCCAACCTACAAGTATCGCTTTTCTTGATGGTAAAATTGGAAGTTCTCTAAGTAATCCACTTAGACTATCAGGTACCATTTTCTTTACCAATTCTTGATCTCTATCATTAACGATTCTATGTAATAGAAATGTATTGCACTGAGAAAGTACTGTTTGTGACAGTTCAGATGGTCTTTGCGATGATAGAACCATACTTAATCCAAATTTTCTACCTTCTCTTGCTATTCTTTCAAAGGTTTCGAGGCAAAGATTCGTGTTGGTATTATTAAAGTTAAACTCCCTAAGAAACGTGTGTGCTTCTTCTAAAACTATAACTGTTGGAAGTTCTTGCTTATTAATTCTTCGATATCGTTGTATTGCTTCAAAGGTAAGTCGAGAAAGAACTGCAATTACTACATTAATGATTTCAGATGAGACTAAAGAAAGGTCAATTATAGTAATAAAACCATTTTCAGAATTATTTGAACCAATATATTCATTAAGCCAATCAAAAAGCGAAATAACAGTCTCTGGATTAACTACACTATGTAATCTTTCATCTGAAAGTAAGAATCTCATTCGTAGAGATAACATCTGAACAAATTGAAGGATATTACCCCCTTGATTTTCTGCAAGTTGTTCCAAGTATGGTATTAAATCATTTAATTCAAAATTTAATGGAGTATCTGGATTTATTTGTCCTATTTCATTCTCACCAAGTTGAATCAACGAAAGTACAGAATCAAAACCTGTTATCATTGTACTTATATCCTGATGCGAGAATGAATTAAATCTACCTGGCTGCCATTCTCTTTTCGTTAATATTTGCTTGAACTCAATATTCAACTGATTATATGAATCTGATAATTCTGGATTATCAGTAGGAATTATTGGAAAATGAAAATCTAAATCATTTGAAATATTTTGAAGTATTCCAACCATTCCCATAAATTGGGCAAAAGTGGCTGCTGTTGGTAAATTTCCTAGAAATGTAAGTAACGAGTTCTTACTAGAATTTAAGAAACTATGAACCCTGACTATATTCGAGTTGCCTAATTGTTTACCTCTTTTTAAATCAATAAGTGATTGTAACAATAAGGGTCTTTGTGCACCAGGTGCAGCTTGGGAAAAATTAATCCATTCCTGACTATTCCACATCCAAGCAGGTACTTTTAGTTGATCAAAACCAGTTTCAGTTTTATCAAGCTTAATACGGAATTTTCTTACTTTCTTTTCACCAAAGTCATTAAAAGTATCAAAATACTCTCCGTTTGGGTCTAAAATAATAAAACGTGAATTTAGATTTTGCTCTTGAATTTTTTTGTTTTTTTCGGCCTCTTCAATTGACCATCTGATAAGTCCAGCAACTGAACACGATTTTCCACTTCCAGTATTTCCAAGAACTGCTAGGTGACGACCAAATAACTTGTCAGGATTAATTTTAATAGATGCATTTCCTGCAACTGGTGCTTTGCCGATTTCAATTTTCCCATCACTATTTTCTACAATTGCAATTAGTTGAGTATTGGTTGGGAGAATAACATTATCGCCAACAGAAGGATAACTATAAACACCTCTTTCAATTTCAAAGTTATTAGTGCTATTCTTTTTTAAAACACCTAATGGAGTTAAAAACATTTTCCTTAATGGAAAAGGCAAATCTATTAAATCAAAATCTTTAAACCCTTTTCTCTTAGGGTAGTTGGAATGTTCAGTGCCAATCCAAGTGATAACACCAACGATTGCACCTTGTTCATTAGGAATTAATACATAACCATTAATCTTAGGAAAATGAGTTGGAACACCAGTATTTATCGCTACGCTTTGAGGGGCATTGGTTTCGAGCAATACTTTGATTTCGGTAGGAGAAACAGATTCAACCGTACCGATAGTGAGATTCCTTATTTCATCATAATCGAATGTGTTATTCATCACTTTCGGCTTTTTCGGTTGGTACTATTTTTCTCTTTTCAAGATTTCTAAACATTCGTTCTTGTATTCTGTCAATTGCAGCTTTCGGCAAATAATTTTCAACTAATGGTTGTAAACTACCTAAATGAGAACCAATAATTAATGTAATCTGAGCAGGATTAACTAATTCAATGAATTTGTTAATACGGTTAGATGCACTATCATAAGAAATAATAACTAGGTGAGTGGATGGTATTGTTAACATGTCTTTTATCACACGATTAATATGTGAATCACCAAAACCATAACCGAAAGTAACAATAACGGAATTTGGACGACAAACTGAAGATGAAAAATCTCTAAATAATTCAGAATACGGAAAATATGCAGTATCTATTCCTTTTGATGAATTCGGATAAATTACAGAAAAATCTTTAGGTTCCTTTGGAATCATAGTAGTGTTTTCGTCAACTCCAAAATGTAATGGGATTTTTACAATCGAATCGTTTTCGAATTTCCAATCTACAGAACCATGTAGTTTTGTGTATTTTATGACACCTTCGACATATCTTGGTTCTCCTCTGATTCCTGGCGGATTGTAATGGTAATCTAATTCTAATTTTGTATTACGAAAAATCGGTTTAATTTTCCCTACGAAACGATCAACCGTTAGGATTCCAGCATCGTCAAGTCCGTATTCAATAAATCTATCGTAATTCGTTGTAAAAATATTTGTACGTTCTCTTGACGCTGCTCGACTTGAGAAACTTATTAAGAATGATTTAAGCAAAGAAAGGGCATCATTAAACTTATCACTTGCTGTAAATTCTTTTTCTGTCTTTATTATATTACGGATGAATGCATCTAATTTAAGATTTATTTCTTGCTCTAATTTGCTAGAATCAGGGTCAGTTTTAATTTTCAAACCTTGCAATAATTCTAAAGCAGTTCTAAAATCATCTTCAATATTCGCGCTTCCTCTACCAAGTATTTTAGCACTTTCATCAGACCATTCTTTTATTTCATTTTTAAAGTTTGTAAAATCAATTCTATCCATTGCTTGAGACTCCACTTCTGCAATATTAGTGAGACCAGAAGTTAAACCAGTACCTACTAATAAAGAAAAATGCTCACTCTGAAAGATTGATGTCAACCAGGGTTCAATTTTCCCTCTTAGAATAGAGATTCTCTTTTCCTCTATTTCTGAATCATCAAAACAATCAAATTCATGGTTTATTTTTAGAATATTATTTTTTGTCCAGTCTAACATATCTTCTATAGTTTATAGTTATTTTAATTGTGCGATAGCAAGATTTGGTTCTTTGACTTTTGTGAAGTGTTGGCTTGTGTGTCGGGCAAAAAATAATGTGCCACATGTGGGTCGGCTTGCCGCTTTTCTTACATGTGGGACGGCAAAAAAAATAAATCTTTTTTCTTTCATTGTTATTTCATTTTTCATTCTCAAACCATTTTCTCTGTCATTTTCATAGCCTCTGTCTTTTTTTCGCCATGTTGATACCGTTTTTAGGCTTTGCGTTCGGGCGGGTTTCGGAGCACTAAACAGTCAAAAACACCGAACTTGAATAGAAGCACAAAGGTCCAAATTTGCATGTCACCCCGCCCAACGCAAAGTCCGTGTAAGCAAGCGTATTTCTATTCAAAGTCTGCATTTTCATATATTACATTCTCTGCCATAAAGGATAATTCTTTTTCACCTTTTCCAATTCTCTCACAAACGTCTGATGTTGTCGATGAGATTAGTCTAACTTTACCTTCTTTGTCAATGTATTTTACATTTAACTTCTCTTTGTCTGTATACCACCAAAGGTTGTAAAGAAATTGAGAAGAATGAATTACCCTAGCTTTTTCGTTTCCTAATAATGTGTCCTGCACTTCTAAGTATGCGTTATTGTCGTCTGTCTTTAATGAAACAATTTTAAACTGTTCACGGCTTACTGCAATATACATTTCACCAGCCATTGCTTCTTGTCTAAGCTTAGGGTTTTCAGTTAGGTGAGCTCTTAATGGCTTAATTTTTTCGTAATTGTCCCAAAGGAATATTTCTCTGGCTAATTTAATAGCGTTATAGTAATACAAAACGTTTTGCAAAGTTAATTCCAAGTCTTGAAGAGTTGTCTCAAACTCTATCTTGTTGACACCTTTACCATAACTACATTCTATTGTTCCGTCCTTTTGAAGATTAGCATTATGATGATATGAAATATTTCTTAATTGACTGACTTTTAGATTCAAAGGTTTTGGTCTAAATAAGTCTTTAAATGGAGTCTGACATAGATAGTCTACTAAAACACCTAAATCATAACTGTTCACAGTAGTTTTTGTAATCGGGTTTTCACTAATGAATTTATTAAGCTGATACAATTCTTTCAAAAGTGGTTTTGAAGCCCCTTCAATAACAAGTCCAATAGATTGTAATAAATAGTTATGATAGTCTTCTATTTCAAAAAATTGAGATTGTTTTTTTTCGTTGTTTAAAAATGTCCAAAAATTTGAAAGTCCTTCCGCGAAGTCATTGCCGTATTCAATGGTTGTGTTTAATGTAAATACTTCGTCAATGGAAAGTGCTTGATTATAAAAGTCAATTATTTGTTCTGTGAATTTGAATTGTTTTTTTGTCCTGAATGAAAAGAAGTTAACCCAGGTGCCTAGATATAAGTCGATAGGTTGTTTTTCGAAGAAATCCTGATTTTTGAAATGAGGCTTAAAAAGGACTATCACAAATTCTTTGACTTGTGAATGAGTCAAGCCTTCCTCATACAAAAATGGTATAGGATTACCAGTGTCAAACTTTTTAAAAAATTGTGTGAAGTCTTTCATAATTTGGCTCTAACTTGTTTATATGTACCATAAAATGGTACAAATCCAACAATTTTGGTATGTATTTGTACTATAAATATGAGACTTTATTAAGCTATAATTAATAAAAAATATTGACAAGTCATCAAAATGGTGAATTAATATTTTTAATACTCTTTGTGCTTACGTGTGTATAAATCTCTGTTGTTTTACTGCTTTTATGTACAAGAAGTTCCTGAATATATTTTAAATCAGTTCTGGATTCAAGTAAATGGGTTGCATAACTGTGCCTTAACCAATGAAGGGTTATCGGTTTATTAATTATTGTTTTTTCTATTCTTGTTTCAATACATTTTGTAAACTATCTTCCGAATTCTGCTCTCTTTTATTTTATCCTTCAAATAACCAAACACCGGGTCTATACATTTTATAATATTCGCGAAACATTACAATTATTTTTTCCGAAATTGGGGTAATCCTGTCTTTTCGTCCCTTACCTTGACGTATGATTAATAATCCGCGTTTGCTGTCAACGTCTGCAGGTTCTAAATTCAATAATTCGCTTCTTCTTAATCCGCAAGCATATATTAAACTTAGCATGGTTTTGTGCTTTACTTTGTTATGAGCATTTAATATCAAAGCAATTTCCGATTTACACAAAACGTTTGGTAATTTATGTTCTCTGCGTGGCCGCCCAAGTTTATCCACATCAAGCCGGCTTTTTATAACTTCTTTAAAAAATAACTAACGAGTATTAACCACCTGATTCTGATATGAAAAACTTAATCGGTGCGCTATAATATATTCATTCATATAACGAACCATATCATTATTATCTGCATCGTGCATAGGCTTCGGGTGTATAAACATTATAAAGCATTTAGCTCCATCGAGATAAGTTTTTATTGTTGATTCGCTGTAACGTTTATGCTGCATTCATAATTTAAACCAAACAGTCCGTTCCGGATTTCATCGGTTAAGATATCTTTTTCTTTAATATTTGATGTTTGTCCTGCCATATTTTATTCATAGCTCCGCTAATACAATCACGTTAAAAAACGCCTAAAATATTCTTTCAATCTCAGGCTGATCACCAAAATAGTTGAGCGGCTTTTATTAATAGTGATTTAAATTCTTTTTTACTTTCTCGTTAACTTTTATGCTTGAATCAAATGTTGTTCATACTATCTTTTGATACTTTATCTCAATTAAGCATTTGTTTATTTAGAACTTTAATATACTCTTCTTCTTTAACAATATACCTTTTACACACACATCGGTAATAAATGCGTGGCACAATTGATTTAGAATACCTGATTTGTATTAATTCGGCGGAAACAGAATTGTTGATAACTGATATTTGAGGAAATATGTCTGACATTTGCCGCCTTATAATGAGTTCTTTTACTTTTTAAAAGTTTTATTACTTTCTTTAAAAACTGCTTTTGTCTTAACTGTGCAATATAATTATCTGGGGTTAAATATTACAATGCAATATTTAATCTCTTTAAGTTATAAAATTTTATATACTTTGACATCTGACCCTTTTACTCAATTATAATAAGTTAATAACGATTATAAATATTATCGCTATCGATATTAGTATAAAATAGAATTTATTGTCCGTCATTATATTATAAAATCATTTGATTCATTCAGAGTCGCGATATATTTTCTTTCTTCGTATCGCGGGAAATTGCTGTTTTCCAACGAGTCCCCGGCTCCCCATAGTATTGAGTGTTTAGAACACTCAATTTTCACTAACCACACTATAAATTTAACACTTAAGAATAAAGAAACTATTAACAAAGCTATCGAGGCTAAAGCACAGGCTCAGTTTCATCATGGTGCTGATATGGAGAAACAAGTTATAGCTGCTAAAATTATTAACCCATCCGGTGCAGGTACTTGGAACTTGATGAACCAGTATCCGCAAGATCCTGTCTATCTCCGGGGATTTGTTGAATTGTTTGATATAGAAATTGGAAGTTATACAAAGTCAGAGTTAGAAATTACGTTGGGAAGTATGGTTTGTGTATTAAGAGAGATTTATAATTTGAGGAGGTGAACGCTACGGTGTTGTTTGAAAACCTTAAACGACTTTAGTTAGAGAAAAAGAGAACTCCTCTTTTTCCCCATAAATTAATTACTTGACATTTAATATATAAATAGACATTTTTTGTCAAGTCAAAATTTATCATTATGTATACAATTGGAAACATTATAAAAGAGCTTAGAAAAAGGAATAATCTTTTATTGAGAGAACTTGCAGCTAGAATAGAAATAGACCCTGCATTATTGAGCAAATATGAAAACGGTTATAGATTACCCACAAAGGAACAAATCAATAAAATAGCAGAGTATTTTAAGATAAACCGAAATAAAATATTAACAGTTTGGTTAAGTGATAAAATAGTTTACGAATTATCAGATGACACAGATAATGCATTAAAAGCTATGAAAGTTGCAGAGAAAAAGGTTAAATATTTAAAATCTCAAATGGACAAATGAACATTATAAGACTCATAGAAAGATACAATAAGAATAGAGATTATTATTTAACAAATAAGTATAATGAGACACTTCTTCGCAGTGATTTTTTAGATCCATTTTTCGAGCTACTAGGTTGGGATATTAAAAATAATGCAGGAAAACCTACAAACGAAAGAGAAGTAATATTAGAGGAGCCTATAAAAGCGAATGCATCTGAACATACAAAGAAACCTGATTATACATTCCGTCTATTTTCGGAAAGGAAATTCTTTTTAGAAGCTAAAAAACCGAGTGTAAATATTGATTCTAATAATGATGCTGCGACTCAAATCAGACGATATGGTTTTACAGCCAAATTAAAAATATCAGTACTATCAAATTTTGAACACTTATTAATTTATGATACATCGATAGTAGTTTTAAAAACCGATACTTTCCAAAAAGCATTAGTAAAAAAATATCATTATACCGAATATGTGAGCAAATTTGAAGAAATCAAGAAATTAATTGGGAAAGAAGCGGTTTATACAGGTGACTTTGAAACTGAATGGCAAGATATAGAAGCAAAAATTACTCAATATTCAATAGACAATCTTTTTCTAAGTCAGATAAATGAATGGAGAAAATTATTAGGTACTGAAATTTTTAAATATGAACCGAGAATTAGTGAGCAACAATTAAACGATGTTGTTCAAAGCTATTTAAACAGAATTATATTTTTACGCGTATGTGAGGATAGAAATATAGAAGATTATCAGATGCTTTTAAAGTTTGCAAATTCTAAAGACTTCAACTCACTTCTAAAAAAGTTCGCACAAGCCGATAAAAGATTTAATTCTGGTCTTTTTGATCAGTTATTAAAAGATAAAATAGTAGAAAATATTAGCTCTATATTTTGGAGCATTATTAAACAGCTTTACTATCCTGAAAGCGCTTATTCATTTAGTGTCTTTTCTTCCGTGGTTTTAGGCAGTATATATGAAATCTTTCTTTCTGAAAAATTATCTATTCAGAACTGTTCTATTACGTTAGTGAAAAAGCCAGAAAATGTAGGCAGGGATATTATTACTACTCCAACTTACATAGTACAAGATATTTTGAGAAATACTGTATTACTGAAATGCGAAGGAAAAACAGATAAAGAAATACTTAAAATGAAATTTGCAGATATTTCTTGCGGTTCTGGTGCATTTCTTTTGGAATTATTTCAATTACTTTGTGATATTCTAATTGACTTCTATTTAAAAACGGATAAAACAAAACTTATTCAAACAAATATCAACACGTACAAGCTTCCTTTAAAAATTAAAAAAGAACTACTATTGAATTGTATATTCGGCGTTGATAAAGATTATAATGCAGTTGAGGCAACTAAATTTGGACTCTTATTGAAATTATTAGAAAATGAAGATTTAAACTCCATAAACTCTACTATACCTGTTCTACCTGATTTAGAAAACAATATTTTCTTTGGAAATAGTTTAGTGAACTCTAAACAAATCTCAACTAGGAAAGTCGAATCAGTTATTAATCCATTCGATTTTTCGAATCTCAAGTTTGATGTTATCGTAGGAAATCCTCCTTACATGAAATCCGAAGACATGAAAAACATTACTCCTTATGAATTACCACTTTACAAAGAATATTTTAACTCCGCCTATAAACAATTTGATAAATATTTTTTATTCATTGAGCAAGGAATTAACTTATTATCAAACGAAGGTGTTTTAGGCTACATAGTTCCTAGTAAATTTACAAAAGTCGGATCAGGAAAAAAACTCAGAGAAAAACTCTCTTCGAATGGATATCTTCATTCGATTGTTTCATTTGGAGCCAACCAGGTATTTTCGGACAAGACGACTTATACTTGCTTACTAATACTTACCAAAAAGCCTCAAAACACTTTCCAATATGCTGAGGTAAAAAGCCTAAAAAGTTGGAAAGTAAGAGAACCGAATAGTATAAAATACACGTTGAAAAATTCATTTGAATTAAACGATGAGGTATGGGTTTTAGTGCCTCCGGATCTCACAAGTATTTACAAAAATATTCTATCTCAAAGTACAAAGTTGTTTGATTTGGTAGGAGAAGAGAATATTTTTAACGGGATTCAAACAAGTGCAAATGAAGTTTATATTTTTATACCTAAAAGAGAAACATCTAAACACTATTATTTTTTCCAAAAAGGTAAAGAATACAAGATCGAAAAGGCTATAACAAAACCATATTTTCAAACCTCAACGGGGGAAAATAATTTATATACTTATCGAACGTTTAAACCAAATGCAAGAGTAATCTATCCTTACGAGAATACGAAAAATGGAATAAAATTAATTTCTCTTTCAAAAATTCAAAAGAAATTTCCCTTGGCTTATATATATATACAAAAGAATAAAAGCTTTTTAAATAACCCCAAGCGAGATATTAAGCCGCAACCTACGACGAAAAATGAATGGCACAGATATGGAAGACATCAAAGTTTAGATAGTTGCGGATTACCTTTAAAAATAATAGTTGGTGTCCTTTCGGTAGGAGATAAATATGCTATCGATATTTATGGAACGTTAATTTCATCTGGTGGAACTGCTGGTTATTGTGTGGTTGCTCTTCCAATAGATTCAAAGTACTCTATTTATTACCTCCAAGCCATATTAAACTCAAAATATTTAGAGTGGTTCTGTGCATTATCCGGAGAAGTTTTTAGGGGAGGCTACATAGCAAGGGGGACAAAGGTACTTAAGAATTTACCTATTCGTAAAATTGATTTTACTTATTCAAAAGAAAGAACCTTGCATAATAATATTGCAAAAGTTCAAAAAAATTTAATCAATATTCATGACAAAATTGATATCAATATTGGCAATAAAAGAAATTTAACACAACTCAATTCACAATTTTTGAGAGAAAAAGCTAAATTAGACAGACTATTGTTTCAATTATACAATTTAGGAAAAGATGATTCATTAATCCCATTAATCAAAGAATTGTATGAAGCTAATTGAAAATACAACAATCGAAAAATTAAGAGGTGGTTTTTATACACCAGAGCCAATAGCTGCATTTTTATTAAAATGGGGTATTAATGGTAATATGAATTACGATATACTTGAACCCAGTTGCGGAGATGGGGTATTTCTTGAACAAATAAAAAAACTTAAATATAATTATAATTCAATTACAGCGGTTGAATATGATACAATAGAAGCGGAGAAGGCTGACAAAATTATACTTAAAAATAAAGAGATAATTAATCGTGATTTCCATCTGTTCTGCAATGAAAGTAAAAAAAGATATGACTTGGTTGTTGGAAATCCCCCCTACATACGTTATCAATATTTTGAAGAAGAACAACGTAACGAAGCTATAAAAGTTTTTAATCGTGCCAATTTAAAATATTCAAAACTGACTAATGCTTGGGTTTCATTTGTTGTTGGGTCCAGTTTATTACTAAAAGATAATGGGAAAATTGGTTTTGTAATACCTGCTGAACTTTTGCAAGTGTCATATGCTCAGCAATTACGTGAATTCTTGGCACATTTTTACAATAACATCAATATCATATCTTTTGAAAAATTAGTTTTTCCAGGTATTCAACAGGAAGTTGTACTATTACTTTGCGAAAAAAACGGAACTACAACCCACTTAATTGAACACTTAGAATTAAGAGATGCAACACAACTTGACAAATTAGACGTTAATAAACTAAAAAGTCCATCCAAAAGGATTGATTTTAAATCAAATAAATGGACATATTATTTTTTAGAACAAGAAGAAATAGATTTTCTCGAAAATATATCGGGTACATGTAATATTCCTATTATTGGAAATTATGCAAACGTTGAGGTTGGTATAACTACGGGAGCAAATAAGTATTTCACTGTTCCGTCAATAATTGTAGATGCATATGATCTTAAAGAGTATGCAAAACCTATGGTCGGAAGAAGTGTTCAGGTTAATAGTGTCATTTTTACGAAAGATGATTGGCGACAAAACGGAAAGACAAAAGCTAGAGCTCATTTATTAATTTTTCCTCAAAAAAATGAAATTAATGGACACAAAGGAGCGGCATCGTATATAAGATTAGGTGAATCAATGAAAATAAACGAAGGTTACAAAACAGGAATTCGTGATGATTGGTTTGTTGTCCCATCTATAAGGATATCGGATGCTTTGTTTGTAAGGAGGAACAATTTATACCCAAAATTAATTTTAAATGAAGCAAAAGCTTATACAACAGATACAATGCACCGTGTATTTATGAAAAAATTAACTGACAAAAAAGCTTTTATTGCTAGTTTTTATAATTCCTTGTCTTTAGCGTATTCAGAAATAGTAGGAAGAAGTTATGGAGGTGGTGTTTTGGAACTGATGCCGAGTGAAGCAGAACAAATACTTTTACCATACTCGTCTCAAAATAGTGAACTTTTATTTAATATCGACAAAATGATGAGAGAGAAAAAAAGCATAGATGATGTTTTGAAAATTACTAACATTAATATACTTCAAAAAGGTTATGGCCTTAGTAAATCTGATATTAAAATTGCTGATTTAATATGGAAGAAATTATCAGCAAGAAGAATAAATAGGAGTAAGTAATAGAAAATCTAATATAAAAACAAACATTAATATTGTAATTGTTAAAATTTAAGTTACATAAATTTAGAATTTCCTTGAACCATATCCTTTTTTGATATTAATTTCGCGAATAGTATTAAACAATTCTATCATAGAGCCATTTTCAAATACCCAATTCATTACAATTTTTAATATATCTTCTGCGTCAGTTATAAATCCCATTCTCCCATCTCCACCTCTAATACCTTCCTTATTGATTCGTTTACCTCTTGTTAAATAAACATTCTTCTCTTCGTATATATAGTTTCTGGCTTTTTTAAACTCTTTTCCTTTAGGTAAATATTTTCACATTAATTTTGAAATGCCATTATAATACACCTCATATTTTTTCTCAGGATTTTCTATGTTGTTAAAAGCGAACTGTTTCAGTTCTCTTTTGCTTTCAATTTTTCCGGCTGTGTCTATTAAAAGTTGTTCGCCCTTTATTTTATCTGCATTAGCAAGAATATTAAATTTTTCCTCATCTAATTTGCTTAATCCAACTTCTTGTACTTATATTAAGTTGATGGTTTATTGTGTTTAATATAAATTATTACGGACAAATAAATTCAAGTTTTGCGATAAAGGCATCATAACCACCATAAGCAGTTAGTATATTCGTTCCAAATTTCGAAGGTCCTTGTGAGTTTCCGGCAATATAAATATTTAGGTTGGCATCATAGCTGATTCCTAATGGATTTTCGGCTGCGTTAATTATTCCATCACCTGATTTCTGTATCCAGATTAAACTTCCATTTGTTCCATATTTAGCAACGAATACATACATTTTTCCATTACTTAATATTTGATTCCCAGTAAATGAGACAGAAGATGAACCACTATAAAATCCTGTTACAAAACATTGTCCGGTTGGAAGTGCCTTAATGGAGACTCCATTTGTATTATTTGAGTTTGTTGACTGTTTAGCCCAGACCGGATTACCGTTGTTGTTTAATTTTACGATAAATGCTTCCCGATTACCCATACCTGTTACATTAAGTGTAGTTCCACCAAAAACAATTTTCTTATTAAAATATCCGGTTATAAAAATGTTGCCATAGATATCTGTACTTATACCTCTTCCCCAGGAATCATTTCCTGCAAACCCAAAGTGTTTAAACCATTTAAATACTCCATTTGAATCAACGGAAGCGATAAAAGTATCCCTTGATCCTATACTTGTATATGTTGTACCGTTAATTGTTTCAGTATTCTGAAAAAATCCGGTTATGAAACTACTGCTGCCAGCATCTATTTCAATTGACATTGGATCACAATTCCCCGCCCCAATTTTAGTCGCCCATAATGCATTTCCGTTAGTATCATATTTAGCGATAAATGCCCCCGGAGCTGTAAGTGCGGCAGTGCTACCAAATTTCACACCTGTTGCTCCAAGATAACCGGTGATATAACATTCTCCTAAAAATCCTACTGAAATACTTCTTGTATAATTATTTGCGGCTGTACCATCAGGTTGTTTAGCCCAAATAGGATTACCCGCGGGACTGTATTTAACAATGAAAATTTGCCTGTGCCCGGTTCCTGTTAGAGTAATACCCGGAGCAAGTGTAATTGTGCTTCCAAGAGAACCTTTAAAAGTACCCGTAACGTAACAATTTCCTGCAGGATCAATATCTATTGATTCTCCTTTATTTCCATAAATATCAGCAGTATCGTTGCCGCCAAATCTTTTTGCCCAAAGACATGTACCATTTGTATTATATTTTGCCACAAAAATTGCCGGATATGTAGGGCTTGTAAGATTGATACTACCAAAGACTGCCGGACCTTTGAAAGAACCTGTTATGTAGCTTTTTCCTTTTTGATCTGTAGAAATAGTAGAACTACCATAGTCTAATCCTGCATAATCCCAACCCGCAGAACCCGCAGATTTTGCCCAAAGCCAATTTGGTGCTGCCATAATTTGTTTCTCCTTTTAATTTAATTTTGTGCCTACTTAGTGAATGCATTTTCGGCTTAATTCTTTCAATTGTTTATGGCGCTGAATTATCGCCTATTTAATATCCTTCGTAGTTCATTTAATTAATAACATCTCATTTACTACAGGTAAAATATTCTTTTCTACAAGAATAAATAATGAAGAATTGTGCTTTATCATTCATCCGATACTATAAAGAATCATTTAAACAAGCAAGTATTTTATTTTTACCTGCAATATGGTTGTTTAAGAAAAGAACTTGGCACACTGATAAGAGCTGATTGATTTATGATGAACACTGATTTAGAAAATGTTGAAAGTTTATAGTTGTTTGTTGATAGGAAGAAAAAAGATTATTTTAACAGCAAGGGTCGTAAAGTGAGAAAAGAAGAGGAAGAGATTTTTAGCCATAGAACGCAGAGAAGAGAATTTATTTATTGCTAAGAACGGTTTACCACTAAAACACTAAAACAGTAAAACACGAAAACACTAAAACAGTAAAACACGAAAACACTAAAACAGTAAAACACTAAAACACTAAAACACTAAAACACTAAAACACTAAAACACTAAAACACTAAAACACTAAAACATCCTCCCAGCAAGACGGCGGATCTGCGACGAAAACACGAAAAGAGCTTGGCACACTGAAACAAATGATAATATTAAAAATGTAAGTGATTTTTGCAAGATAGTTTAAAAATTAAGTGAATTTTGCTAAATGTTAGCATCTCCTTCAATTTATAAGATATTATAAAAGCATAATGTGCATATTTTGTCAGACAGGTTAATTTGTGTGTATATTTTGCAATCAATGTGCGTTTTTTATCAAGTAGATTGTATAATGTGTCTATTTTACAAGAATGTATATATTTGCATTTACATTAGGTAAAAATGTGCATATTTTGTCAGATAGTCATCATAGTGCGCATTTTTTGTAATTTATGTGCATTTTTTTGCATTATCATTATAATAGAGCGAGTGAAAAAGGCATATGTTGGCAATGAAATTTAAACACAAGGATGAATCCGCAAAGGAGTTCGTCTCATAACTTAGATTTTGTAACAAAAGCAAATAAAAAACATTGAAAACGTGGTTAGATCCCCGCCAAAAATCCGCCACGGCGGACGCAAAGAACGCGCATGCGGGGATTACAGCGGGAGGTGTTTTGAGACGAACTCCAAGGAGAGCAATGAATAGTAAGATTACAAAGATATGCATTTTCCAGTTTATAAGCATATTAACAGAAAATTAAGTATAAAAAATAATGAGATATGAAAATTGTATCATCTAAAATATTAGCATACCAAGGACGAATGGCACCTGAAGAGTCTATTTTAGTTGGGTATGGAGCTTTGATAGAGTTTTATAAATTGCTAATGCCACTGCCAAGAACATTGGCGATTATTGGTTCAAAAAGCAGAAACTATTCAACATCGGAATGGAAAGTTTTTTCAATAAGTTATAAACCTAAAGATACACTGTACGGTCATTTAGTTTTTGCATTGAAGTATGAAGGTATTAATTTATTATTTTTCAAGAAACTTTATGAAAAGATAAATCCCGAAGCGATAGAGGAGTTGGTAAAGGCAGAGCCTTTTAGTCAATACAGCCGTAAGATATGGTTTCTTTATGAATGGCTTACACAAGAGCACTTGAAAATTTCAGATGTAAAAGGAGCAAAATATTTTCCAATAGTAGATGAAAAACTTCAATATGCATCATCCAAAGTGATAAACTCGAGCAGGCATGGAATAAAGAATAACCTGCCGGGAACGGTTGACTTTTGTCCGCTTATTCATAAAACACCGAAGCTGGAAGAATATATAGAAGAAGATCTTTCGAAAAAAACTTCGGATTTAATAAGCGGAGTACATAAAGACATACTATTAAGAACTTCTGCATTTTTATTGCTAAAGGATTCTAAGGCGTCATTTAGTATTGAAGGTGAAACCCCAGTCCATAACAGAGCTGTTCGCTGGGGAAAAGCAATCGGACAGGCCGGCAGTAAACCATTGAGTAATGATGAATTATTAAGACTTCAACAGATAGTAATTGAGAACAGCAGGTTTGTAGAAATGGGATACCGAAAAGAAGAAGGGTTTGTGGGTGAACACGACAGAGTTTCGGGTGAACCTATACCCGAGCACATTTCTGCACACTGGCAGGATGTAGAAAAATTAATGGCAGGGCTTATTGATGCAGCGAACAAAATGGAGAAGGATGAATTTTATCCTGTACTAACTGCTGCAAAAATAGCTTTTGGATTTGTTTTCATTCATCCATTTGTTGACGGGAATGGAAGGCTGCACCGTTATTTAATTAATCATTTGCTGGCTGTGATGAAATTTGCACCGCAAGGAATAATTTTCCCAGTATCGGCAGCAATATTAGAAAGGATAGATGATTACAGAAAAGTATTAGAAAATTACTCTCATCCGCTGCTTGATTTAATTAAATGGAAGAAAACAGATAAGAACAATGTAGAAGTTACTAATGATACAATTGATTTTTACAGATATTTTGATGCAACATTACAAGCTGAGTTTTTGTATGAATGCGTAAAATACACAGTTGAAAGAATAATACCCGAAGAAGTAGCATATTTACAAAACTTTGACGAGATAAAAATTTGGTTAGACAATAAGTATCAAATGCCAGATAAAATGATTTCTTTGTTGATAAGGTTTTTAGATCAGAACAGAGGTGTATTAACGAAAAGAGCCAAAGAAAAAGAGTTTGAGAAATTATCTGATGAAGAGGTTAAAGAAATTGAGGAGAAATTCAAAGAAATATTTGTAATAAATGACTAAGAGCGGTTTACTACCAAAGTCCACCACGGCGGATGTTCTCCACGGCGAATCTTCGACAAAGAGCGCACACCAAAACACTAAAACATCCTCCCAGTCCTCCCAACAAGACGGCGGATCTTCGACAAGACGGCGGATCTGCGACAAGACGGCGGATCTGCGACAAGACGGCGGATCTACGTCGAAAACACGAAAAGAGCATGGCACACTGAAACAACTGATTGATTTATGGTTATCACTGATTTAGATATTTAGAATAATATGTGATTAGATCCCCGCCAAAATCATGCGGGGATGACAAGAAAAAATAAGAGCAAGATTGTTTAAGAAAATGGTTCCATTTCTGGATTCCAATTACAAGCGTATTGGAATGACAAAAAGAAGAAGAGCAAGATTGTATAGGAGAGTGGTTCCATTTCTGGATTCCCTGCCTGCGGCAGGCAGGCATCTACAAGCGTATTGGAATGACAAAAAGAAGAAGAGCAAGATAGCTGATTGATTTATGATGAACACTGATTTAGATATTTAGAATAATATGTGATTAGATCCCCGCCAAGAGCATGCGGGGATGACAAGAAAAAATGAGAGCAAGATTGTATAGGAGAGTGGTTCCATTCCTGGATTCCAATTACAAGCGTATTGGAATGACAAGAAGTATAAGAACAGTAAGGTGTGAATAGTGAACTGTGACGAGATATGTTAAGAGCGGAGATTACCGATAAGCATCGCTTCGCGATCTGCTTCGCGAGTGAGGATAACAAGAAGAAGAAGGACAGTAAGCTGTGAATAGTGAACTGTGACGAGTTATGATAAGAACGGAGATTCCCAATAAGTATCGCTTCGCGAGTAGGGATGACAAGAAAAAAAGAACCGGGGTACTTCGGCGGATCAATTTTAGAACATTTTCTATCTTAAATATTAACAAAAATTTTAGTAACTTTTATAATAATTTTAAATAGATTACTTGATAGATTACTTGCTAAATAGATTACTTGCATAATGCCTGAATGGTTGATTGAATTAATTATCACTGTCGCAAAGATTTTAGTTGTAGAGGTTGCTTTACTTACAGCAGTTGCTTATTCTGTTTATGCCGAAAGAAAAGTTTCTGCTTTTACGCAAAACCGTATCGGTCCGAACAGGGTCGGCTACAGGGGGCTTCTTCAGCCCGTTGCTGACGTATTAAAATTACTTCTTAAAGAAGATATCGTTCCTGCGAAAGCGAATAAGTTTGTTCATTCGCTCGCACCGGCTATTTCGCTCTTTGTTGCACTTTCTACTTTTGCGGTTATACCTTTCGGCGATAAGATTTTTATTGCGGGCAGGGAGATTAAACTGCAGATTGCTGACGTGAATATAGGCATTCTATATATTCTTGCTCTGCTTTCTTTGGGTGTTTACGGAATCACGCTTAGCGGCTGGTCTTCGAACAGTAAGTATTCGCTCCTCGGCGGGCTGCGCTCTTCTGCACAAATGATAAGCTACGAGCTTTCGATGGGTCTTGCGGTTATTGGCATTATTTTAATTAACGGTTCTTTTCAACTCGATACAATAGTTCAGAATCAATACGGATGGAAATGGAACATCATTCTTCAGCCTATAGGGTTTATAATTTTTCTTGTTGCTTCGTTTGCTGAAACAAACCGAACGCCCTTTGACCTTCCCGAGGCAGAACAGGAGCTTGTCGGCGGATATCATACCGAGTATTCAAGCATGAAGTTTGCACTCTTTTTCATGTCGGAATATGCTTCGGTTGTTGTCGCGTCGGCGGTTATTGCCACTTTATATCTGGGAGGCTGGCAGGTACCGTATTTGCAGACTTTCGGGCTGCCCGATATTGCCGTGAGTCTTATTCAGGTTTTTGCATTTATTCTGAAAGTAGTATTTATGGTGTTTGTGTTTATATGGGTGCGATGGACTATCCCAAGGTTCAGGTACGACCAGCTTATGAATCTCGGCTGGAAGGTGATGCTTCCCGTCGCTATCGCTAATCTGGTTATTACTGCTTTAGTAGTTACTTTTATTAAGTTAAACTCTTAAATATTTAAAAATGAAAAAAGTTATCTTTATCCTGCTCTCATTCTTTGCTTTTGTTACTTTTGCAAAAGCACAGATGTACTATGAATTTACTCTTCCCGACCTTGACGGCAACGACGTAAGTATGCAAAAGATTCTCGATAAATCAGATGTCGTGATGCTGAGTTTCTGGGCTACCTGGTGTACGCCTTGCAAGGAAGAAATGAAGAAAATGTCAGATCTCTACGAAAAGTATAAATCGCAGGGTTTCGAATACGTTGCTCTTAGTGTTGACAATCAGAAATCCGTTTCTAAGGTTAAAGCTTTCATCACCGCTCAGGGATATTCTTTCCCCGTTCTGCTCGATACGGATAAGCGCGTTTTTGAAGGATACAGCGGCAGGGATGAAATGCCTTATTCGGTTTTGCTTAACAAGAAAAAGGAAATCATTGCTGTTCACGTTGGTTTTAAGACGGGCGATGAGGTAATTATAGAAAAAGAAATAAAAGAAGGTTTAGGTATTAAATAATTATAAATTAAATTTTTCCCCACGTAAATATGAAAAAATTATTACTCGCGGTAATATTATTCAGTATTGCTGCTTCTGCCAATGCACAGATCAACCTGAATGTTAAGGCAGCTTTAAACAATCTTCTCAGGTACGGAAGCGGTACTGAGACTTTCCTCGGTAATTCTTACGCCAAGGAATATTTTGAAAACGTTACAGACGCACGCCTATCAGTGAACGATATTATTTTCGGAATGAGATACGAAATCGACCAGCCTATTGAATACGGCGTGAATTTCAGAGGCATTAAAAAAAGGTTTATAGAGTACAACAATACCGATGCAGGTCTGAACCTCCGTGCAGGTGATTTCTGGGAGATTGTTGCCAAAGGTCTTTCGTTCAATACTTTCGAAGACAGAGCGCTTTTCTACGATACGGGTGTTGACGGAGTTAAGGTGTCTTATAAGAAAACTTTCGGCGAGAAGAATCCAGTTAAAACAAAAGGACTTCTCATGCTGGGCAGGATAGTTTTCAACGATAATCTTAAACCCGAAAGAGTTGAAACTTATGATATTAGAGCGGGTAACTTTGAGATATCGCCTATTAAGCCATTAACTTTTGGAGCAAACTATGTTTATGCTCAAGGCAATGTTCCTGCCGCGTTTGATACAACGGCACTGCAAAGCTACATCCCCGAGGGGTATGCATCGCTGAATATCGGCAACCTTCAGGTCTTTGCGTCTTATGCGCATAAGCACACGAATACGGTGCAGAACACGACTTATCCTATCCCGTTCCATGCAAACGGTGACGGATTCTATTCTTCTGTTTCTTATTCACTTCCGAAACTCGGATTCACTCTGGATTATAAGAACTACAGGTTTGATTTAACTGCTCCAGATTACAGGAGTCTTGACAGGCCAACACGTATGCTGCCTTTCCAGAATCCTCCGACGGCTGTAAAAGAGCATGCGACAACACTGCTTTCAAGGTATCCTCATGTTGTGGATTTTAACGATGAAGTCGGTGCGCAGTTTGATGTTGTGTACGCTCCAGACGATAAAACAACATTTAATCTTAACGCAGCCGCCGCTTCAAGGCACTATAATTATGTTGATATCAGCCCCGGCGGTCTTACAGTTTATCAGAGAGTTGACAGAAGCAACAGCTGGATGCCTGATTTCGGTGATGAGTTTTCGCCGTGGTATGAATTTTTTCTTGAAGGCGAAAGATATTTTTCCGATAAGTTTTACGGCAAGGTTGCATATGACTATCAAAATTCAGTTATCTACGATAACATGAATCCCTCTGCTTCTGAAAAGATGAAAATACATACAATACCAACAGAGTTAAGGTACACATTTATTAAAGATTATACTGCAAAGCTGAATTTTGAACAACAGTTTGTTAACAGTTCGCTGCATTCGAACGACCCGAATTTTATTAACCAGCTTGTTTCGCTAAGCGTATCCCGTTCGCCTAATGTATCCGCGACTGTAAGCTACGAATGGACTACCAGCGACCAGGAGCCGACGGGAAAGAAGAACTGGCTGCTTGGAGAGGTATCTTACAAAATTAATCCGACAAATTCCGTTACTGTTTCTTACGGCACGGAAAGAGGAGGCGTAAAGTGTACGAACGGTATTTGCAGGTACGTAAGACCATTCGAGGGTTTTCGTTTAACAATTAATTCAAAATTTTAAATAGTTAAGAACGGTCACGGCGCAGGAAGAACCACAAACAAAGAAAAGATTTTACCATTCGCCGCGGCGAATCTACGACTCGCACACAGAGATGGTAACAGAGGAGCAGAGAGATTATTGCATAATAAAAGATATTTTAACGCAAAGAGCGTCCGCCCAACGAGAAGGTGGATCTGCGACTCGAAGGCAAAGGTCGAAAAGAGTAGAGCAAGAGATTTCACCACTAAGGCACTAAGGTCACTAAGAAGAAAGAGCTACAAACAAAGAAAAGATTTTACCACAGAGGCACACAGAGAAGAAACACAGAGCACACAGAGAAGAGAGTTTTTTATTGCTAAGACCTTTTAATACAGATGGAGCAGAGAACGCAGAGAAAATACATGAAACACAGTAAGAGCTAGACAATTTTACCGCAAAGTACGCAAAGAATGCAAAGGACGTTTTCCTCGGCGAATCTGCGACAAAGAGAGCATACATTTTTGCGGATTATAGATTATGATAAAAGAAGATATAAGAACCATCGTAGACTAAGAACACTTAGAGTAGAATATTATAGGCAAGGAACATGAGATTTAATTTCGTTTATAACTTAAGTAATAAAAATTAATGTTTACAAATTATATATTTAAACAAATTTCTTAAAAGTTGTTACTCTTAAAAAGACATATAACATGAAAATACAAAACATAATTTTATCGGTTATCGGATTGCTACTCTCGGGACTGCTGCTGACATCATGCGAGTCCAACGATAATCCCGTTATACAGACAAACAATTCAACAGCAAACAGCAAGGTGCTGGTTGAATTCTTTACCGCAGTCAATTGTCCGAACTGTCCTCCCCCCGGATATTTTCTGGACAATGTTGACAGCCTGAAAGGTATAACTATAAACGACACAAACGTTATTATCGTAAGATACCATTCCAACTTCAACGGATACGACCCTTATTATTTGTACAACTCCACTGCAAGCGCTGCAAGGCACAGCTACTATCAGTATTTCTGGAATCCCGCTGCAAGCCTTATGGGTAAGGGCATGCCGAACTATGACCAGAATGCATGGCTTAATACTATAAACTCACAGCTTGAAAACAGGAACTCAATCGAAGTGGGAATTTCAAACACGTATGATACGTCATCAAGAAACGGCACAGTGAATGTATCGCTTCTGCAGACTTCAACGAGTTCAGTATCAGACCTAAAGCTTTTTATAGTTGTAACAGAAAGCGAACTTTTTTATGCCGGTACTAACGGAGAAAAATATCATCAGAATACGTTCAGGAATTTTCTGACTGATAACGCGGGCGATAATGTTGCTTTGCAGACTGGTACGCTTTTAAATGTAACGAAAAATTACAGCCTTAATACAGCGATAAAATACAATAACTCTCACATTGTAGTTTTTGTGCAGAGTGCTTCAGGAAAAACAGTCTATGGCGTAGAAAGAATCAGGTTCTGATTTTTTAAAATAATACTGCCCCGTGAATAAGAATGTACATAAATATATATTCTTTGTTTTCATAATTATTCTTCAGGGCAGTATTATAAATGTTTCACGGCTGTCCGCACAGACCGATACGTCACGAGTAATCCCCGATACTACAGACCTTAACATTTTCAGGTATCAGGAAAAACTTCTCGAATCTGTTCTTGAAGATTCAGAAGATTCGAAACTGCTCGATAGAATGGAATACCTTAAATCAAATCCGCTTGACCTCAACACCGCCACACGTAAAGAGATCGAGGAAGTTCCTTATATGAATTCAATTACAGCAAAGAAGATTATTGATTACAGGAATTCCAACGGCAGTTTCAGTTCAAAAAGAGAACTATTGAAGATTGAGGGTGTGACACAGGATTTCTACGAAAAGGTAAAAGTATTTCTTGTTGCAAAGAACTCAAAAACAGATGTCGTAAAAAACGAGACAGGAAATGTTCTCACTCAGAAAGATTATTATTCAAACAATGTACTGAAGAATACAGACGTAAACGTGAGAAGCCGCGTCCAGCAAGACCTGCAGGACAAGCAGGGTTACATCAACGGTGAATATCCGGGTTCAAAAATAAAGCTGTATAACAGGTTTACGGGTTTGTATAAAGGCAGAGACTTTAGTATAGGAGCGAACCTAACAGTAGAAAAAGATGCCGGCGAAACAAACTATGCGGATTATTATTCGGGATACCTTGAGCTCAACAACTGGAAGTTTATTAATAAAGTAATTGCCGGTGATTATACACTAAATTTCGGACAGGGGCTTGGACTCTGGACTTCGCTTTCATACTCAAAGGGTGCTGAGGCAGTGAACATTATCAAGAAGAACAACTATGAGATTGACGCTTACCGTTCGACCAATGAAGTGCAGTTCTTTCGAGGAGGTGCTGCTAACGTAGTTTTTAAAAACTATAACTTCTTCGTCTTTTATTCCGATAATTATTTTGATGCTTCAGTTGATACGACATTAAACGAACTTTCCAGTATTTACTTCGACGGGTATCACAGGACAAACAGCGAGCAGAACAGGCAGAGTTCTTCAAAAGAGCAGCTTCTCGGCGGAAGAGTATTTGCTGATTACGGTTTCCTGCGTCTTGGCGCGACATACTGGACATCAAAGTTTTCAAAGCCGTTTAATTCCGACAGCAAAAAACAGCTCTACAGTTTTGCAGGTGATAAAGCTAACATGCTTAGTGTTGATTACGATATCATTTACAAGAACTTTAACCTCTTCGGTGAGTTTGCACGCTCGCAGTCGAGCAATGTTGCAGCACTTACGGCATTGCAGATTTCGGCAGCTAAGTTTGCAGATATAATTTTTCTCTACCGCAATTATCCCGAAAATTTTTCGCCCGTACACTCATTCGGTTTCGGCGAGAATAACGGCAACACTTATAACGAAAACGGATTCTATGCAGGATTAAGTCTAAAGCCGTTCAGGAATTTTTCGGTAGAAACATATTTCGACCAGTTCAAGTTTCCTTACAGGACTTACTACAATCCCGTACCGACTACCGGTAACGATTTTCTTCTGAACGCTGAGTATAAAGTAAGCAAGGGATTTCTTCTTTACATGAAATACAGGAATAAGAATAAAGAGGAGCCGCGGACGGTTAAGGATGAGTTCAGCCGCGAGGTACAGAAAATTGATAACCGCAGTCAGACAAACGTACGCGTTGGTTTTGATTATGATATATCCGGTACAGTCAGAATCCGAAGCCGTTACGAATACGTAATGGTGAAGTACGACAACTTCGGCGGAAACAACAAGGGATTTCTTTTCTTCACTGACGTTAAAGCATTTGTATTGAAGAACCTTTCGGTATCCACAAGGTTTATAGTTTTTCAGACTGACGATTATGATTCACGTGTGTACGAGTTTGAAGAAGACCTCCGCGGAGTGATGTCAAACGTAGGACTTTACGGTAATGGCACACGCTGGTACATACTTTTGAAGTATAAACCTTTCACGTTTGTGGAGCTTGCAGCGAAATACTCCGCTACTTACTACGACGGTGTAAAGTCAATCGGTACAGGTAACGACATGATTCAGGGCGATATCAATAACCGCTTCAACTTCGGGCTGGAAATACTCTTCTGAAAAGAGTTTTACCATAAAAGATTTGCACACTGAAAATACGATTGAGACTGATATTCACTGATAAAGAAGAGAGTAGAAAAGCGGGAATATTTAATAGAACACAGATTTACACTGATAAAGCGGAGTTGCACAGATAAG
>JBAYUG010000021.1:0-39400 GCA_041675325.1 Kapaibacterium sp. (SeqCode)
AGAATCAAGCATTACTTCTTAACTTACAAAGAAGCACCGGGAGCGGAAAAAAGAATTTGCGAAATCACTCACGTTTACGGCAGAGAAGAAGCGTGGGAAGTTATATCAAGAAGTCATGTGGATTACATCTCAGAGTACGGAAGTTTGAATGAGCTGCTGATGAATAGGTAGGGGGGATTCCACTATTAATTTATACTAATTTTGAATTGATAAACTAATAAATATTATGAAAATTGACTTACTATGAAAATCAAATAATAAACGAATTTTTATGGTTGATATTTAATCAAAATAATTTGTTCTAAATTCGTTAATATTTAATACTTCAATTGTGGCGTTATTAAGCACTCTGCTTATAATACTACGAGATTGTTCCAATAATTCGTCCTTAAAGATAAAAACGTATTTATTATATATAGGGATACCACTACCAAACAGTATAATTGTTGAATGTTTTATTTTATCTCTGCAATCACCATCACTTAAACTTTTAGTTCCATTACAATTTAATTTATAATCAATCAGCAACGAATGTACTTTATCGTCATTATCTATAACACATATAACCATATCCATCGATTTCATTTTTTTAATGTGAGTATTCCCTGAATTAGATTTTATTTTATCAAGGTTTAAAGCAACTTCGTCATTGAATGGCTGATGTGTACCGCCTTCATTATTAATAATTGTATTTATACTTTCGAGATAACTTGGAAACATTTTACACAGAGGATGTTCTTCGGTTGATTGTTTGCAATACTTCATAACTTATTCTTCAGTTGCACCATATTTATTTATATCATCTAAAGACGTATTAAAGGATTTGAAAATTTGTTCAATATTTGTCTCGAAAGGTTTAAAATCGAATTTGTATTTATCATTTTCTGTGGCTGAAGCGAAATAGAAATTAAGAGGGTTATTTTCTTCTCCTAATTCCTTTTTGGTAATATACTTTATAGCCATTACCATATCAGGGTTATGACTTCCAATTAAAAAATTAACCTTGAGTTCTTTATGAAGCAGAACAATAAGTCTAGCATATTGTACAATCCATTCTGGATGTAAATGCGTTTCAGGCTCATCAATAATCAATAGTGTTTTGTCGTCTAAAAAACCGCTGTTATAAAGAATTTGCATTATACTAAAAGATTTCAAACCAGTAGCACAACTTAACAAATCAATAGAATAACCATCATTCCTTTTATACATAAATATATTATTATTGCTATCATAATTTGTCTCTCCATCAATAATCTCATCCTTCAACAAATTACTAATAGTACTTCTTTTAACATTATTTTCTTCCTTATTTTTAAGTAAATCATCCAAATCCTCCCAATGAGGAATATTATTAAGCCTAATATTATCAACACCTACAATCATAGGTGTATCAATATATACAACTTTATTAATAGTCAAGAAATTAGATAATTTCTTATCTTTCCTATTTGTAATTAAAGTGCCATATTCATTGACATTGTAATTTTTTACATGTACCTCTTCAGTAAAATAACTACTTATAATTTTATCTAATATACTTATTGGCCTATTTTCGATGTTTTTATATGCTAATTTGAATTTATTCTTTATCTCTTCTTTAAGTTTTTCAAGTAATTTTGCTATCTCAATACTCTTGGTATTATTTTCCTTATCAAAAAATTCTTCTTTAAAGAATCTCTCTAATCTATAAAGTCTCCTATTAAATATTTCATCTTTTGCTAATTCGTTTGGTAATTCACTAAGAGTTTTTATTAATAAATCAATTGCAGATAATATTCTGTTTTCTTTTTCCTTTAGGTCTGAATCACCATTAATTTCAAAAAGACGATTAAACTTAAATCTCATATTATACTCATCTTTATCAATATTTTTCCTATTTCTTATATTTTGTCTAACGTAAAAATCAATTTCGTGAGAAAATTCTTCCAAGAAATGCTGAATACTTAACAATTCGCTAAATAGGCTTTTAGCAACTATTTTATCAAAATCAATTGCAGATTTCAAAGTATGATAAAGTAACTTTGATATAGTACTTTTTCCACTGCCATTATTACCTGCCATAACTGTAATTCCATTCAGGATTATATCGGCAGAATTAATAGCTCGGAAATCTTTTATATTAATCTCAAGTTTTGGTATGTTATCCATTTTCAGTCTTTAAAATTCAATTATTGAATTTTTTATTTTCTTTAATTTAGGTTATAAATAAAAATTAACACTAGATAGTTGTATTAAAATACTTGTATATAATCATTATTTCAATGTTTAAGATAAGTTCGTTTTTCTATAGTTATCTCTTTATTACCCTGAATTATAAAAGATTAATAAAAATTCCAATTAAAACACAAATATCCCCTGTGAGCAGGAGGATATTAGTAAGATTTGGAAATTATTTTAAACTTTTACCAGGAAAAGGAAATTCTTTTAATTCTGGGGTTAGGTAATACATCATTAAACTACGTAACAATCTCATCATTTTATTCCGTTCATTAAATAATTCTGAAAGATCGAATTTTATATTAAAATTAAAATGGGTTAAATCATTTCTGTATTCCGATATTAGCCATTTCAATTCATTACTATTATTTGATGGTAAAAAATCAAAAGATTCTAAATCAATTTCAGCTATATCACATGCATTAATAATTAATTTCTCTGGTGAGATTCTTGTCATCGGATTTACAATTATTTTTGAAATAGCTTCGAGAGCATAAAATGTATCTTTAAATTTTGGTTCGAAAATATCGAGTTCTTTAATAGTCAAGTAAGAATATATAACTCTTATAAATTTTTGCTTATGTTCTTCATTTAAAGCAAGGAATGATTCAATAATTTTGGAAACATTATCAGTATTAAAATAATTATTAAACTCAAGTTTGTCCTCTAATAAACAATCAATTCCACTTTTCTTTTTAGTATAACGATGATCAATGGTATGAATTACTTTATTATTTTCATCAAATATTCTTGCCTCAAATCCAAAACAATTTAATCTATGAAAAAGAATGAAAGAAAGAACAAGCATAACTTGCTCCATTAATTCTTTATAATTATCTAACAGTTTGTATATATCTTCATCTTTTGCTATATCAATTGTAATCATTGGGAATAGCAATCTATGAAATATGGAATCAGGTTTTTCATGCTTTACAAGACTTATATTCTCATTGAATTTTATTTCAATATTTTTTACTAATAATTTAAATTCATTGCTTATGAATTTCACAATATATTCTTCGGAATAACCCCAGCTGGCTTTTATATTTCTCGCTAATTTCGAAACATACGGGATATAATACGACATTTCCAATTTTCTCTGCTCATCACCTTCCCATACAATTTGTGAGGTAGTTTCTTCAACGGAAAAACTTAAAGTATCTGGCTTGCCAAATATACTTGAACCGGTAATTTTTCCTTTGACAAAAAATCCATCTCCAGCAAAAGTAAAATTTTCGTTTTTATCAAATTCATTGAGAAATTCGACAGGTATGTTCTGAACCTCAAATTTCCCAGTCATATTTTTATTTGAGAAAACGTCATATTGATATTCACCTCTAACATTTTCAAATGAATATCTATCTTCTACATTTAACTTACCATTTAACTTTTGAGTTTTTATAAATTCTCGCATTTATTTCATGTCATTTAATTATAAATATTTCTTTAAATCATTAACATCATTCAAAACTATTGTATTGTACTTCGAGTCCAATTGTTCTTGTTTAAGATGATGGCACCAAGAATTCTCAGTAATAACAATATCACAATATGGAACTGCTGTAGATAAAAACCCTATATCATATACGTCATTTCGATGTACTTTCGTAGCTCTATCTCTAGCAAGAAGCATTTTTGCAAATACTTCAATTGAAGATATGCTATTAAAAAAACCGACAATTGATTCCCTATCAGAAAGATATTTATCTGTAAATTCTTTTGAATTTATGCCTAGATTATTTAATTGGCTAATTAGTTCTCTTATTAAGGAATCAGAAAATAAATCAATAATAACAAAATTAAAAGCTTCTTCTTTTGAAATAGATTGAATTTTTGCTTTTTTAGTTTCAAAGAAACTGACCATTGCTTCGTCCTCCGATGTCATATCCTTGCTAATATCTTTAGGTATCATAATATTCATAAGATAAAGAAAAGATTCCTCATCGAATAATTTATTCATAATTCCATTTTCTACAGCTTTGAAATTATCTGGGAAAGTTAAATTTGTACCAAAAGCAAAAGGGATTCCTTTTTGCTCGACAATATTTCTATTAATATTAATTCTTCCAATTTGCAATTCCTCTTTATCAAGAATGGAGTTCAATATTTCATAGCCTCTAATACTATATAAAGGAAGTATCGAATAATTTCTAGTTATAGAATGAAGGAATTTTGATAAACGTTCTTTCCTCCCAGTATCAGTAACTTTTGCGGTTTCAACAACATGCAAACATGACAAGGGAACAATAACTTTTCCCTCCTCAATATTCTTTAACACTAACTCCAAAGTTTCTTGAAATATTTCTCCTCCATCTCTATTATTAAAAGCTTTAGCTAAATCTATTAATTTATTTTGATCTAGGTATATTCTTTTAGGATTATTTATAGACATAATATTAAATAGTTTAATTTGTAATGATAGATTTCACATCAAATTACTCATTGTAATAATCTTTTTCCATATAAAACAAATATCCTCCCCAGCCAAAGGAGGATATTCGCCATTCAATCAATAAGGAGTTACCGCCTATTGCACAAATCTTTCTACCGGCTCGGTGAAATTATAGAGGCTGATTTTGTTTGCCTCGGGACTTGTTGCGGCGGATTTGAAAATGTATTTCTTTCCGCTGTGCAGTCCGGTGATTAAGCCCGATGCTTTTGAGAATGTTTTGCTTTGCCACTGAGCGTCAGGCGGCGGCTCGCTGCCATCTGTTTTCATTTCATAGTAAAGGATTATGTAGCCCTGTGCTCTTTACTATCCCTTCCCAAGCAGAGCTTGGGAATGAGGGGAAGCATTTTTTTTGCTCTCCTTCCCAAGCTCTGCTTGGGAAGGCATTAATAATTTCAATTTTCATAATCCAAATCATCAATAATAATTCTTCCCGGCTTTCGTAAATAATAATCTCTTGCAGAACTATACTTATACTCCTCGATAGTGGCAGCCAGTCCCCTCTTCACAGGATTATAATGTATATAATCACTTTTCTGAACATACATGCTTTCTGACGTAATTGCTTTCGGCTTGAATCCTTCCTGCCACACTTGATACGTGGTATCTGTTTTATATTCTTTCTTACACTGCATGAACTGTTTTAGAATAGAAATGTTATTTTCTTTCTCATAAACTTCAATTATGCGTTTAGCAGTGTATGATTTAATCGATTGAACAGCCGTGACCAGTTTATCACAAACACAAATCAGGTGAAAATGTTCCGGCATAATAACGTAGTCGAGAATTTTGAATTGCTTATTCTTTTGTGTGAAGATAAGCGAATCTATCAGGGCATTGAGGTTATGTTTATTTTTGAATACGGGAATCCAGTTGACGATTGTTGAGGTAATGAAGTAAGGGCATTCTTTATCTTTGACTTTGTATGTTGTCCTCATATACTTTTCCTTTTCCCCTTCCCAAGCAGAGCTTGGGAAGGAGGGGAAGGGTAATCTTTATCTTTGACTTTGTTTGTAGTCCTCATATACTTTTCCTATTACCCTTCCCAAGCAGAGCTTGGGAAGGAGGGGAAGGGTATTCTTTATCTTTGACTTTGTATATTGTTCTCATATACTTTTCCTTTTCCCCTTCCCAAGCAGAGCTTGGGAAGGAGGGTAAAGGTTATTATTTATATTTGACTTTGTGTATTGTCCTCATTTGCTTTTCTTTTCTCCTTCCCAAGCAGAGCTTGGGAAGGAGGGTAAGGGTAATCTTTATTTTCTATTTCCTTTTCCCCTTCCCAAGCGGAGCTTGGAAAGGGGGGGAAAGACTATACTATTTTGATTTTACTTCTTATCGTCAACAACTTCAAAGTCGGCGTTTTCTACGTTGCCGTCATCTTTCTTCTGCTCGCCTGCTGACTGCTGCTCGGCACCGGGATTCGGTCCCTGCTCTGCACCGGGCTGCGATTTAGCCTGAGAGTACATCTTTGATGATGCTTCGTTCCAGACTGTGTTGTACTGTTCGATTGCTGATTTCAGCTCCGACGAATTATTTGTTTTCACTGATTCTTTAAGTCTGTCGATAGCTGCCTGAATCTTCGAGCGTGTTTCCTGATCGAGCTTGCCTTCGAATTCCTTGAGCTGCTTTTCGCCTTGAAAGATCATGGAGTCCGCCTGATTCTTCAGGTCAATTTCTTCCTTCTTCTGCTTATCTTCTGCTTCATGCTCCTTTGCATCCTTTTTCATCTTTTCGATTTCCTTATCAGTCAAGCCTGACGAATGTGTTATCTTAATATCCTGCGACTTGCCCGTTCCGAGGTCTTTTGCGGCAACATTAAGAATGCCGTTAGCATCGATATCGAACGTAACTTCAATCTGCGGAATGCCGCGGGGTGAAGGAGGAATTCCATCGAGATGAAATCTTCCGAGTGTTCTGTTATCGGCTGCCATAGGACGTTCGCCCTGGAGCACATGAATTTCAACTGACGGCTGATTATCGGCTGCTGTCGAGAAAGTCTGTGACTTCTTCGAAGGAATTGTTGTATTCGCATCAATCAACTTTGTCATAACACCGCCGAGTGTTTCGATACCGAGTGAAAGCGGAGTGACGTCGAGCAAGAGAACGTCGTGCACATCGCCTGCAAGAACGCCGCCCTGAATTGCTGCACCGATTGCAACAACTTCATCCGGGTTTACACCTTTGTGAGGCTCTTTGCCAAACACACGTTTGACAGTTTCCTGAACTGAAGGAATACGTGTCGAGCCACCGACAAGAATAACTTCGTCCAAATCGTTAATGCTTAGTCCTGAATCCTTAATTGCTTTCTGGCAAGGACCGACTGTTCTTTCAACAAGGTCGGCAACGAGTGATTCAAACTTTGCCCTTGTGATAGTTTCAACTAAAAACTTTGGACCGTCAGCAGTTGCAGTAATATACGGCAGATTCACTTCAGTCTGCGGAGTTGATGAAAGCTGTTTCTTGGCGCTTTCGGCTGCTTCTTTAAGTCTCTGCAATGCCATCGGGTCTTTTCTTAAATCAATACCTTCCTTTTTCTGGAATTCGTCCGCAAGATAATCCATCAGTCTCTGGTCAAAGTCATCACCGCCAAGGTGACCGTCGCCGTTAGTTGACTTAACTTCAAACACACCATCACCGAGTTCAAGAATTGAAATATCAAACGTACCGCCGCCAAGGTCATAAACTGCTACCTTGTGATTCTTCTTGCTTTTATCGAGACCGTAAGCAAGAGCTGCTGCAGTAGGCTCATTAATAATTCTCTTTACATCGAGACCTGCAATCTTACCCGCATCCTTCGTTGCCTGTCTTTGCGCATCGTTGAAGTAAGCCGGCACAGTGATAACAGCTTCAGTAACGGGCTGACCGAGATAATCTTCAGCAGTCTTCTTCATCTTCTGAAGAACCATTGCTGAAATTTCAGGAGGAGAATAAACTCTCATCTGATTAGTTGATTTATCTTCTACTTCAACACGAGCTACATCGTTATCGCCTCTTATTACTTTATAAGGCACTTCACTGATTTCAGTACCAACCTCATCGAACCTTCTGCCCATAAATCTTTTAATTGAGAAGATTGTATTGGTAGGATTCGTCACAGCCTGACGCTTTGCCGCATCTCCCACAAGTCTTTCTCCCGTCTTTGAAAATGCAACTACAGACGGAGTAGTTCTCATACCCTCTGCGTTTGGTATTACAACAGGGTCATTACCTTCCATCACAGCCACGCAAGAGTTGGTAGTTCCCAAGTCGATTCCTATAATTTTTCCCATTTTAAAAAATCCTTTCTTTTGTAAGAAAACTACCTGCCGTTTAGAACAGGTAGTTTCTTGTTAATTAGACGTCTTTAATTAATGTTATTTTACTTTTATTTCTTTTACAACCGGTTTTGCTTCTTCGACTTTCGGCAAAGAGATTACAAGCACACCGTCTTTAAATTCAGCTTCGATAGCGTCAACCTTAATATCTTTAGAAAGGTTGAAAGTTCTGCAAAACTCACCATAGACTATTTCATTCATCACAAGATTCGTTTCTTCTTTCTTATTCTCAACTTTCTTTTCACCTTTAACCGACAACAGATTGTTTTCAACTTCGATCTTCACATTCTCTTTTGGAATACCGGGAATTTCAAGATTGATATGGAAATTATCCTTGTCTTCGGTAATTCTTGTTCTCGGGCTAAAACATGCAGGGTCTGCAATTTCAGTCCTGAAAACCGGTGAATCAAAGATTGATTTGAAAGCATTGTCGAATAAATCGTTTTCTCTTTTAAATTTGATTAAGTTCATTTTAGTTATCTCCTATATTTTGTTTAATTTTAGTTTTGTATTATACCTTACATATAACAAATGGCGTGCCAGAGAAATATGATGTATTTGAGGCTGTTTTGTTTTTTGATGTGACGTAAATAGCATATAATTGACAAAGAAGTCAAATGAGCTGACGTATTTGTCAATATTTTGACATTATTGGAATGGTAGCTCGGTTTGTCCAATTCAGAAAAAATCAAAAATTGACAGATTTTTCGGCAAATAATGCGAAAATGAATGAGACCAATCAGGGGAATAGTTAGAGATTAATCTGAAATGGGGGTTTGAAACTAAATGGCATTAAGAAACTTCAGAATTTAGGAATAAAAAAATCCGGCTGTTTTTGAGGCAACCGGATTAGTTCTAATAAGAAAGGGTAATTCTTATTTTATCTCATCCATCTATTACAAACATAAGTATGTTATAATTAATTGTCAAGAGAAAAATGAGTAAAGTTATACTTTAGGTGCGATTTATAAGTGCTGATTTTACAGCACTTAAATTAAAGGCTTTAAAATATTTTGATAAAATAATAAAAATAATTATCAGCAAAACTGAAATTATTATAAAAATTGTATTGGAGAATACGACTTTTATAAGTTGTGAAAATACAAAAAGAATAACTGAGATTAAGAAGAGAATGAAAATCTTTTTTAATTCATATTCTATTCTGTAAATTTTTTGTGCGCGGTAATAGAGTGCAATCATCATTACGAAATATGTGAAGAGCGTAGATAACGATGCACCTATTATACCGAAGTGAATTATAAGAAAATAATTAAGGATAATGTTTATTAAAAATCCTAATCCCGAAACATACAGAAGCTCTTTGGTTTTGTTTGCATAGAACGGCGCAACACTGAGAGCTGAATACAGACCCGAGAAGACATACGCCATGAGTACGTAGGGAATTATAACGAGTCCGGACTGATACCGGATATCAAGTATAGAAAACTTACCAAACGAAATTTTCACGATTGGTTCAGTGAACAAAGCAAAGAAGAGAAAAAGGAAAAGTCCTATAAAGACTATGTACGTGAAAATCTGGGATACTATCTTTTTATTTTCGGGATTCTTTTCGAGATTAAGAAAATACGGAGTCCATGAAAACCTGAAAGCAGCTATAAGCAGTGACATTACAGAGGCAAGACGGTAATTGGCGCTGTAGATTCCGACAACCTCTTCATTGAAAATATATTTCAGGAAGAACCTGTCGGAGACATCTATTAAAAGAATAAAGACACCGACAAATATAAACTTTACTCCGTAGCTGACAAGTTTCTTTGCAAATACGAGAGAAAAGTTCAAAGACAGATGTTTTCGTGTGACGAGCAAGCCTGCTATAAATGTAACGACAACTGAGGCAATATAGCTGTAAAATATTGCTTCGATGCCAAGTCCGTAACTGATTATTAGAATGAAATTTAAGGAAACGTTTACTGCAAGAGACAACAAAGTCAGGAACAAATACTGCGTGGCTTTAAGCTCAGCGCGGAGAAGCAGCAATGGGAACCTAAACAAAGCATCGGTAAAAAGAATTAAGGAAAGGATTTTAATGTACATCAATCCTTTTACAGGGTCTTCGAATTCGAGCAAGGAAGTTATGTTACCAGAGAGTAAATAAAGAATCAACGAAAACAAGAGGGATGTCGCAGTCAACATTATTAATGTCGTAGAATAAATACTCTTTTTTTCGGGATCATCTTTACCGTCTATAAAAAGTTTAATAAAGGATGTTTCTTGTCCGTAAAGATAGAAAAGAATTATAAACATCCATAAAGACTGAACTATGTTATATGCACCGAGTTCAGACGGTGAAAAGTAAAAAGTATATAATGGTAATAGAATAAATGATATTGCTTTATTAGCAAGAAGACCGACGCCGTAAATCGTGGTCTGTGAGAATAAGTCTCTTATGTTCCTCTGACTCAAATATTATTCTCCAGGTAAAGCTGCTCCAGCTTTGCGTTTACAGATTCGTAAGAATGATACTTTTCAACCCATTTTCTTCCGTTAAGAGAAACACCTTTCAGTAAATCAATATTCTCTATATATTTAATAACTGTACTTTTCAAATTTCCAATACCGCATGAAATGAAAGGGTTTTCGGGAAGGAATTTAAGATACTCTTCAGAAAATTCAGTGATTGTTGGAATACCTATAGCGAGATTCTCTATAGAATTTTTCCCGTATCCCGAGCCGCCGAGTTCACCTCCGACCTGATCAATAGAGAGATTACAGGTTTTTTTCATATCGAGGAGTTTATCACGTCTGACGTTTTCAGCAAGAATGAATTCAAATTCATGCGTCTTCTTAATATCGTCAATAACTTTAAGAATTTTATCTGTACCTTTAAAGAGTCTGTTTGTAGGAGAGTGAATAATCCTAACCTTTTTCCGTTCAGGGAAAATATACTCAACTTTTTTGACATCAAAAGGAAAAAAGAGATAATGAATGTTATTATGAAGCTGAAGATGGTCGAATTCGACTGTCAGATTCAAGTTGCTCATTTCATCAAGTTCTTTGAATACTCCCCTGCTTCTCAAGTCACTGCCAAAATAGCAGCAGACAATCTTTTTATTCCGTCTCTTTAACTCCTTAGCAAACCGCAGGTCACGAAAGAAATCCATTCCGCCGTCAAAATGATAGACATCGAAATCATAGAGTTTATGTTTATCAATAAGCGCGGTAATCTTTGAGCGGTTTTTAAAATCTCTTAATTTAAAGAAAGTACTTTCAAGAAAATTCTTTGGCTCGTAATATTTAAGACTCTTTATTTTAGAGTCGCGCCAGAGTTTAGCAGTTTTATTAACAGGAAGTTTGAAATTAAGAGTTATGTCTTCTTCGAATTCGAGAGTATTTTCAAACATGGTAACGAGACGGGTTGTATGTCCTGCCTGAGCCTGCATCTGCATGAATCCGTACGGCATGCCGGCAAAGTTCTGAGGAGCAATATGTAAAATCTTATTACCCAAGATTAAGAAGCCGTGAGATATTACCCGAGAAAATCAATTCCTTTTCTTCATAAGATACATCAAGACTTTCAACAATAGGCATATACATTTTCGGCAATCCAAGATTATAATCACTTCCGAATATTACTTTATCAGCACCGACAGTCTGAACAACCTGATTAACAAAGTAGAATTCACGAACTGACTCCGTGCCAAGGTAAATATTATCAGCACCGCTATCTTTAACGCTTTTGGCGCAGCCTGTGCATAATGAGGGCTGGTCGCCGCCAAGATGCGCAAGAATAACATTCAGGTCGGGTCTTTGTTTTGCGAGCTCAATGGGATAGTTATAGCTTGCAACTTCTTTCCATCTGCCGCAATGAACGATAACAGGAACCTTCATATCGACTGCAATATCAAAGTATTTTTGATATGACGCATCAAGAACATTCTTTCTCTGGAAAGAAGGATGGATTTTAAAACACTTTATGTTGCTGCTATTTTTGTCTATAAAAGTACCAAGGTATTTATCTTCGGGATTTATCCAGCAGGTAAAATGGAAAGTGAAATCTTTTAGATTAAGAATATCATTCAAGAGCTTTTCATTTTCGAAAGTATCGCAGGGCAATGCGACTGCGGATGAGACGCCTGATTCCTTCATCACTTTCACCGCTTGCTCAACTGTTGATTCATAGTCAAGAAAAACCTCACTCCATCTTCCTATATGTACGTGTCCGTCAATTATTTTCATTTAAACACATCTCCTATTTTAAATGTATTAGCAAAATCCACCTTTTCATAAATATCATTTCGGATATCATAAACCATAAGCAAACCGTTACCGGTATTTACGACTATAAAGTCAACGTTAACATCAATAATAGAACCTTGTTCCCCATTATTTTTAGGAGAGAAGACCGGTTTTGCTTTATTGAAAAGATAACGAATGTTATTATAAGTTGAAAAGGCGCACGGATACGGCGATGACATAGCCCTGATTTTATTGAATATATTCTTGTTACTTATTGACCAGTTAATCTTTCGTTCGTCATCAGACAGTTTCTGCCAAGGGGTGTACTTTATTGATGAATCTTGTTCTTTAAACATATCTGTCTTACCCATGCGAAGAAGTTCAATACCCTCTCTTACCAACAAGGCGCTGTGGATTGAGCACTTATAGTAAATTGAATTAACGTCGTCATCATCTTCGATGATGATTTCCTTTTCAAGCAGAACAGGACCTGAGTCAACACCGGAATCTATTTTATGCAATGTGATAAACTGCGATTCATTCCCATCAATAATAGTTCTTGAAATAGGCGCACGTCCTCTGTATTCAGGAAGTTTGCCGCAATGCAGGTTTAGGATTCCATACTTTGGTGCGCTGAAAACATCCTCTTTGATAATCTCCATGAATCCAACTGATATACCGAGTTCAACTTTCGAAATATCATCTTTTAATTCAGATATTTTATCGGTATTAATGAGCTTTACAGAATTAGTTTTACAAATATCCTCAATCATATCATAAAACTTTTCTTTATAATCATTGTACAAGTATGATTTATGAGTGATTACAAATTCAGGTTTCTCATTCATGCTGATAAGATCAGTAAGAGTCCTGAGACTTATATCGCCGAACGCAAGATAAAAGAATTTCATTTGCTGAAGTATTTTTTATACCATTCAAAAGTTCTGACTATACCTTCATTTAGGTCAATCTTTGGTTTATAGCCGAGAAGGTGCTCAGCTTTTTCGATTGTTGGAATACGAAGCTCAACATCTACATAGTTTTTCGGAATATATTTAATCTTTGACTTAGTATCGCAAAGCTGTATTATCTTTTCAGCGAGAGACGTTATTGTAACTGTGCCTTTAGGATTACCGATATTAAATATCTCACCGATAGCATTCTTCTTTGTTAATGCAAGCATAATACCTTCAATCATATCGTCTATAAAACACCATGAACGAATCTGGTCGCCTTCTCCGTGTATTTCAATATTTTTATCAAGGACTGCATTCTTTATGAAAATCTGTATCGCACCCTCCCCTATCTGTCCGGGTCCGTAAATATTGAAGGGACGGATAGACAACGCGGGATAGCCTCTTGTCTTGTAATAGCTGTAAATGAGATGCTCACCGGAGACTTTACTTATTGAATATGTCCAGCGTCCTTCACCGACGGGAGCAACGTTTGTATTTGACTTTTCGGGAGACTTATATGAATAGGCACCAAGAACTTCGCTTGTTGAGAAATTTAGCACGCGTTCGAGCTTACTACTGTACTTTTCTATAGCTCTGACAAAATTGAAAGTTCCAAGAATGTTTACTTCCATAGTTTTAACTGGATTATGAATAACAGTATCAACACCGGCGACAGCAGCAAGATGCACTGCAATCTGAGGCTTAAAGTTTTCGGCGGCTTTCCTCAAAGGTTCAAAGCTGCAGATATCACCTTTTACAAGTTTAACATTTTTCTTATTGATGCTTTTATACTTTAACGAATCACGTATGAACAAATCATAAATGAGCAACTCATTATCGTAGCTTAATATTTCGGCAAGCTTGCTGCCTATAAATCCACCGCCGCCTGTGAGTAAAATCCTTTTATTTTTAATAATCATTTGAAATAGTTTATAATTTAATAATATAACTTTTCCTTAAAAATCCATCTGCGCGAAACTTCTTCTTGAAATCAAACAAGCCCTGAAGCAGCCGGTCATCAACGCTTGAGGTACCTATATCGTAAATTCTGAAGTTCTTTTCTTTAGACCATTCGATAGAATAATACAGAAGATAATCCGAGACTCTATTCCTTTTGTGTTCTTCATCTGCAGCGAGATAGAAGTTAAGTACAACATCTTTCTTAACGATGAATAGAGTGCAAATACCGACGATTTCATTTTCTATTTTTGCCGTAAAGAGTTTAATTTTATCAGGCAGATTATTTTTAAGAAAGACAAGTTCTTCGAGTGAATGAGTCGGCACGACATTTTTTAGTTCTCTGTTAGAGTGAAGGATATTATAGAAATCTCTAAGGTTTTCTCCGGTAACAATATCTTCAATTAATTCTATTTCGATTATTTCGGAAGATTTTTGTATAGAACGCTTTTTTGAGTTCTTTAACTTTTCGAACTCGAATGAACTGAGGTCGATTATGTTAGTAATAGCATATTTATTAACGCTGAATCCCTCGGAAAGCAGGACATATTCATATTCCTCGTTAGCGTGAGAACGATAAAGAAAAGGAGGATTCCTTATAATACACTTGGTAAAATTATTGTCAATTAGATAATTTTTGAAAAGTTTAATAACATTATTCATGTCATTAATTTTGATTTTATCTGTCCACATAAACCCGCCAAAACTAACACCATCGCATGAAATATAGACCTTGTCTTCCTTTTCTATTCTTTCGTTTCCATTCAGAATAGCAAGGGTTTTAAATTTATCCTTAAAGATCAGATGATGCCATTTTATACCCTTATCAAACTCGTCGTTATACTCAAGAAACTTTCCATCAAAGAACATATTGTAATTTGAAGAAAGGAAATCCTTCCATTCTGCTGAGCTGTTAATATTTACTTTAATAATTTCCAATATTATTTTCTGTAAAGTTCATAACCCGAAGATTTCAGAATCAATTTATAGCTATCATCAATTACCAATTTCGAATCAAAATAATTGCTTCTGTTAATATAATCTTTTTCAACGATAACATTCACGTTATTTCCTGCTTCTTTAAGTACAGACTTTATGCTGTCAAAACCATTCTTCGAATCAACAAAAGTAAAATCATATTTTGTATTTGTCCAGCCTAAATCGAGTCCGTTAAAATAAAAACTGAACTGCGGATTATGTCTGTAGTTTGAGGCAACGTATATAAGTTTTTTATACCCGCTTTTTTCAATCTCGGATTTTACACCGGTAATCTTAAAGGAATTCTCCCAGAACGGAATCTTAACCGCATATAGAATATTCACGAAGAAAAGAAACGCCAGAATAAAAGCATAAAATAACGCTGATACAGAATAACTTCTTTTTATATAGAAATATATTACAATTGCTGAGATTATAAACCAGGCAGCTGAAACACCAATAACGACTGGCAATGATGCGGAATTAATAGGAAATGCGAGTTCAATCCTAAAATAATTAAGTGCAGCCCAGAAAATATTGAAAGCAGTTACAATAAGCAGTGTAATTTTTTCCTTTATTCCAAGACTGTCTATAACTTCAAGATAGTTTCCTGCAATAAAGACTCCGGGAGTAAGAATCAGCAGAATATAAACCTCGAGTTTGGTTTTAAAAAGTGTGATGATTATAAAGCCTATAAGAAACCAGACAAGAATAAACAATTCTTTGCCCGGAAGTTTTCGGAAAGATATTAGTTTTCTGAAAGCACCAAAGAGAATTACAGCACCAAACGGAAGAATTGTAAACAAGTAATTAATATAGTAAACATAACCTGAACCCTTTGTGTTATGCTCAACGCCGAACAATGCACGTTCATAGATATGATAGAAAAAGAAATAATTAAAGAACTCCCAGCCGTATTTTATAAACATATAAGCATGCCATGGAGCGGCAATTGCTATACCTAAAGCAGTCAAGACAATCAAATCCTTTAACTCATATTTAGTTTTCTTGTGAGACAGTAAAAACCAAATGAAGATAACCATCGGAATAAAAAAGCCGACAAGGATTTTAATCATCAGACATAAGCCAAAAACAATACCACTATAATAATTATATTTCTTCTTCCCAGTATCTAAATACTTCATGAAAAATAAAAATGCAAGAAGTATTAGAAAGGTATATGGAATGTCGAACTGAAATCTTTTTGAAAATATATTAAAAATTAAATTACTGCTAAAAATAATAGCAGCTATAATACCCGCCCTTGGAGAATATACATTGTTGCCGATTTTCATTACCAACCATAAGACAGCAAGACTAAAGACGAAAATCAATCCTTTCAAGACGACATTATTCATTCCAAAGATAGAAGTGAATATATAACCAAGCCAGATTAATAATGGCGGATGTGAACCGGAATAAAACTTACCAACGGAATGCTGGCTTTGGTCGATTATATCGCCTGATTCCTGAACAGAAAGCACGCGTGTTGCATACATTCCCTCGTCCCAGGGCTGTATATCAGTTGTTACTATAGAATGGACTTTTATGAGCACTAAAAATACTACGAGGAAAAGATAGACTTTCTTCAGATTCTTAACGTTATCAAAATATTTTAATATATTGATCATTAATTCTTATTCTTTACAGAATATATTCAATTTACTATCGCCGTCAATTATCATTAAAAGCATCGTAATCGTCTGAGATTAAATATATCATACAATCATTTTTTTAGAATGTATAAAGTTTTATCACGTGTTGCAAAAAGAAGTGCCTTTGCAAGTTCTTTTTTCTTAAATGAGAGAAACTCTTTTTTCCAGGTATTTAAATAACCACTACTCGAGAATTTAAGTGTTTTAAAATTAAATCTAATAAATAAATTCTCAAGATATTTTTTAGAAAAAGTAAAAGGATGACCTCTATCAACAACTATTAATTCCATAACCCGCCGTATGAATACTCCCCAGAAGTGATAAGTGCTTTGTCTGAAAAAAATAATTCCGCATGGTTTTAAAACACGATTTATTTCATCAATTACTTTTTCAGGGTCTAAGCAATGGTCTAAGACATTATCCATTATAATTAAGTCAAACATGCTATCTTCGAAAGGAAGTTCTTCTCCTTTTGCAGAAAAATACTTCACCCTTGAATCCCTGTCTTTTGTGAATTCTTTAACAGTAGAATAAAAGTATTCAAGCGGATCTATTGCATACTTATTATTAGAATCTATATATGTTATAGTTCCTGCCGCTCCACTTCCTATCTCAAGAATAAACGTATCTTTTTTAATTTCCAGAATTCCATTTAAGATTAAGTTCAGGTCTTCAGCAAAGTGTTTGTAGAAATCCAGGGATAATGCTTCTCTTCGGCTATCCCACCATTCTTTTTCGTATTCCTGCGCAAGTTCCCAACGATTTTCTTTCATAGAATTAATAATTGTTTTAAATCTCTAATAAAAACAAAGAGGAAAAGATATACATTCTTCATATTCTTTTCCCCATCAAAATATTTTAAGATACTTGTCATTTAGTCTTATTCTTCACGAAAGACACAACTCAATATATTTAAGGTTAAAAATTATATCCCAGAGAGAGGGAGTTTCCAGAACCGAACCCTGTTGAATAAGGCTGGAAAGCATAATCGAGATATAAAGATTTATATTTTAAACCGACGCCAGCCGTGAATCCTTTATTATCGTATCCTGACATATAACCTGCCCTAAGGAATACAAAATCCTTGTACCCGCCTTCGGCACCGAAATGCCCGTGGAAATTACCTCCGTCAAGAACTTTATAACCATCAACAGCACCTGTTATACTGAGGTTATCCTTTTTATAATTATAACTTGCACCGAACCTGACCGAGGTCGGCATTTTTGTTTCGGAATTTTTCAGGGCATTCATAGAGCCGACGTTAGACAGAACTGCGGCGAAAGAGAAATTATCATAAAGATAATTAGCACCGAAATCCATTCCGAAACCAGACGCTTCGTCGATATAAATCTTTTCGTACAAGAGTTTTCCTGTTATTCCTACAGCAAGATTTTTATAAACTTCATAGCTTAAGCTAATACCGCCGGAAAAGTTATCTGCATTGAATTTTTCGAGAGGAGCACCGGGATTGTAGCGCACTTCGATATCGCTGATAGTAGTTTTAAGAAGTCCGATACCGATACCGAATTTTTTAATCCTGAACTTAGCACCGACATAGTTTGTGGTCATATCGAGCATAGTTTTATTAAACATTGCGGTAACGTTGCCGTTTTCGTTGGCATTCATTCGAGCGGGATTGTAAATAAATGCAGTACCATCGTCTGAAAGGGAACTAAAAGCTTCGCCCATTGCGATTGACCTTGCCCCGATACCGAGTTTTAAGTAAGCCAGACCTGTGTTTGCGGCACCGTCATTCTGCGAAAATGCCGAAACTGTAAAAGCAAAAAATATTATTAATAAAATTATTCTTTTCATTCTTTAAAATATAAAATGATTATTTGAACTTAAATGCAATTCCTATATTCTGCATAGGCTTATGCGTATAGGGTTCGAACTGAAAACTGTAGTCAACTCCGAGAACGATATCCTTTGAAAACGATTTAGAAAGCGAAATACCTGCTCCGGGTTTAATATTTCCCCAGAAGTCGTCTGAATTCAAATCAAGTCTATCTACGCCTGCTCTAACTTTAACATATTCATTGATATTAATTTCACCGCCGAACCTGATAGTGAAATTTATTTTCTGATCACTCTTTGTAATAAGACCGAGAGTATCTTTTACTTCAAACTTCGGGTTTATGTAAGTGCCGACGCCGAGAGAAACTATTCCGAGATTTTTCGGCAGGCTATACGTTGCACCCGCATCAACGATTGTAGGAAATGGATTTTCTGTAACAGTACCATTAACCGAACCATAAACGTCTGATGTTTCCCATTTGTATTTAACGCCCAAATCTCTTACTGCAACTCCGATACTTAAATTTTTTGCCGCAAGGTAGGTTGCACCAAGGTCAATCCCGACTCTTGAATTTGTAACATCTTCATACAGCTTTGCAAGATAGAGCTTGAATCCCAATCCCACTGACAATTGAGGTGAAAGCATGAACCCCATTCCAAGAAGGAGCTGATTCTCGTAGGTAGAGAGCATACCGAGCGAACGACCGTCATTATCTCTGCCGTCGATATCTGCGACACCTGCATTTATCCATGACAAACTAATACCTGCAGTCTGCTTACCATCTGAAAGTCTGAACTGCTTTGCAAATGAAACGAAATTAAGTTTCCTGTCAACTGACATGAAAGTATATCCAACATTGACAATCCCCTGCTGCTGAAAAACGCTCAGGGAAGGATTATAGTAACCGGAAACATCACCGAATGCATCAGAGACAAGAGCATTACCCATTGAAAGACCTCGGGCACCAAACCCGAGTCTGGCAAAAGCACCTGCATAGCTGCCAAGCTGAGCATTAGCAGTACCGGCAAAAACTAAAAGTGTTATTATATAAAGGTATTTTCTCATAATCATAAAATTTTATTGCATCAAAATAATTTTACCCCAGAGCGGAGTGTCGCCATCGATTTCAACTCTGTAGAAATAGACGCCGTTAGCGATTACGTATCCATCATTGTTCTTTCCGTCCCAGATTGCGAACTGTTCGTTAGTTCCTGTACGTGCAGCATTCTGAATAACAGTCCTTACTGGATTCATACCGAAGTCAAAAATCTTAATAGTGACTTTAGAGCTTGTCTTACCTGTAACGTAGAAAATTCTTGTAACTTCAGTTGCAGGAGAGAAAGGATTCGGAGCTGCATAAGTTTTTATGTCAGAGCCTGTGTTTATACATGCACTTGCGCGGTATATCTTCCATGGCGAAGCCCATGCGATACCGGTTTCGCGAGTTCTAAGCAAGCCGTCAGTTCCGCCTATATACAAAGTATCGCCTACATTATTACCGGCGTAGAAATTTGTTGCTTTGCAAATATCTTTTGTGACGGGGTCAGCAATGAGAGAAGGCTTTGACCAGTCAAACACGCCATACCTTGCACGCCAGATACCTGCGTCAGTAAGACCGTACACAGTTGAATCTTTTGAAAAAATTCCGTTCGGTGAAAAACCGTTAAGCGTATAGGACCAAACCTGTCCTCTGCTTGCAGTAAAGCTCAAAGCATTTACTTCATTGTTATCTTCGGCTCTTCGCGTTGCTGCCCAGATAATTTCCATAGTTCCGTATTTCTGGACATGAAGACTAACGACAAAGTTACCTGCAACTCTGTTTGTACCGCTGCCTGAATTTTGATTAGTATATTTTCTCCAGCTAATACCCCAGTCGGAAGATATGTTTATTCCGTTTGCAGTACCAACTACGATAGTTGAATCGTTAACTGATTTAACAGCGAATGCACGGTGGTTAAGATTATCACGCGGGTTTAAACCGAATGTATAAGTGCCGCCTGAATAAATACTGTCGAGATTATCCGGAGGCAGAAGAACGCGAGTCCAGGTTGCACCATAATCGGTTGATTTGCGAAGACCGCCTGCGAAAGAAGATATCCAGATAGTATAGTTACTTAAATCGTTTTTTGTTTTTGTGATGGTCATATCATAAGAAAGGTTCTGCTGTCTCACGACGACGGGCAAAGAATATAATGTGTTTGCACCGTAAACGATAGTAGTATCGAACTGACCGTCTATCGGTTGACCGTAACCTGTCCAAGAGTTTCCGTAATCAGTAGAAACTTTAATACCCGTGCCCGTGGGTACGCTTTCGCCGCTTATTTCCTCGCCTATTGCCGTGCCGACTGCAATCACATTATCCTTGAGTGCAAAACCTGAAATATCATCATCGCCAAAAGGCTGAAGACCGACGTAGTAATCGAATGAATTAAACTTATCACGAGTACGCATAATACCGCTGCCTGTGGCGAACCAGACAGTGTCTCCGATCTTATAAATATCAGTAATGAAATTACTAATCGGGCATACCCTGTTGTGCGGAGTTACGACTGTGCTAAGGACTCCATCAAGCTGAGGCTTTACAGATGTTTGTTTATAGTTTCCGAGCATAAAACTTTCGGGTATGGACTGACCATAAAGGTTCAGACTGAACGCAAAAAACAATAACAATAAAATTCTTTTTATCATATAAAATTATTCTTTCTAAAATTAAGGTCTAACAAATTTAATACTATCCCAGACACCCGTACTCACTGCATCGGAGCGGTCTTTAGCAAAGAACTGATATTTGAAATATCCGTAAGAAGAGTCCGCTGTTGAAGGAGTAACAACATTTGTAAATGTCCACTCATTATTACTTGAGAATATCAAAGGATTAAAACCAATGAAATTTCCATTAGGTCTGTATGCACCGAAGTAAACATCTTTAATATCGCAGCTTCCATCTGCATCAGTAACATTTATTGAAATTGTTAATGGTATTGAACCTGAAACCGGTCTTACCACGCTGTCGGGCAAATTCGTATTAATCACTACCGGTGCAACATTCGCTGAATTCCTAACATACAATGGCAGATTCACCTGACTGCTAAAAAGCCCGGCATCATTTTTTGCTACAACCTGAACTGTATAGTTTCCGACGAGAAGGCATGAGATACTTGAAGCACTAACATTCTTTGAATACTGCTTACCACCCGTTACATCCTGGATATAGTTTAAAGCAAAAGAACCAAGTGAAGCACCAAGCGGATCAACGAGTACGCAATTGACGGACGCAATCGGACTTCCGTTATTTTCATTAGCAACAACTGTTAAATCAAAAGAGATATTCGGAGCCGATGATGTTGTTGAGACAGTATCGGTTGATTTAGTAACGCTAACAATAACGGGTGAATCATAGGACGGGTCAATAACATTATCATTCTTCTTTTCACATGAAATAAGTACAAACGATGCCAGCAAGACCAGAACAAAATTTAAGCCTTTATACATATAAATATTTAATTCTTTTGAATTTAGACGATATTTAAGTTATAAAAATAAAGATTAAAATAAAACATTGAAAAAGCAAAACATTAATACACGTATTTACCACAACTTACGCTTATTTGATAACTGCCCCCGCGGAAGACCAAAAGCAATTAAATCGGAAGATAATTTGTCTATAATTAGTTTTAAAGTTATGCGAATATAAACCTATAACTCAAATAATGCAACTCACAAACATTCTATTTTTCCATTAACTTAAGAAATTTCTTATAACAATAAAGATAATCATTTGTGAAATTATTGCCCTTTTTATCACTATTTCTCTTGTTCCCTTCAAACCATAATAATTTATCAACAACCCTAAATTTAAATGCCCTTTCATTAATTATAAAGAATTTATATGCCAAAGTACCCTTATAATCATTTAGAACTGAATAAGCATTCTCAAATTGCTTATTTCTGTTAAATTCATCGATTAATCCCAAAATCCCCTCTTTATACTTTAAATATTCGTCAAATTCTTTCCTTTTAAGTTTATAGTTCTGTTGTTTCTTAACTCTTAACCATAAGGAATCCTTAGTAAAATTATCATAAATTGGATAATCATTCGGATTTATCATGTGAGCTATTTTGCTCAACAACGACTTAGTATTCTTTCCTTTTATCTCTTTCCCATTCTTATTCGTTTTACCTTTCAAATATTTATCCATTTTACATTTTAAAACCGCGCATATTTCATCTATAACTTTTATATCTCCTTTTTTCACTTTTGAAATAAACGCTGTCTTTTTTAACTCATTAAAATATTTATTAAACCCTTTATCACTTTCAGGTATATTTCTTCTAATGGAATAATTATTTAAGAAACTTTTCAAAATCTTCTTCTTAAAAAACTCCCAATACTCATCGTTCTCTAATATCTTATCAAGCTTCGAAAAGCACTTATGATAAAAATCCTCCGAATCATTCCACCAGTATATTGCCTCAATTGTTGCCTGTTTTATTAGATCTTTCTCATCCATATTATTATGTTAGTTTATTTCAAACTACTTATTCTACCCTTTAAATTAAATTGAAACAGTACTTCATTATCACTAACTTGCTAAATTATTAATAAAAATTTGAACATCAAAACTCAACTAATACAATAAAATAATTTAAATAATCTTGAACAATTGAATAAAACCCGAAATATTATAATATCTTTACAAACAACTGATAATTAATGAGAGATACAATATTTATAAGCCATGCTACACCGCAAGATAATGAGTTCGCTATATGGTTTGCTTCTCGTCTTGAATTATTAGGATATAAGGTGTGGATTGATAAAGATGCTTTACTTGGTGGTGAGAAAATTTGGGAAAATATTGACAAAGTTATAAGAGACGAAACTATTAAATTTCTTTTAGTTTATTCAAAGAATATTTTCCAAAAAGACAATAAAGGCGATTTTATAATAGGAAAATTAAAAGACGGAATTTATAAGGAGTTTAGTTTTGCTGAAAGTATTGCTAAATCAAATAATCTCACAGATTTTATCATATTGTTGAATATTGATAAAGCAGATTATAATTTGTTCATAGGCGCTGATAGGCTTAATCAAATTCCATTTTATAATAATTGGGCTGTGGGCTTAAATCAATTAGAGAAGAAATTAGTAAAAGATGATGTCCCAAAAAATTCCCAATTTCAAAGTACTGGGTTTGGAGAGTGGTACGAAGGGCATTTTATTAATCCTACAAATATTACTCAAAGATATGAACTTTATTATTCAAATTGGTGGGCAATTCCAAATCTGCCAGAACATTTCTTTATCTATCAATTTGCTAATGCAAAACAGGTTAATCTTATTATAAAACAAAATTTAGAATTTCCAAAAAGTAAAATTTCTAATAATTTAAGTTCGTTTCAGGAATTTAGTAGTTTTGAAATATTTCAGAATGAAGAAACAATATCAATTAAGCCGCAGTATATATACAAAATTAAAGTAGAAGATGTCTTGCATGGCTTCGAATCAAATATATTCCCAAATCACAAAGATGCTGAAAATCATTTTAAATTTCTTTTGAAGATGGTATTTCATCAGATAATGAAAAATAGAGGAATGTTTTGGTATGAAATGGCAAATAAAAGATATGCTTACTATTATACAACAAGTAATCTTACAAATTTGAAGGTAAAATTTAAGTATCCTTATAGAAAGGGAAATATATTTAAAATGAAAAATCTAATTGGGAAACATACTTCGAAAGGGAAATGGCATTATGCAGTTTCTGTATTGCCGATTCTTTCACCTATTTTAGGTTTTAGTTTAAAAAATCATATAACCTTTACAAATGATGGGTTGAATGTTTGGAAAACCGATAAACAGGAAATTGACAAAGAGAAAATTCATAGAGAAAGGAGAAATAAGGGTAAAAGATTATTCAATGAAGAATGGCGAGATTTATTATTAGCATTTATTAATGCATTAAAAAAGGGAGAAAAAATCGAAATACAATTAGCTTCAAACTTCGTTCTTGAAATGCCTTTTTTCCCAGAAATGTTTTGGGCTGATTTCGGATACTTTGATCCTCGTGATAAAACAAGACAAGGTTTACTGTCTATGTACGATTTTGAAGAAGATAATATTGAAGAAAATGAGTGAGCCAAATCTTATACATATAGCAGAACCAAAATTAACTTTTGGTTTTAACCAAAAAATGGAAGACCCAAGAGATGGTTTGACTCTTTTTGGTCCTTTCTCAAAGAATAATCATTTAGGTCAGATAAGTGTTGGAATTATTGGCTCAAAAAAGCAAAGAGAATTTGTTAAGGTTTATCTCAAAAGAATTCATATGCCTGTAATATGTGATAAACCAGATATCGCAAGACCATATTTCCCTGGTCTTGAAGCTACTTTTGGTATATCAATAAATTATAATGCTATTAAGGAGATTGATATTCCCGAAGAAGATATTTTAAAATTTTTAAGATACACTGATGGACACCAAAGAGTATTCAATCTAACTAAACTTTTTGCCGATAAACTTGTTAAATATTTAAGACAAGAAGAAGTCCCCGTTACAGTCTGGTTTGTTGCCATACAAGATAAAATATTTAGATTTGGAAGACCTAAATCAAAGATTCCAAAATCAGATGATAACAATACAATTGGCTTACCTAAAAAAGATAGAGATACTGATAATCTATTTCTTTTCAACGAATGGAATGAATTGAAAGCTCCTTATGATTATGAAATCAATTTTCATAATCAATTAAAAGCAAAATTACTTAATGATAAAATTGTAACTCAACTAATTCGTGAAAGTACTGTTGCTTATGAAAAATTATGGTCTGACCTAGATAAGATTGATAGAGAGAAATTGTTCGATACGGCAAAAGCTTGGAACATTGCAACAACATTATATTACAAATCTGGTGGCTTACCATGGCGATTAGGTGAAGTAAGGCAAAATGTTTGCTATTTGGGTTTGGTTTATAAACAAATAGACGAATCTATTGATAAGAAAAATGCCTGTTGTGCTGCACAAATGTTTTTAGATTCAGGTGATGGTATGGTTTTTAGGGGTAATATTGGCCCATGGTATAATCCAGAAACAAAAGAATTTCATATTAAAAAAGAAGATGCATTTAATTTATTATCACTGTCTTTAGAATCATTCAGAGAAAAATCAGAAACTGATGAATATCCTAACGAAATTTTCATTCATTCTAAAACATATTTTGACGATGATGAGTGGGAAGGATTTTATGAGGCAAGTAAAGATAAAAGTAATATAATTGGTGTTAGAATTAAAAACGATAATACTTTTAAACTATATAGAGATTTTTCATATTGCATTCCAAGAGGAACAGCATTAATCGTATCTGAGAAATTTGCGTATTTATGGACTAAAGGTTATATACCAAGAATTCAAACCCAACTTGGGTTAGAAACACCAAATCCAATAAGTGTTGAAGTGATTAGAGGAGAAAAAGAAATCCATACAGTTTGTAAGGACATCTTAGCTTTAACAAAGTTAAACTACAATGCTTGTATTTTTGCTGATGGTTCACCAGTTACACTGCGTTTTGCTGATTCAATTGGCGAGGTCTTGACAGCTGGAAGAAACATAATATCAGAAGTATTGCCTTTCAAACATTATTTATAATGCAAGAGAGTTATCAGTCAGCAACAGTTTTATAATTAAATAGGCTAAATGGATAAAAGTCTATAGCAACTAAATTAATCAACTTTTTTAAGTTTTCAATGACCTGTTGATATTTTTCTTTCTTTTTTAGCAGAGTCTCTGACGAATTTATTTGGCAGATGACTCTGTGTTATAAGGAACCCATTTAAAACAAGTGATTGAGTGATTATAATATAAATCATTATTGTATTTGTCTTTTATTAAACTCAATTATATATATAAAGGGTTCTTAAAAAGTGCGGAGACTTTGAAAAAAAGTTAGCAGTGCCACAAAGAGTTTAAACAACAGGAAATCATTGGTAAAGTTAGAAACGTAAAACTCGGAGGACAAATAAAGACTCCTTCAGGATTAACATCTTTTAAACAGGGATTAGGGAATAGGGATTAGGGATTAGGGTTCAAAATTAGGAAGAAAGGGTTTCTCGATGGTTTGTCGATTGGTTGTCGATGGTTTGTCGATTGGTTGTCGATGGTTTGTCGATGGTTTGTCGGTTGGTTGTCGGTTGGGTGTCCGTCACGGCTCGATGTAGGTTCCGTGAAGGCTCGATGAGAAAAATCGGGCATGACACGATTTTACGAGTTGGGCAAAAACTGCAAATGGCAAATTCCGTCAAAAATGTGTGTTTACACTTCAAGACTAAAACAGACCACTCTCAAGCGCAAGCAGAGCGCAACGTAAGCGCAAGGTAAGCGCAAGGTAAGCGCAAGATAATCGAGAATCAAAAGAGAACGCAAGAACATGCCTAAAACATCAAAATTTCGAGCAAATTGCTGTCTTTATGCAAGGAAAAACAATCATAACTTCAAGAAACAAGTTAAGTGTGTCCTTCTATAATATAATGCACAATAATAGAAGAATTTTGACAGCGAAAAAAGTGCAAAAATTTTTGCATTATGGTTTTAACCGAGAGGATTTGAAGAAATTGAAGGGGTAAAAATTTTTACACTTAAAAATCGTGTCCAAATCATCAAAAATGCTGTGATTAATAGTAGGAGGAGGATTACTTATAAAGTAAAATAGTAGATGTTAATGTATCTTTTGTAAATTTTAAACGTATTATATACAAAAGATGAAGTTTAAAATTTTAAATTATATGTTTCTTACTTTTTATAATTTTGTTATATTATCAAACATAAATTACATGTAAAACAAATTTCTTAAAATTAAATAAATGGAGAAAATTATGAGGTTAGTTCTTTCGCTTCTGCTTGTATTATCTTTAACAGCAGGTTTATCAGCTCAGCATAAAACAGTAAGAGTTGATAAAAATTCTTACGCAAAATTAGGTCCTGACACTTTTGTAGAAAACAAAAGTATTCAAATCCTTAATGCGCCTTTTTTACCGGGATTTTCAAATGGTGATTATACAGTTGGTCCTGAAATCGAAACATCGTTATCAGGTTGGTATGATTACATGACAAACGGTGATGCAAAGCATTATCTTTTAATGGATCCAACAAACCCACTTTTATTACATGCAATTTATACAACATCTGATGCCAGTGATCCATCTGGTGCGACCACAAGAAGAACAAAATATGCTGGTTCTTCTGATGGAGGTCAAACTTGGTTTTATATAGCAAACGTGCCTGATATCAGATCAGGATTCGGTTATATGGATTTAAAATCTGATGGTAGTGCAGTAATTACAAATCATAATGCTGTTAGCGGCTCATTAAACGGTGAACTTTATGTGGATATAGCGGCACAAGTAGGTGGATTTACTACGTTTCTTACACCAGTGACAAATGGTAGTGCAGCATGGCCACAAAGTAATGTTATGACCAATGGAAACATATTTCTTGCAGCCGAAAGTTATAGCAGCGGAGCAGCAACTGATACATTAAAAGTTGCAATTTTTAACGGAAGCACAACTACACCATGGAATTATCTTAATTACCCGGGTGGTCCATCAAACAATATGAGATGGTGCAGTGCAACAGGTGTTAATGGAAATGTTATTGTTGCAATAGACCCGGTTAGTTTAACAAACGTAATGGGTTCAAATGATATTACAGCATTTAGATCGACTGATAATGGTGTAACATTTGGTTCACCTATTACTCTGTTTACACCATTTGTTAGTGGAGTAGATACTATTACAGCCCATTTTGGACTTGATATAGCTTTTAAGCCAGGAACATCTGATTATTATTTCGCATTCAATACGAGTAATGGTTTTTACAAGGGAGCAACGATGTGGGTAAGTAAAAATGGTGGTTCAGCTAATAGAGTAGCAGACTCAAACAATGTACCAAATACAACAACTCTGCCTGCAGGCGGCTGGGCTGGAATAATCGGAATAGACCATCCATCAATCGGTTGGTCAGCAGATGGTAATGTAATGTATTGTGCATATTCAGTCGCAACAGCGGATACAGGTGCTAGAGGATGGAACACAAGAGACGTATTCTTAAGTTGTTCAACAAATGACGGTGTAACATGGAATGCACCAATAAGAATTACCAATACTCCATTAATAGACGAAGGTTATGTAAGCATTTCAAGAGTTAATCCTGGAACATCACCATCAGCATATGAGGTTCATATGTCGTATATGAAAGATCCGGGAGATGGTCCATCATCATTCAACGGAACAGGAACAGTTATGCCAGCAACACAGAACTGGTTAATTTACAGAAAAATTTCTCAACCTACAGTTGGTGTAAATCAAACAAGTACAGAAGTACCATCAAATTTTTCACTTTCACAGAACTATCCAAATCCGTTCAACCCAACAACAAACATAAAGTTTGCAATTAGTAAAGCAGGATTTGTAAGTTTGAAAATTTATGATTTATCAGGAAAGGAAATTTCTTCATTAGTGAATGAAAACCTGTCTGTTGGATCGTATTCTTATACATTCGATGCATCAAAATTATCAAGTGGAATTTATTTCTATACAATGAGATCAAATAATTTCACCGATACAAAGAAAATGATGTTAATCAAATAATCAGATATTAGTTAAGTATATTAACAAAAAACCCCGGCAATGCCGGGGTTTTTTGTTTTAAAGAAACTTATTGACAGGAATTAATTGCCGATTATTCTTCTAAAAGCATCCGAGAAAAACTCAACCGGAGTATTATCTTCACGATTAGTTAAAATTAGCATTGTCAGTTTTTTCTGAGTGTGATAAAGAAAATGGGAATTAAATCCGTACATATTTCCTGGATGACCAATCCAATTGCCGACTTTCATAACTTGAAATCCATAATGGTCGTTGACCCAGTTAAATCTTTCTGATTTCATTTGAGGAGAAAGATAAGTTCCGTCAGCAACAATTTTAGACCAAACTTTCATGTCGGAAAAATTCGAGATTATAGCGCCTGCGGTATATCCCCATGAAGGATTCCAGTTTGTAGCTTCTATCAAAAGACCGAATGCCGCAGAATAGCCGTGAATGTACGGCGAAGGAAGAAAAACAGTATTGGGCCAGAAAGTATTGAGTAAACCAATCGGTCTTATAATTTTACTGAAAATAACTTCGTCAGCTTTCATACCTGTTACTTTTTCCATAAGGAGTCCAAGAAGGACAGTGTTTGTGTTGCAGTATTCATAATCTGTATCGGGCGGAAAATTCACGGGATGCCTGAAGGAGATTGCAAGCAGAGAATCGGGAGTATATGACTTTGCGAAACCGCTTGCATAGAAATCGGCCCAGAAAGATTCATCGTCTGAATAATTGAATAAACCGCTTTTCATTCTTCCAAGCATACGGATAGTAATCTGATTCCCGTTTGGAATATTATACTGCGGCAGATAAAAAGAAATTGAACTATCGAGATAAATTTTCCCTTCATCGGCGAGCATAAGAACTGCGAGTCCAGTGAACGGTTTAGAATTGCTTGCGATACGGAAATAATAATTTTCGTTCATAAGCTCGCCTGTAACAAGATTGCTTACGCCGCGCTTCAAAACTAAGTCAGTTTCGCCTTCAGCAGAAAAGACAGCCATCATACCCGGAGTGCTTATACGCATGAAAACGCTATCCGCAGCAAAACTGAGTTTAGATCTTATTTCATCAGTAAGAACCGTTGACTGCGGCTGGACGGGGTTGCTGCTTTCATCGACTGCACATGAGAATAGTGTCACACTGAAAACAAACAAGAAGATGTAAATGAGTTTTTTCATTTATAGTTATAATTATTTTGGGGAACAATTATTCAAATTTATGATAAATTGTTTTATTTTGAAATACAATAATTTGCGGATAGAAAAGGGGGAATAACATCTTTCCAAAATAATTATGATAAAGAAAAATAATAGAACACGGATTTTCACAGATGAAAGCGGATTATCGCTGATTTTCAAAGTGAATTGGGGAAAGAGATATTAATAAATCAAGAACAGCACACTGATTTTCACTGAAAGAATATGATTTACACGGATAAAGAATAGTGAATCAGGAATGATGCATGAGGGAATTTTGAACACAGAAAGCATGGCGCAGTGAAAACGGTAAACAAATAAATCGTTATGGATTCCCGATAAAAACATTCGGGAATGACAAAGGAAAGATTTTCTTTACTCTGCCGACTTCACCAGATTCGAGACGGACTTTTATGCCATGGGGATGTGATTTACTTTTGGTAAGGATTTTTGAAACGATGCCTTCGGTCAATTCACCTGAAATCTGATGATGTTTCTGAACGATGAGAACTTTCTGACCGATTAATATTTGTTTGTTAGATTCTTGCAAAACTAAACAGCTCCCCTTTCGCAAATATGCCTAATACTTTCCGAAAAACTTTTCTGATTGAAACCGAAGCTTCTCAGTTTTTCGGTGTTCATTGAAACATCAGGAATCTGGGGCAAACCTTCGACCGATTTGCAGGAGAGTTCATTTATTAATGAATAGTCGAACTTACAGAAATCACATATTGCTTTTCCGATATCAAGACGGGATATACGTTCCGGTCCACCAAAGTTAAGAATTTCATTGCGAACATTCATTTTTAACAATTCATTTATCATGACAGCAGCATCGAAAAGCGAAAGCGGTGTTCTGAATTGATCGCGGAAGAGGTTGACTTTATTATTCTCTTTAAGTTTTTCATAGGTCAGATGAAAGTTATTGCGGGAATGAGTTTTGCCAAATCCAATAAGAAGGGCAACACGAAGAATTACATGATTATCCGAATACTTCTGGATTGACAGTTCCCCCATGAGTTTTGATTCAGCGTATAATGTCAGGGGGTTCAGATTACTCTCTTCGCTGAGCATTCCTCCTTTTAAGCCGTCATAAACAAGTTCAGTTGAGGTATAAATAAGCTTTGCATGAAAATCATTACAGAGCTGTGCAATCAGTTCGGTTGCTTCAACATTCAGCAGATATACATCATCGCGAGACAGTTTAGCACATTGTTCCGGACGAGAATAGCAGGCAGTATGAACGACAGCTTCAGGTCTGAAATTATTGAAGAATGAGGACATCTTAGCCCAGTCGCGGATATCAGCGTTCAGAGAGTTAAAGTTCCTACAGTTACCTTTGTTATCATTATAGAGGGTTAATATTTCATTTTCCTCAGATATTTTCTCATTGAGGTACTGACCGAGGAGCCCACTTCCGCCCGTAATTAAAACTCGCATAGAATAAAATTAATTTAAGCATAAATTAGGAAACGCCGGATTAATTTAAAAGATGAAAATTATGAGAGTTATTTGGAGGTGGAGATGGATAGCAATAGTCATACCTTCCTAAGCCGGAGCTTAGGAAGGAGAGATCAAGTAAAACTATATAGATTCGAAGTCTGGTTTTGGTTTAATGACAACTGATGCTATAACTGAGATTGCAAGAATAGCGATAATAATTCCCAGCGATGTTACAATTGGAAATTTTACAAAATCAACTATCATCATTTTTGTACCGACAAAAACAAGTATTACAGATAAACCTATTTTCAGAAAACGGAAATATTTCATAACACCTGCAAGTGCAAAATACAGAGCTCGCAAGCCAAGAATTGCAAACACGTTGGAAGTATAAACAATAAATGTATCGTTTGTGATTGCGAGTATTGCAGGGATGGAGTCAACGGCAAAGACGAGGTCGGTAAATTCAATTACAAGAAGAACGACAAACATGGGAGTGGCGAATTTCTTTGAATCTATTTTAACGAAGAATTTATCGCCGTGATAATCATTTGTCACGGGATAAAACTTCTTGAACAAACGCACAAGAATATTTTTATCGGGTTCTATATGACTGTCTTTCTGCAGCATCATTTTAATACCTGTAAAAATAAGGAATGCACCAAAGATATAAATCAGCCAGTGAAACTTTGTAAGCAGGGCAACTCCCGAAAAAATCAAGATAACTCTCATAACAAGAGCTCCGAGGATTCCCCAGAAAAGAATCTTATGCTGGTATTTCGCAGGTACTTTAAAGAATGAGAAAACGAGAATAAACACGAAAATATTGTCAACACTGAGTGATTTTTCAAGAACATAGCCGGTGAAAAACTCGAGAGCTTTTACTTTCCCCATGTATTCATAAATACCGTAATTAAAAATCATGGCAAGAGTTATCCAGACAGAACTCCAGATAAGTGCCTCTTTAATGTTAACTTCGTGAGATTTACGGTGGAACACACCAAGGTCGAGAGCAAGCATAAGCAGCACGAAAACATTGAATCCAATCCACAAATAGGTAATATCAATCATAATTATATGTTTTATTATGTTTAATAGAACAAAATTAGCGAAAATAAGTTCGATTATATACTCAATACAAAATCTATTAAAAATAGTAAATCGGATTTAATTAACGTTTTAAAACTGAATTTTACGTCTAAAAATGATGTTGATAAGCATAGAAATAAGCAACAACATTTATTATGTTTAATAATTGTATAAAACCGGAGGAAGCCAAATGGAAGAAAATACACCTAATGAAAAAGTAAATAAAAAAGGACTGTCATTTAAAGTCGTTTTATTCTGGATACTTGCATTTATGATAACCGCAGGTTCAGCATACTTCCAGCGCTTGACAGGACCGACATATCCCGAAAGCGGAGTAGTGTCATTTCAAGGTAAAGAAATAAAGTATAAATTTGACAGAAGCTGTGATACGTCAAAGCTTGTAACAGTTACACTTGAAAGTATTGATCCAGGTATTAAAGGTTTCATTGAATACAGAAGATATAAAACCAATGATGATAAAACACTTGTTGAGATGAAGAATGATAACGGAAAACTGACAGCAGATTTTCCTACAGAAAAGGATAAAGTGTTTAGAATCCCAGCTCAAAAGTTTGAATATAAAGTTTTATTATTAAAAGACGATCAGAAAACTGAGATTCCAAGCCAGCCGGTCGTATTAAGGTACAAAGGCGACGTACCTTTATTTGTACTGATAATACACGTAATATTAATATTTACAGCAATGCTGGTTTCGACAAGGGCGGGGCTGGAGTATTTTAACAAAGAACCAAACTATAAGAAATTTGCATTATGGTCGTTAGGATTTATTACAGTTGGCGGGATGATTTTGGGACCTGTGGTTCAGATGTATGCTTTCGGGGAGTTATGGACGGGAATACCATTCGGAATAGATTTAACGGATAATAAAACACTTATAGCATGGGTTGTCTGGATAGTTGCCACTGTACAGGTGTTCAGAGATAAGAGTCCGGGTAAATGGATTCTAATTGCATCGATTGTGACGCTGATTATTTTCAGCATACCGCACAGTGTAATGAGCGGAAACACACCAAATAATTAATAATTAATAACAAATAATTAACAGATGAAGAAAAAAACATTAATAATATTACTTCTAACATTTCTATCGGGGATTGCTTTTTCCCAGAATGCGATTGAGAATGTAAGAAGTAATGAAATTACAAAGGAAGAAATATACGAGCATATAAATTATCTTGCATCGGATAAGCTGGAAGGCAGATATCCCGGAACGCTTGGCGATATACTTGCAAGGGAATATATAAGCAAGGAATTTGAGAAGTATGGATTGATTCCAAAGGGCGACAGCGCTTACATACAAAGGTTCGACATGAACAATGGAGTTAAAAAAGGCAGAGCTAATACTATAAAGTTTTTCGATAACGGAAAACAAGTTGACGTAAATGCATCAGACTTCACGCCGCTTGGATTATCAGCTAACGGGAAAGTGAAAGCAGATTTGGTTTTTGCAGGATACGGTATAAATGCTCCGATGCTCGAATACAGTGATTTTAAGGATGCAAGCGGGAATATGATTAACGTAGAGGGGAAAGTCATCGTGATAATGAGATATTCTCCTACAACCATGAATCCAAATAATGACAAGTTTGAAAAGTTTGAAGAATTAAGAACGAAGATTGCTTCGTTCAAGGATTTAAAACCTGCAGGCGTAATCGTAATTACACCACCACTCAATTCCACTTCAAGCAATACAGATATACTAATGGACGTAGGATTTGACATGGTTTCACAGAATGCGGGCATACCGATTATTAATACTAAGAGAGGCATTATAGAATTTTTCTTAAAGCAAAGAGGATACGACTTAAGTCAGATACAACAAGACATAAACAGCAACCTGAAATCAAATTCATTTGAGATAAAGGAAATGTCGGTTGAATACGATGTTGACCTTGAAAAAGATATAGCCAAGACCGGAAATGTTGTAGGATTTCTTGAAGGAAGCGACCCTGTATTAAAAAATGAGGTAATAGTAATAGGTGCTCACTTTGACCATTTAGGATACGGTGGTCAGAATTCTATGTACAGAGGAAAAGACAAGTTACCGCATGTAGGTGCAGATGACAACGCTTCGGGCACGGCAGGAGTGATGGAAATTGCGCAGAAACTTTCAGCTGAAAAGGATAAACTTAAAAGAAGCGTTTTATTTATTTGTTTTACAGCTGAGGAAGAAGGGCTGATTGGGTCATCACACTTTGCAAAGTCGGATGAATTCAAGAATTACAATATAGTTGCAATGCTGAACATGGACATGATAGGAAGACTTAAAGATAACAAACTAATTCTAAACGGAACCGGTACATCTACTTACTGGACACCGATGATTGAAGAACTTAACAAGAAATATAATTTCAATACTTCGATGAATCCTGAAGGTTTCGGACCTTCGGATCATTCATCATTTTACGCAAAAGATATACCGGTATTAATGTTTTTTACTGACTTACATTCGGATTATCACAAACCAACAGATACACCTGATAAGATAAATACTGACGGACAGCAAAAAGTCCTGAATATGGTTTATGACATGACGTATGACTTGAGTACGAGAGCAGAAAAACCGGAATTTACAAAGGTTGCTGTAAAAGAAGATAACAAGGGAGAGAGGAAGTCGGTAAGAGTGTATGTAGGAACGGTTCCTGATTTCAGTTACTCGGATGCAGGATACAAGATATCGGGTGTACAAGCAGGAAGCCCGGCAGAAAAAGCGGGAATACTTGCAGGAGATATAATGATAAAATTCGGAGACAAAGTAGTTAACGATCTTTATGATTATACAGCGGCATTGGGTGAGTATAAACCGGGACAGGAAGTGATGGTATTTTTGAAAAGAGGAACTGAAGAAATAATGGTAACAGTAAAACTCGGCTCAAAATAAATAACTAAATAAATTTATATTCAAAAGGCTTTCATACTGGAAGCCTTTTTTGTTGAGAGCTTTAATGACAAACACCTTTTACATTTTAAATACGCGAATTATGATGTATTTTTCGACATATGATTACTGATTTTTTAATTGTTGGCAGCGGTATAGGAGGGCTTTCGCTTGCTTTGAAACTTAGCACGTTAGGAAAAGTGCTGATTGTAACAAAGAAGAAGAAAGCTGAATCCAATACCAATTATGCACAGGGGGGAATAGCGTCAGTTCTTGCAGATGACGACAACTTTGAGCTGCACATTCAAGATACTATGTCATGCGGCGGCGACCTTTGCCATCTTGATGCAGTAGAAAAGATAGTAAAAGAGGGTCCAACCAGGATATATGAGCTGCTTGATTTAGGAGTTAAATTTACACAGGAGAACGGAAGACTTTTACTCGGCAAAGAAGGCGGACACACAAAGAGCAGGATAGTACATGCAAAAGACCTGACAGGAAAAGAAATAGAGAGAGCATTGCTGCATGAAGTTTCGATAAACAAAAATATTGAAGTACTTGAGTACCACTTTGCGATTGACCTACTCACCAAACGAAACTTGAAAAAGAATAAAGACGAATTAGGAAAAAGATACAGGCACACAAGAAAGAACAGAGAAAAGAATTCATGTTACGGAGTGTATGCATACAACATCAAGAGAAAGAAAATTGAGAAGATAGTTTCGAGGAATACAATATTGGCAACGGGCGGATTAGGACAGGTATATTTACACACAACGAACCCGGCAATAGCAACCGGCGATGGATTTGCGATTGGATACAGAGCAGGATGCGTAGTTGAGAATATGGAATTTGTTCAGTTTCATCCAACTTCACTTTATGAAAAGGACATTGACGACGACACACAGGTCTTCCTGATATCTGAAGCAGTCAGGGGAGCGGGAGCGGTTTTAAAGACGAAGAACGGAAAAGAGTTCATGCATAAATATGATAAGAGAAAGTCACTCGCTCCGCGTGATATTGTTGCTAGAGCTATTGATAATGAAATGAAGAAGAGCGGAGAAAAGTTTGTATATCTTGACACAAAACCGATAGGTGCTGAAAAAGTGAAGAAACATTTCCCGAACATATACAAAACCTGTCTCTCAAAAGGAATAGACATAACGAAAGAAATGATACCCGTAGTGCCGGCAGCTCACTATGCCTGCGGAGGAATAACGACTGACTTAAACGGAAGAACATCATTAAAAAACCTTTTTGCCTGCGGGGAAGTTACTATGACCGGAGTGCACGGTGCGAACAGACTTGCGTCAAATTCATTGCTGGAAGCAGTAGTATTTTCAGATGGAATATATAAGTTCATTAAGAAGAATATTAGCTCTGTATTTTCGAAGAGCAAGAACGGAAGCGGAATCCAGAAACTAAACAAGGAAATATTAGACTGGGATGACAAAGGAACAATTAATGCCGATGAATGGGTTTTAATATCTCATGACAAAAGGGAGATAAAGGAATTGATGAACGATTACGTTGGGATAGTGCGAAATACAGTAAGACTTCAACGCGCATTCAGAAGGATAAAAATGTTAAGGAATGAGATAAAAGATTATTACAAACGAACAAAAGTTACGGTTGAGATACTTGAATTAAGAAACCTTGTTTTGGTTGCATACATGATAATAGAATCTGCAATAAAGAGAAAAGAATCAAGAGGACTGCACTATATGCTTGATTACCCTAAAAGAAACGATAAGGAATTCAAAAAAGATACAAGACTGGTTAAATACTAAAATGTCATCACTTACAATAGCATTAGTAACCTGGAACAGCGAAGATGAAATTGCTGAATGCCTAAGCATGCTGTTTCATGCAACTTCAAAGGTACCCGGACTTAAATTAGAAACGGTAATAGTAGATAATGCATCTACGGATAAAACCGTAATAACAATAGAAAACTTCTTACGAGTAACTGACCAGAAAATAGTTTTTATAAAGAACGATTCGAACTTAGGATTTACGAAAGCATGTAATCAGGCAATACACGCGTCAACCGGCGACTACATATTTATTTTAAATCCCGATACTGAAATACTTGACAGTGCAGTCGCGGATATGATGACGTATCTTGATGATAATGAAAGTGTGGGCGTGGTCGCGCCTCAACTGCTTTCCTTTCACAGAGACATACAGTTTTCATGCAGGACCTTCCCTACATACTGGGACATGTTTTCAGAAATGCTGATGCTTGCGACACTGTTTCCAAAGAGTACATTCTTCTCAAGATGGAAGATGAGATATTTTGACCACAATTCACTGAGAGAAGTTGACCAGCCAATGGGAGCCGCACTACTATTGAAACGGAAAGTTCTTGAATCAGTGGGAGGACTTGACGAGAGATTTATAATGTTTTATAATGATGTGGATTTTTGCAAGAGAATATCTGATGCAGGGTTCAAGCTTGTATTCTTTCCCGATGCGAAGGTAAAACACATGGAAGGCATAAGCATTTTCAAAGACAGGTCAGGAATGATAAAGATATGGAATAACGACTGCCTAAGATATTTTAAGAAGCATAACTACAATCCATTTTTATACAGTTTGTTATATGTAGGGCTAAAAGTTACGGGGTTTTTCAGAATTATCAAAGCAAAGCTGTACCGATAAAGCAACTTTCCACATAAATCGAATGAAATTATGAATTTTATTAAATTTTTAAAGTTATTATTTTGAACGCTGATCTAATATAAATGGTTGAAAATCTTTCAAATAGAGAAAAAGAAGTATTAAGGTATATTGTTGATAATTTCATAAGATACGGATTACCCGTCGGGTCGAGATTGATTTCGAAGCAGACAGGTTTGAATCTTTCATCAGCAACGATACGAAATGTAATGAGCGACCTTGAAGACATGAATCTTCTCGAGACACCGCATACGTCAGCAGGAAGAAAACCAACTGATATGGGATACAGATATTACGTTGACGAGTTAATGAGCAGGGAAAATCTGCACAAGAATGAATTAGACCTTATAAAGAACAATATAGAGGAAAGCAAGAACAATATATATGATTCGGACGACCTGCTTTCTGCGACTTCGAAGCTGTTAAGTATGATTTCTCATCAGCTTGCAGTTGTAACACAGCCATTTTTGAGCTCTGGTGTTTTCGAGAAACTCGAAGTGTTTTCAATCTCGGCTTATAAACTTTTATTAGTAATTACGATAAAATCAGGATATGTAAAAACTCTTATCATGGAAATTGATAACGAGATTCATTTTCAAAAGATAGAAAAGATAACTCAAATCCTGAATGAACGACTTGCCGGTTTAACATTACTACAAATAAAGGAAACATTTGCAGAAAGAATTAGCGATTTCAAGTATGAGGAACCGGAACTCCTTCAGTTGTTTTTTGATTCAATCGGGAAAATAAACAGTGAGGAAGAAAAAGGAAACAAAGTTCATATTTCAGGAACAGGAGAAATAATCAGTCAACCGGAATTTGAAGATCACGATAATTTTAAAAATATAATAACCTTAACTGAGAACAAGAATTTAGTTATACATATTTTCCAGAATCCCGGAAAGAACAAGGATGAAGTCAGCAT
>JBAYUG010000022.1:0-39349 GCA_041675325.1 Kapaibacterium sp. (SeqCode)
CAACAGAACATTCGAATCCTTAAAAATCAGAAAAATATATTTCTGGAAATTTATGTCACAATATGAAAAGCCTAATGATACCATGAAAAACTTGTGTATTCTTAATAATTAGACTCTATATAAATAATTCTCTTAGCTCGCTTTGTCGCAGATTCGCCGCGAAGAACGTCCTTTGCCTTTTTGCGTTCTTTGCGGTAAAACTTTTTAGCATTAATCTTTCTTTCCTTTTTTTGTATCCATAGACCACGTTGTTCTTTGCTGCCTCTACAGTTAAATTTCTCTTGGTTCTTATCCGTGTAAATCTGCTCCATCCGCGTAAATCAGTGTTCTATTTTTCATCACAATCAATAATTACAAGTTTATTCTTTTCTTAGTTCCATTTTTGGTATTTATGCTCCCAAATTTCTTTGACTAAATATCCTCAAGGAATTTATTTTCATTATCCGTTGTTCTTAAATACGACTATATTAGTCCTGTTTTAAATCTTTGCAAAAATTAATTGGTTAAATTTTCAAAAAAACTGGAATATTCATTAATCGCACTAAGTCATCTCTCAGGCTCAGGCAGTGAGGTGACGAGAGTTCGTGATATTTCCGAAAAGTATAATATTCCTCATGATTTACTCGCAAAGATTCTTCAGAAACTGAAAAAGGAAGGTATTCTGGAATCTGTTCAGGGTGTCAACGGAGGTTACAAGCTGTCGCGCTTGCTTTCGGAAATTCCGTTAATGGATTTGTACGGTTTTATTGAGTCTAATACCGCTATCGTAGAATGTATGCAGGATGATGTTTCGAACTGCGATGTCAGCGATAACTGCACAATCAAAATTCCTTTGAGTAAAATGCAGACTGAATTTGATAATCTTCTGAAAACTAAAATGGTGTCCGACTTTGTCTGAGAAATTTATATTCATGGATTATAATTCAACAACACCTGTTGATAAAGAAGTTGTTGAATCTATGCTGCCGTATTTCAATATTAAGTTTGGTAATCCTTCATCCAAGCATCACTTCGGAAACGAAGCTCACGTTGCTGTCGAATACGCTCGTAAACAAATAAGCTCTCTGGTAAATTGTAATCCTGATGAAATAATTTTCACAAGCGGAGCAACAGAATCAAACAACCTTGTCATCAAAGGCGTCGTTGAGCATTTATTCAAAGAAGGTGTTAATATTGTTACAAGCGAAATAGAACATACGTCGGTTCTTGATACAGTTAAGTCTCTTAAAAAGTCTGGCGTGGAAGTCAGATATGTAAAACCTGATGAATACGGTTTGATTGACCCTAAGGATATTGAAACAAGCATTGATGAAAATACTGTTCTCGTTTCAATAATGACGGCTAACAACGAAATTGGCACTATACAGCCGATACCTGAGATTGGACAAATCTGCCGTAACAGAAATGTAATATTTCATACAGACGCTGTTCAGGCTTTCGGTAAAATGCCTATAGATGTAAAAGACTACAACATCGATTTGATGAGCATCAGCGCACATAAAATTTATGGACCTAAAGGCGTCGGTGCTTTGTATGTCAGCAATTCTTCAGCAAATAAAATCTCTGCACAGATAAACGGCGGTGGTCATGAAAAGGGACTTAGAAGCGGTACTCTAAACGTTTCAGGTATTGTTGGTTTTGGTAAAGCTGCTGAAATCGCATCACAGAGAATGTACAGTGATTTCACGAAGGAAATTGTTATGCGAGATATATTGATGCAGAATTTGTTGAACAAAATTCCGTATTCAATCCTCAATGGAAGCAGGGAGAAACGCCTTCCGAATAACGTTAACATTAGCTTTGAAGGTGTTGATTCATCCGTGCTAATCAGCAGCTTGAAAAATATCGCACTATCAACCGGAAGTGCTTGCAGTTCCGCAACTTTAGAACGCTCTTATGTGTTAAATTCAATAGGAAAACCTGATTCATTAATTAAGTCTGCAGTCAGGTTTGGTATAGGAAGACAGACTACAGAAGAAGAAATAATGTACGTAGTTGAAAAAGTAATTGAATCAGTCAATAAACTAAGATTAAAATAAATGTTATTAAATATTAATTAACAACTAACAACTAATATGTCAGAAGAAACTAAATTCGTTCCGGGTGTAACAGAAGACGTTAACATTACGGAAAAAGCTGTAAGCGAAGTAAAAAGAATAATGAAAGAAAACAATGTCCCTGAAAATTACGGTCTTAGAATAGGCGTTAAAGGCGGCGGGTGCTCAGGTTTCTCTTATTCACTTGGATTTGACGGCGAGTCAAAACCAACAGATACAATCATAGAAAAAGATGGAATACAGGTTTTTGTAGATATGAAAAGTTATCTGTATTTAACCGGTACCGAAGTTGATTACTCGGACGGATTGTCAGGCAAAGGATTTGTATTCAATAATCCTAACGCAAAGAAGACGTGCGGCTGCGGCAGTTCATTCGGTGTATAATCATTAAACAATAAGACAAACTATGAGAAAAGAAATATCAAGAAGAAAATTCATTTATAATTCATCTTTAGGCGCTATTTCTCTCTCTTTTTTACCGGGTTTTCTATTAAACAATAATAACAATAAAAATAATATAAATTTGAAAGGAGATATTTCAAAAATGGCATACGTATGGAAATTCAATGCAAGACCTTATTCAGATGAGGAAGCAAAAACACTTTTAAAGGATGTTGTCTCACCGGAAACAAGTGACTGGCATTACAACACACACCACAAAGGTTATGTAACATTCCTTAACAACATTGAAAAAGAACTCGAAACTGCCGACAGAGCAAAAGCTAACGGCAACTATTCACAGGTCGGCGAGCTTAAAAGAAGAATGACTTGGAATCACGGCGGGACGGTTCTTCACGATGTTTATTGGGAAGTACTTGGCGGCGACGGCGATGCTTCAAAAGGAAAAGATGTTCATGACGCAATAGTTAAAGAATTCGGAAGCATAGATAAATGGAAGGAAGACTTCAAAGCAACTGCTACAGCGGCAAAGCTCTCAGGCTGGGGTGTGCTGGTTTATGACAGACTCTACAGCGGAAGACTTCTTAACGTTCTCGTTGACGAGCATCACTACGGTGCAATCTGGGGCGGTGTTCCTCTTATCGCATGCGACGTATTCGAACATGCTTACTACCATAAAGACGGACCGGGAAGAGTCAAGTACATTGATAACTTCATAAATAACTTGCACTGGTCAAGAATAAATGATAGATTTACAAAGTTTTGTAAATAAATTATTTAGAATTGCACAGATACATTAAAGTAACAATATTTTTGCTTAGTCTGATATTGCTTTCCTCTTGCAATAAGAAAGAGGAAAGCACTAATCAGCAAACCTCATCATCGGGTGAGTTTGTCTGGAAAGAATCAATTTCCGTTAAAGATATTCCCGATGCTCCGCTTAAAGGAAAGATTGACGGCAAAGATTTTAATCCTGTTTATGTCGTTTTTGAACAATGGAGAGGTTCCAACGATAATGTCTTAGCATTTAGCGATAAAACTCCGAGGAATAAATGCGGCTTCGTAGAAAATTATAATGGTTACCAGCTGACTAAGATAAATGCAGAGTTCAAAGTTGGAGAGTTTGTAAAGGATTCGTTCGTGAAAAATCTTGAAGGGTATTCCGCGGATATTCATGTCACTGAAAATGAAGATATGCGAAAAATCAATGCTGGTTGGAATGCAGCTTTATTAATTACCGAAATGAACGATGACGTTGTAAAAGGAAAGATTGCTATGTGTTTCAAAGACGAAAAGAAAAGCTGGATTGCGGGCAGCTTCGAAGCTCAGGTTTGTAACAACTGATTTCAGTAATCACAATTTGCATATAATAATATAATAATGAAATATACAATTTTACATTTTCTTATTCTTTCTATGTTTGTTCTTTATAGCTGCGGAAAGAATGATCCGAAACCCGAACAAAATACTACCGAAAAAACAGAAGTCAACACAGATTCTGCAAAATTAAAGGCGCTGGATAACAAAGAAGTAAGTACAACGGGGAATGAACTTGGTCTTCAAGTCGGTCTTCCTCAGGATTTTCCCAAAGATGTTCCTCAGCCGCCTGTTTCAAACTGCGTTGGTTCAATAGTTAACCAGACAGAGGGAACAACCGTAACATTTTCTTCAAAAGCTAAAGTTATGGAGATTGCTGCTTTCTATAAAGAAGAGCTTAAGAAAAGCGGCTACAAACCCGAACCGGGAATGGATGATTTGGTTAATGAAAAAGGCGGAATGCTTAAATGGAATAAAACTGAAAGAGATGTTGAATTAATGATGAGCTTTAATACAGAATCAAACTCAACCGATATAGTTTTATCATACAAAGAAAAGAAGTAACTTACTAAAAGAATTATAATCTCATAAGATTATTTCTTGGAAGCCCCCGGACATATATTGTTAAGCCGAACCGATAAAATAGGTGATGTAATACTTACGCTTCCTATGATTCCTGAAATCAAAAGACTTTTACCCGAATCTAAAATCTCCATTTTCATAAGTAATAAACTCGATAATCTCCTGAACGGATACGAAGGAATTCATAACATTTTCTATTATGAAGATGCCGCTGATAATCTTGTAAATTTTTTCAAATCAAATGATTTTGATACAATAATAAATGTATTTCCCAGAAAAGATATTGCCGTTGCTGCATTCCGCGCAGATGTGAAGACACGGGTCGGAACGGCTTACAGATTTTATTCATTCTTATTTAACGAGAGAATAAAAGAACACAGGAAGTATGCAGTAAAACATGAGTCCGAATATAATCTAAACCTTTTAAGTTTTCTTAATAAAGAGATATCATACAATAAATCCTTTCATTTAAGTTATACTGAATCTGAGTACAGAGACCTTAAAAGTAAACTGAGTAAACTGATTGACATAGATTCTAAATATATTATTATCCATCCCGGCAGTAAAGGCTCGGCTGTTGATTTGCCTGCAAACAAGCTTATTGAATTAGCTGTATATATTAATACAAAATATCCTCACTATAGAATTGTTGTGACAGGATTAGAACAGGAAAGGCACATAACGTCTTTATTCCGTCAGAAATTAGGCGATTATATTATTGATTTAACGGGAAAGTTAGGTTTAAGGGAAATGATGATACTTATCGATAAATGTGATTTATTCGTATCAAATTCAACAGGACCAATACACATTGCAGGAGCATTAAACAGGAAAATAATCGGTTTCTATCCTAATTCTGCACCAATGAACGCGGTAAGATGGAGACCCTTATCAAATCAGGCTGTTATCATAAGTCCACAAACAGGTGACGATATGACCACGATTACAGAAATGCAGGTTAATAAAGCTGCCGATACGCAGTTAAACAGTTAATTAATATGAAACATTTTACCAAATTTACGGTTAGAATAATTAAATAAAGTAAACATTAAAATATCATGAAGAACATTATCGCAGGAGTTATTATATTATTGGTTCTGTCATTTAGCTTTGTAAATGCACAGGATAAGGAATACAGAAAAGTAAGTCAGAATGCTTTTGGACTTGGGGAAAGACTCGAGTACGAAATCAGCTATGGATTCCTCACAGCAGGTTACGTAGTCTTTGAAATAGCACCTAACTTTGTATTGATGAATGGCAGAAACTGCTACGATATCACTGCAACTCTTACATCAGCTTCAAGTTTTGAATGGGTTTATAAACTGCAGGATAAGTACAAGTGCTATCTGGATGCCGACGGACTGTTCCCATGGAAGTTTGAACAGTACATTAGAGAAGGTGATTACACAAAAGATTTTACAGTTATTTTCGATAACGAAAATAACAAAGCAAGAACTACTAATACTACAAAGGGAAAGAAAGAAACCGATGGCGAATTCGATATAAAACCTTATTCACTAGACATTATAAGTGCCTTCTATTATGCAAGAACAATGAACGTCCAGAACATGAATAACGGCGAGATTATTACTCTTAATAGTTTCTACGACGATAAAAATTATGACCTTAGAGTAAAGGTTCTCGACAAAGAAGATGTCGATGTACCTGCCGGTGATTTCAGATGCGTAATAGTTCAGCCCGTTGCAGAAGAAGGTGCACTTATAAAGAAGGCAGAGAATATTGCTGTTTGGATTTCAAGGGATGATAGAAAGATTCCCGTCATGGTAAAACTTGATATTATCGTAGGTTCCGTTAAAGCCGAATTGATATCATACAAGAACCTTGCAGGTCCGTTAGATTCAAAGAAGTAGTATGAAGATTTCAGAGTTATTCTATTCAATACAAGGAGAAGGGAAGCGAATCGGCGCCCCTTCTTTCTTCATTAGGACTAATAATTGTAATCTAAGATGTATGTTCTCAGGAGGGAATTTATGCGATACTCCTTACACAAGCTGGACTCCTGAAGATGAACACAATATAGGTGAATTAAGCGTTGATAATATTATTAACGAATTTAAAAACAGCGGTGTTGATGAAGTTGTTATCACAGGCGGAGAGCCGACTTTGCAATACGAGGAACTTACTGAGTTATGCTCTAAACTGAAAGATAAAGGTGCATATATAACGCTTGAAACAAACGGTACCTATGAAGGTCAGTTTCTCGAATACATAGATTTAATAAGCGTTAGCCCTAAACTGAAATCTTCAACTCCATACGATACCAAGTATGAAAAGATGCATTTGCAAAATCGTATCAATCTTTCTGTATTAAATACCTTTCATAATATCTCGTTCAAAGAAAATACAAACATTCAATGGAAGTTTGTTTATTGCAATGTTAAAGACATTGAAGAGATCCTTTTGCTTCAGAATAAAATCGGTTTTGATAGTAAAGATATATATCTTATGCCCGAAGGATTAACAGACCTTGATATTTCCTCTAAAAGAATAGAACTTGCCGAGGTATGCAAGAAGTATCATTTCAATTACACAGACCGTCTGCATATCCTAATCTGGGGCTGTAAAAGAGGCGTATAAAATATTATCCTTTAAAACTACGAAATAAATCCTACCCACCCGTTTTAAATTGTAGAATTGAAACTTTAATTTTAATTGTATAACTTCCTTAATATTTTTAAATACTAAAGGCAAAATTATATAAAATTATACTTTTAACTTAAATTAAAGAATTATGTCAGAACAAAAGAAATTTGTTCCGTTTGTATCTGCCGAAACTAATCTAGCTGAGTTTACAATCCGCGGATTAATAATCGGTTTGATACTGGCAGTTGTTCTTGGTGCAGCTAATGCTTATTTAGGATTAAAGGCGGGAATGACAATTGCCGCTACTTATCCTGCTGCTGTTCTTGGAATGGCAATTTTAAAAGTTTTTAAAGGTAATATACTCGAAGAAAATTTCGTCAGAACTGTAGGTTCTATCGGAGAGTCTGTTGCGGCGGGTGCTATCTTTACTTTACCGGCATTCTTTATTGCGGGTATATGGGATCCTAAGAATATTTCCGGTGCAAATTATGCCACTGCTACGGTTATCTTAATATCAGGCGGTATTCTCGGTATAATGTTCGTTGCACTTTTAAGAAGGGTAATGGTTGAAGATAAGGAATTGTTATTTCCCGAATCAACTGCAGCAGCTGAAATACATAAATCGGGACAAGGCGGCGGCGGCGGTTCCAAATTCCTTTTTGGTGCTATGGGACTCGGTGCATTAATTCAGTTTCTTGGCCAGATTAGTTTCTTCGCTGCAAGCTGGGAAAAATTCTATGGCTTCTTCGATAAAGTTAAAATTCCGGGAACAAACATCGACGCTCAGGGCGGTATGCTTATTAGTTCTCCCGGTATAAGTCCTGCTTACATGGGTGTAGGTTATATTATCGGACCTAAGTATGCATCACTTAACTTCAGCGGTGGTTTAATAGCATGGGGTTTACTAACACCTATTATTTATTATTTCATAGCTCCTTACATTACAGCTGCACCTTTCTTACAGGAATGGGCAGCGATGACAGGCAAAAGTGTTGAAGTAGTTTCAGACCAGGGCTTCCAGATTAATCAGGTTTGGAGATATGTCGTAAGACCTATTGCAATCGGTGGTATGCTTATGGGTGCCTTGTTTACTTTGTTCAATATGCGCAAATCTTTGTTTGCAGGTTTAAAACGCTCGGTTGGTGACGTAAAGAAAGCTGCTTCAGGTACTCATCAAAACGTTGAGAGAACAGAAAAGGATTTACCTTTCTCTTATGTCTTAATCGGTATAATTGCAGTTGCAATCACAACATTTCTAATTACTTATTTTGTTTTTGGTACGGGATTAGCTCCTGCTTTAGCATCAGCTACAATCTTAATTATACTTGCATTTTTCTTTGCCGCTATTTCGGGTTATCTGGTAGGTATTATTGGTTCTTCTAACAATCCTATCAGCGGTTTAACTTTAACTGCTCTCGTTACAACGGCGTTGATACTCGTTGTTATTGGAGTTGATGCACAGAACGGCGGCGTGGCAGCAGTTCTTGGTGTCGCGGCTATTGTCTGTGTTGCAGCTGCAGTTGCAGGTGAAATGCTTCAGGACCTTAAAGCAGGACATATACTCGGCGGTACACCATGGAAGATGCAGGTCGGTGATATCATCGGTGTTGTTGTATCAGGTCTTGTAATGTTTTATGTATTGAATCTTTTAAATCAGGCTGACATTGCTCAGGGTATTCAGCAAAACTATCAGGGCGGTTTCGGAAGTAAAAATCTATCCGCTCCTCAGGCAGGTCTGATGGCAATGCTTTCGCAGGGTATAGTAGGCGGTAAAATGGCATGGTCATTAATTATCGTAGGTCTGTTAATGGGTATTGCATTTATAATGATGCAGGTAAAGAGCCCGATGCTTGTTTCAGTAGGTATGTACTTACCGCTTGAAACCACCTTCGCAATATTTATTGGCGGTATCATTAAAGGAATTCTTGATATCATGGTAAAGAAGAGAAAATTAAATGAAGCTCAGAAAGTTAGAATTGAAAACGTGGGAATTTTGCTTGCATCCGGGTTTATTGCAGGTGAAGCCTTAACCGGACTGGGATTTGCTCCGTTTAAAATTGCTGAAATGAAAATTCCTCAGATTTTTGCAGAACCGCCTTTATTGATAGGTTTTGCTATTCTCGCCATTATCGGTTTAATTCTAATTTATATTCCGTTAAGAAATGCAGGAAAAGCCGATGAACCGGCTCCTCCAAGCGCAGGGATGTAATTTATAAATATTAAAGTTTTTAAAAGGGGCTTCTTTTAGCCCCTTTTTTGTTTTATTATAACTCTAAGTACCTGTTTTAATAAATGCAATAAGGCTGATTTAGTACTTGCATTTTTATAATTAAATAGTTAAATAATATTAATCATTTAAAAGGAGTTATAATGAATAAACGATTTAAATCTCTATCAGTTTTAATCGTAGTGTTATTCCTCGTAGTTTCAAATGTATATTCACAGCAATACATTTTGATTGGTTGGAATGACCTAGGTATGCATTGTTCAAATAAGGATTTCTCTAAAATGACAGTCTTACCTCCTTATAACAATATCAATGCACAATTAATTTTAAAATCTGTAGGTCAATCACCTCAGATTATTACAACAGGTTTTAAAATTGAATATTCTATCCCTTACAATACATATTCAGTTGGTAAAACCAATTTCTGGACTTATGCTCAGCAAGTATTTGGTTTACCTAATCCACTTCCTGATAATATTGGATTAGCAGGTAAAGGTCTAACAGGTCAACTTGATATTGTAACCGCAGGTAATTATTTTCATGCCGAAGGTATCCCCGTTACGCCATTTAAAGATACTAATTGGACAGTCGAGAAGCCATTTCAGACAATTCATCTTGTCGCAAGAAATATTGCAACAAATGATATTGTTGCAACAACTGATGTAGTCATTCCGGTTAGTAACGAAATCGGCTGCGTTCAGTCAGGATGCCATTCTTCTGAACAGTCAATTAAAAATGATCACGAAGATGTTACAGGCTTTAATACAAACGGTCCCGAACTTTGTGCAAGATGTCACGGTTCGAATGCTTTAGGAACTATTGGAGATACTATTCACGCTAAATCATTCTCATATAGGATTCATGAAAAACATGATAATATACAACCGGTAAACGATATAAACACTTGTTATAAATGTCATCCGGGACCAAACACGCAGTGTTTTAGAGATGTTATGAGAGTAGGTATTCCAAATCCAATGACCTGTCAGAGCTGTCATGGCACAATGAGCCAGATTGCTTCAAGTATAAACGGAGGACGCAAACCATGGCTTCAGGAACCTCAATGCGGCAATTCTGCTTGTCACGGAAGCAATTATGCTGAAGAGCCTAATAAACTTTTCAGAAATTCAAAAGGACACGGAAATATATTCTGTTCCGCATGTCACGGAAGTCCTCACGCAATAACTCCGACAAGAGAAGCAAACGATAATTTACAGGCAATCAACTTGCAGGGTTTCTCTGGTACATTAAGAAAATGTTCTGTATGTCATTCTTCTAACCCCACAGGCTCCGGACCACACGGCATTACCTCAGGAATAATGATAAATGCTGGTGAAGTTCCGAATTCATATAATATGTCACAGAATTATCCTAACCCGTTTAATCCTGAAACAATAATTAAATTTGATATTCCAAAATCATCATTTGTAACATTACGGGTTTACAATGAATTAGGAAAAGAAGTTGCGCTTTTGGTAAGTGAAACCCTTAAACCTGGAAGTTATAAGTATGAGTTTATTTCTGAAGGTTTGGCAAGCGGTGTTTACTTTGCTAAACTGTCTGCTGATGGCAATATTATCACTAAACGTATGGTACTTGTAAGATAATTATCTGAATTCAATAATTTTTTGAACCCGGAAAGTATTCCTTTTCGGGTTTTTTATTAGTTTATGCTTTCTCTATTCATTAATTAATATCTTTTATCCTTCAATTTCTTTTTTCATTTTATTAGTAAACGATTTTGTTTAAATTATTTAATGGAGTTGTTTAAAATTGGATTTGTATCCGTTAGGTTAGTTGATGTCATTGATCTTATTATAGTGACATACATTTTCTTTAAGCTTTATAAGCTTATGCGCGGTACTATTGCTTTTCAGATTTTCATTTCACTACTCCTGATTTTAGGAGTATCACTTCTTGCACAGATTTTAAACCTTCAGGTACTGGGCTGGTTATTAAGCAGATTGACTGATATTTGGGTTATAGCTCTTATTATTCTTTTCCAACCTGAAATTAGAAGAGTATTGATTATAATCGGAAGGACAAGAATCGCAAGACTTTTTATGCGGCAGGATATGAACGAGAATGTTACAGAGGTCGCAGAAGCATGCCGTGAGTTTCAGCGAAACGGTTGGGGAGCATTGATTGTAATCACGAGAGCTACCGGAATGCAAAATTATGTTGAAAGAGGAGAAAGAATCGATGCCAGAATAAGTAAAGAATTACTCATTTCAATTTTTTATCCGCGTTCACCGCTGCATGACGGAGCTGTTATAATAAATAATAATAAGATTGAAGCTGCAAGATGCGTATTACCTTTGTCTGAAACACAGTTTGCTTTCAACAGAAGCATTGGAACAAGGCATCGTGCAGGACTTGGTATCACAGAACAATCCGACGCATTGGCTGTTATAGTCTCCGAAGAAACTTCAAGAATATCCATTGCTGAAGACGGTAAACTTCATTTATGTAAAGATGTAGATGAACTTAAGGAAAAACTTAAAGATGCTATGGGCAGTACTAATGTTGCCAAGTCACTGAAAACAATATTTGAGTCAGCTAAATCAAACAGCGTTAAAGATACGGAATAAATACATGGTATATTCTTACTTCGATTTAAAGAGAGAAGAACTGATTAAGGTGCTGATTAAGTCAGGCATAAGAGATGAGAAAGTTATTAATGCATTTAAAAAAGTACGTAGAGAATATTTTGTAACTCCTGAACTAAAAAGACTTGCTTACGATAATAGCGCCTTGCCTATAAGTTTTAACCAAACAATCTCTCAGCCTTATACAGTAGCCTTTATGACGCAGCTTCTTGATGTTAAAAAGGGTGGCAAGATTCTGGAAATAGGAACGGGTTCGGGTTATCAGGCAGCAATTCTATGTGAACTCGGTGCAGATGTCTATTCTGTTGAAAGGATTGAACATCTTTACCTTGAAGCAAAAAAGATTCTGCATGATAACAGATATAAGGTTAAACTGAAATGTTCAGACGGTACACTGGGCTGGAGGGAACATGCTCCATATGATGGAATTGTTGTCACTGCAGGAAGCCCTGAATTACCTGATACACTTGTAAAGCAGCTTGCAGTGGGCGGAAAACTTGTAATTCCGATTGGTGATAGGGATACACAGGAGATCTGGCAGGTCATTCGTGTTAAGGAGGAAAATGGAAACGAATTCCTTGATATATTTAAGCATAAAAACTTTAAGTTTGTTCCATTAATAGGAAAGGAAGGCTGGTAAAAGAATGAAAATTTATCTTGGAAAAAGATAGTTACATAACCTTATCAAAACACACCACTCTTGAACTGAAAGTTCAGCGTTCAAAATTCATAGCTAATGCTTATCCAATAAGTAACCCGGAAGAAAGTTCTGATATCTTAAATCAGACACGTAAAGAATATTTTGATGCCAGACACCATCCTTTTGCGTATGTGCTTTTCGAAAAAGACAACTTCAGATACAATGATGATGGTGAGCCTTCAGGCTCATCGGGTAAACCTATTTATGATGCTATCAACAAGCATGACCTCAAAAATATTCTTGTAGTTGTTACAAGATATTTCGGCGGGATAAAACTTGGAGTCGGTGGATTAAAGCGGGCTTACTTCAATGCAGCTGATGAATGTCTGAAAATATCGGATAAAAGACAGGTAGTAATGACAACAAGGAAAATCATTCAATTTAATTACAGCTATATAAGTGCTGTTATGAAATTCATTGAAACGAACGCTATAAGTATAACTGAAAATAATTCAACTGATAAAGTTAATCTTGTTTGTGAAGTAAGAATAAGCATGCTTGAAAAATTCAACATTGAATTATTTGATATAACTAATGGTACAATTTTAATATATTAAAATTTAGATTCTTTATATTAATTTATTCTCCAAAGGCGGATGTATGCCTTATGATATTTCACTCAGTATAGAGTTAGACTTCTGACAGATTATTTATACATTGCGTATAATGTCGATGGAGTAGTTACGCTTTTAATTTTTACAGGTACTCCTTTCTTTATTACAAACTCGCTTAATCCGAATTTTGTTCTGCCGCCCCAGTCATAAGTGTAACCCTGTCTTGTCCATGGATAACCGTCCGGTCCGTATTTGTTAATGATTTCATTATTAAACCACTGCATGTGTGCAGCACTTACATTTGCCGGAAAGATAGTATCACATTTGCAATCCCAGATTTCAGGATCAGGGCAAGGTCTGAACATTGTATTTGTATCAGCCCATACTTCGACAAACCTTGTTCTTGGTTTATCAGGCCACATTCCAAGAAGCTGTTTCATTCGGAGTTCAGGATTTACTGTTTCAAAAACAAAATGACCCATCATAACTTTTGCTATCGGGACAACAGTAATCCACATATCACTTGCAGTAATAATCGTAGAATCAATCTTGTCGTCAAAATACGTTGTACTTGTCCATGTTACACAAAGAACATTTGCCTGATCCCATTGAAGCTGTGTATTGGAGTTGATAATAGGTGTAAGGGTTGTATCAATACCACTCTTTGTAAGAGGTTTAGACGCATCAGTAATTGCGTTGCGAAATTGCTGAAGAAGAATTTCGTTCGGGTCACCTGAATTTGTGGCGCTGTCCGAGTTACAACTAATGGTAATAAAGGTAAGTAATAAAAAGAGCAGAACAATTAAATTTTTCATAATATGATAAATTTAAATTTATGGGGATTATTTTCTGAAAATTTAGCAATATTTAAATTATTGAAAAATGGCAAAATTTGGTATTATCGTAGTTTTAATAAATGTATGTTTTATTAAGTATTCTGAATTAAATGCATGATTTTAAAACCTGCGAAATTTTGCAATTTTAAGGGTTTTTGAAGTACGGAAATGAGACCAATCAAAGGCTAATTAAGAGCCAATCAAAAGCAAGTTATAAAGAAAAAGTAAATTTGACCGAATTTGAAAAAAGTAACGTGGTATATGCTAAATTGAGTTGACTAAATGGAATAAAATTAGTATTTTTGAGGTTTCCAAATATTTTGTAAATAAAACAATAGATTCGATTGCCAACATTAAATCAATTAGTTCGCAAAGGACGTAAGGATAAGGTCTATAAGAGCAAGGCTCCAGCAATGGATTCATGTCCTCAGAAGCGAGGCGTATGCACGCGTGTGTACACGACCACTCCTAAGAAACCGAATTCTGCGCTAAGAAAAGTAGCAAGGGTACGATTAACGAACGGTATCGAAGTAACCGCTTACATACCGGGCGAGGGTCACAATCTACAGGAACACTCCATAGTATTAATCCGTGGCGGAAGAGTAAAAGACCTTCCGGGCGTTAGGTATCACATCATTCGTGGTGCAATAGATACCGCTGGCGTTGCCAACAGAAAGAAGTCAAGATCAAAATACGGCGCAAAGAGAGTTAAAGAAGCCGCCGCTAAATAAATTTTCTAACATAAAATATCTTTTTTAATGAGAAGAAAAAGAGCAGAGAAGAGGATCAGGATTCCTGATTTTAAGTATAATGATATACTTGTAGGGAGATTCATAAATTCAATCATGCAGGACGGCAAAAAACTTGTCGCCCAGAAAATATTGTATAAAGCTTTTGGGATAATAGAGGAAAAAACAAAAGGAAATCCTCTGGAAGTTTTCAATAAAGCAGTCAACAATGTAATGCCTTCTATTGAGGTTCGTTCACGCAGGGTCGGTGGTTCAAACTACCAGATTCCTACTGAAGTAAGACCTGACAGGAGAATTGCACTGGGGATTAAATGGTTATTAACATATTCAAATGCAAGAAGTGAAAAGACTATGGCTCAGAGACTTGCGAATGAATTAATGGCAGCATCCGTTGGTGAAGGCAGTTCAGTGAAGAAGAAGGAAGACGTTCACAGAATGGCTGAAGCTAATAAGGCGTTTGCACATTTCAGATGGTAAATTATAAACTAGAAGGAGAGGGAAATTTAAAAGATGCCTAGACAGGTACCTTTAGAAAGAACGAGAAACATTGGTATTATGGCGCACATTGACGCCGGTAAGACTACTACTACGGAAAGAATTCTGTATTATACCGGTAAGCTACACCGCATGGGCGAAGTTCATGAGGGCGGCGCTACGATGGACTGGATGGAACAGGAAAAGGAAAGAGGTATTACAATTACGTCTGCTGCAACGACATGCAGCTGGAAAGATCATAGAATTAATATTATTGATACTCCCGGCCACGTTGACTTTACTGCTGAAGTTGAGCGTTCATTAAGAGTGCTTGACGGTGCAGTTGCATTATTTTGTGCAGTCGGCGGTGTAGAGCCTCAGTCAGAGACTGTATGGCGTCAGGCCGATAAATACAATGTACCAAGAATTGCTTTTGTGAACAAGATGGACAGAACCGGAGCGGATTTTTTCCATGCAATCGAAATGATGAAAGACAGGCTTAAGGCAAATGCAGTTCCTATAATGCTGCCCGTAGGTCAGGGTGATATGTTCAAGGGTGTTATAGACCTTGTTACGATGAAGGCAAGGATGTTCAATGAAGATACATTAGGATCAACATTCGAGGATATAGATATACCGACTTCAATGACGACTCTGGCAAAAGAATACAGGCAGAAACTTCTTGAAGCAGTTTCAGATGTTGATGATACATTACTTGAGAAATTCCTCGAGGGTAAAGAAATTACAGAACCGGAAATAATCAGAGTTTTAAGAGAAGCAACATTGCAGGTTAAGATAATACCTGTCCTTTGCGGTTCATCGTTTAAAAATAAGGGCATTCAGAATCTTCTTGATATGATTATCGAGCTGCTTCCGACGCCATTAGATATAAATGAAATATCGGCGCACCATTTTCATAAGGATGATCAGGTAGTAAGAAAAGCTTCTGATGATGAAAAGTTTTCTGCATTAGCATTTAAGATAATGACCGACCCATATGTCGGCAAGTTATGTTTCTTCAGAGTGTACTCAGGAAAAGCCGAAGCGGGAAGTTATATTTATAATTCTGTTTCGGGCAAGAAAGAAAGACTCGGAAGAATTTTACAGATGCATGCGAATCATAGAGAAGATATTAAGGAAGTTTACACCGGTGATATTGCTGCAGCAGTAGGTCTTAAACATACAAAGACAGGCGATACATTATGCACAGAAGATGACCAGATAATTCTTGAGAAAATGACATTCCCAGAACCTGTTATACAGATTGCGATTGAGCCTAAAACGAAGGCAGACCAGGATAAACTCGGAGAATCACTTTCAAAGTTATCAGATGAGGACCCGACATTCAGAGTTAAATCAGATGAAGACACAGGTCAGACTCTTATATCAGGCATGGGTGAACTTCATCTTGAAATTATTGTTGATAGATTAAAAAGAGAGTTTAAGGTTGATGCAAATGTGGGCAAGCCTCAAGTTGCATATAAAGAGACAATCAGAAAGAAAGTTACACAGGAGCATAAGTTTGTTAGACAATCAGGCGGTAAAGGACAGTTCGGACACGTATGGATTGATTTGGAACCAAATGAAAAGGGTAAAGGATTTATATTCGAGAATAAGATTGTAGGCGGTGTTATTCCAAGAGAATACATTCCTGCGGTTGAAAAAGGTATTGAAGAAGCATTAAAGAACGGCGTACTTGCAGGTTATCCTGTTGAAGACGTAAAAGCTACGTTGTTTGACGGTTCATACCATGATGTTGACTCTTCGGAAATGGCGTTTAAGATTGCGGGTTCGATGGCTTTCAAAGAAGCAGCAAGAAAAGCCAATCCCGTATTGCTTGAACCAATCATGGATGTTGAAGTTGTAACACCTGATGATTACATGGGATCTGTTATGGGTGACTTAAGTTCAAGAAGAGGAAGAATTGAAGGACAGAGTCAGAGAAGCGATGCACAGGTTATAAGAGCGATGGTACCATTATCCGAAATGTTCGGATACGCAACTACATTGAGGTCAATGACTCAGGGAAGAGCAATTTACACTATGCAATTCTCTCATTATGATGAAGCACCAAAATCTGTATCTGAAAAGATAATAGAAAATTACACAGGCGCAAGAAGAAAATAGTTCTTTAAATAATATTGGGTCAGTTCTTTTTAAGGAAGAATAAAACTCGTCGATTAGACACGGGAAAGCTCTATAAAACCCGAACACCACTCCGCGGATAGTGTTGGAGGGTTTCCGTCCGCAAGGACAAAGCTGGGTCAGTAGCTCAGTTGGTTAGAGCGCGTGCCTTATAAGCACGAGGTGGGAGGTTCAATTCCTCCCTGACCCACAAGCTTATATAAAAATTTTTATTAACTAATTTAAAATAACTTCTATATAGGAGATTAAGAGAAATGGCAAAAGAAACATATGACGTGTCTAAACCACACGTTAATATCGGAACCATCGGGCACGTTGACCACGGAAAAACCACGTTAACCGCTGCCATCACAATGTGCTTAGCAAGAAAAGGCTCAGCAAAAGTAAGAAAATTTGATGATATTGATAAAGCACCGGAAGAAAAAGCAAGAGGTATCACGATTGCAACTGCTCACGTTGAATATCAGACAGAAAAAAGACACTATGCACACGTTGACTGTCCCGGACACGCTGACTACGTAAAAAACATGATTACAGGTGCTGCACAGATGGACGGCGCCATTCTCGTAGTAGCCGCAACAGACGGTCCTATGCCGCAAACAAGAGAGCACATCCTTCTTGCACGTCAGGTTGGTGTACCAGCGATGGTAGTGTTCCTGAATAAAGTTGATGCTGCAGATCCTGAATTACTTGAACTCGTTGAAATGGAAATCAGAGAATTATTAGTAAAATATGATTTTCCCGGTGACGATATTCCTATCGTCAGAGGTTCAGCATTAAAAGCCATGGAGGCCGGTCTTGATGAATCAATTGGAATAGACGATCCGAGATTCCAGTGCATCTGGGAATTAATGGATGCAGTAGATTCATACATTCCTGAGCCGCCGAGAGAAAACGACAAACCGTTCTTAATGTCGGTTGAAGACGTATTCTCAATCACAGGCCGTGGAACAGTAGCAACAGGCAGAATTGAAAGAGGCAGAGTAAAAGTAGGTGATGAAGTTGAATTGGTAGGACTTGGTGCACACAAGAAAACAGTAGTAACAGGTGCTGAAATGTTCAATAAAATTCTTACAGAAGCAGTAGCGGGTTACAACTGTGGACTTCTATTAAGAGGTGTTGACAAGAAAGAAATCGAAAGAGGAATGGTTCTTGCGAAAACAGGATCAGTAACACCTCACACAGAATTCGAAGCACAGGTTTACGTATTGTCGAAAGAAGAAGGCGGAAGACATACACCGTTTTCAAACAACTACAGACCACAGTTCTATTTCAGAACAACTGACGTAACAGGCGTTGTAACATTACCTGAAGGTGTACAGATGGTTATGCCGGGTGATAACCTTGACGGATTGAAAATAGTTCTGATTGCACCTATCGCGATGGAAGATAAATTAAGATTCGCTATCAGAGAAGGCGGCAGAACAGTAGGTTCAGGCGTTGTAACAAAGATAATCAAATAAGAATATTTTATTTCATGTGAAAGAGCGGACAACCGCTCTTTCAATGTAAAAATACAAAACCATAAAAAATTGGCAACACAAAAAATCAGGATTAAATTAAAATCTTACGACCACAACCTTCTGGACAAGTGGACGGAAAGAATAATAAAGACAATCAAGCAGACTGGTGCTATAGTAAGCGGACCGATACCTTTACCGGTAAAGAAGAACGTTTATACAGTACTCAGATCACCACATGTTGATAAAAAGTCACGTGAACAGTTTGAAACCCGTTCACACAAGAGATTGATTGACATTTTGAATTCTTCCAACAAGACTGTTGATGCATTGACCAAGCTGGATCCTCCGGGTGGTGTTGACATTGAAATAAAGGTGTAAACGTAAGATTTATTAAATAAAACTTAAACGGAAATGTTAGGTATATTAGGAAAAAAAATCGGGATGACAACATTCTTTGAGGAGACCGGTAATGCAGTTCCCTGCACGGTTATCGAGGCTGGTCCTTGCGTTGTGACACAGATAAAGACGAAAGAGAAAGATGGATATGAAGCGGTGAAAGTAGGATTTCAGACGAAGAAGGAAAAGAATGTCAGCAAGCCTCAGAGAAAAGGTTATCAGGATTTAAAAATAGCACCTCCTCGCTACGTGAAAGAGTTAAGGGATTATCCCGTAACTGACTTAAAAGTAGGCGATGAGATAAAAGTAGATTTAGTATTTAAAATCGGCGATAAGGTAAAAGTAACAGGAACATCAAAAGGCAAGGGATTTCAGGGTGTTATGAAAAGACACGGCTTTCATGGCGGTGTGAGAACTCACGGACAAAGTGACAGACAAAGAGCCCCCGGTTCAATCGGTGCATCATCATATCCTTCCAGAGTTTGGAAAGGACAGAGAATGGCAGGAAGAATGGGCGGAGATCAGGTAACTGTACGAAATCTTAAAGTAGTAAAGATAATTCCAGATTCAAACCTTATATTAATAAAAGGCGCTGTACCGGGAGCAAATTCCGGATTAGTTGAAATTTATAAAAATTAACGATGGAACTTAAAGTATTAAAAATAAACGGAACTGACAGCGGTGAAAAAGTCAATCTACCTGATGAAATATTTGGTATTGAACCGAATACTCATTTAATTTATCAGGCAGTAAGAACATATTTATCGAACAGAAGACAGGGCACTCACAAGACCAAAGAAAGAAGCGAAGTCAGAGGCGGCGGCAAGAAACCTTACAGGCAAAAAGGTACCGGTAATGCAAGAAGAGGTACAAACCGTTCACCAGTAATGGTTGGCGGTGGTACGATATTCGGACCGAAACCTCACAGGTATTATTTAGATATTCCGAAGAAGGCAGCAAGGCTTGCGAGAAAAAGCGCTTTAAGCTTAAAAGCAAAAGAAAATGAAATCACTATTGTAGAGGATTTCAATTTTGAAAAGCCGAGAACCAAGGATATGCTTGAAGTTATCAAATCCTTGAAGCTGGACGCGACCAAGACTCTTTTGTTAGTTACTGAAAGAAATGAGAATCTGTATAAGTCAGGCAGAAATCTTCCAAAGTTAAACGTTTTGATTTCGGACCAGGCTGCAACTTATGATTTACTGAATAACAAAATGATTTTGATACAGAAGTCAGCAGTTGAGAAATTATGCAAACCTTTATTATCATAAATTAGAAAAATGAAAAGAATAATAATCAGACCATTAATAACTGAGAAAAATACCGGTTTACAGGAAATAAGAAACCAGTATGCTTTTGAAGTTGGAATAGATGCTAATAAAATAGAAATAGCCGGTGCTGTTGAAAAAAAGTTTAAAGTACGTGTAACGAATGTAAGAACTTTGGTTATGAAGGGTAAGCAGAAATCAGCAATGACTAAAAAAGGCAAATTCTCAGGTTTTAGAGCAGACAGAAAGAAAGCAATAGTTACATTACACAAGGAAGATAAGATAGATTTAATTGGCGGAAATCCGACAGAATAATAATATCAATATTAAAGATATTATAAATTTATGAAAGTTAAATAGGGATTTAGTTTCTTATGAAACTAAGTTCCTATTTTTGTAGTTTAAATAAGTGCAGGTGTATATCTGCAATTTAAAATGATATGAAATTAGGAAAACAATATACAAGCCGCGAAAATCAATCAACCGATATATATCTTAAGGAAATCAGTAAAACGACACCATTAAGCGTTGCTGATGAAATTGACTGCGCAAAAAGAATAAAGAAAGGCGAAAAGAAAGCTTTAGATACACTTGTCAGGGCTAATCTTCGTTTCGTTGTTAGCGTAGCAAAACAATATCAGAATCAGGGTTTATCATTGAATGACCTTATAAATGAAGGTAATCTCGGACTGATTAAAGCCGCAAAGAAATTTGACGAAACAAGAGGTTTCAAATTTATATCTTACGCTGTTTGGTGGATAAGACAGTCTATATTACAGGCATTAGCAGAACAATCAAGAGTTGTAAGGCTGCCGCTTAATATAGTACAGCAAAAGAGCAAGATTTCAAAGACAATCAGCGAGCTTGAGCAGAGCAACGAGCGTGCACCAAATGTTCTTGAGATTGCCGAGAAACTTGATATGAGTATTTATGAAGTTCAGGAAACACTCAAAAATTCAAGCGGGCATGTCTCAATGGATGCTCCGAGCATACATGGTGAAGATACCAAGCTTATAGACATTATGCCTGATAAAGCAGAGAGAATGCCTGATCAGGGATTGTTAAAGGATTCTTTGAGGATAGAAATTGAAAGAGCACTTGACACGCTTTCACAAAGGGAAAAAGAAGTTGTGAAACTGTATTACGGACTCGAGAAAGAGAATCCATTAACGCTGGAAGAAATCGGTGATAAGTACAAGCTGACACGCGAACGTGTTAGGCAGATAAAAGAAAAAGCAATCAGAAGACTAAGGCAGGCTTCAAGAAGCAAGTCACTAAAAGCATATTTAGGGCAATAGTAATTTAAGGATTTAGAAATCATGCCTTCCTGTCAGCGACGGAAGGTATTTTTTATTAGAAAAAATCATTGCTTTTATTGTCCCGAATGAATATATTTGCTAATAGCAATTAAAATTAAAATAAAGGGGAAATAATTATGCCAATTTTTGAATATAAATGCACAGAATGCAACTCGAATTATGATGTATTTCATAAGACAAAGGAGAAAGAAGAAGATATAGTTTGTCCTTCATGTAATTCAAAGAGTCATATTAAAATGATGTCAACCTTTTCATCGGTTATGTCATCCGGTAGTTCTGCCGGATGCGAAGGGGGTTCGTGTGGAATGCCTTCTTACGGAGGTGGATGTGCTAATGGTATGTGCGGCTTGAACTAACTGTAAGATTTTCTATAAAAAGGGTTTGTGGAGTTATTCACAAACCCTTTTTTATTTATAGGACTATTACTATATTTACATATGAAATACATATACCTTCTGATTATTCCTATACTAATATTTCTGTCTTCATGCGACCGGAATAATTTAAAAGAGACCAGCAATTCTTCATCCATAAAAGATACTGTTAATAAAATAACAGATGATACAATTACGATCATTGGTGTGGGTGACATTATGATGGGAACAACGTATCCTTCCTCAGACCTGCCTCCTGACGACGGAAGAGAATTATTTGATGGTGTAAAAGACATACTAAGAAATGCTGATATAACAACAGGTAATTTAGAAGGTCCGTTTCTTAATTCAGGCGGAACACCAAAAGAATGCGAGACCCCAGAAAGGTGCTATTCATTCCGGATGCCGGAAAGATATGCGGAATACTTAAATGATGCAGGATTCGATTATGTTAACCTTGCGAATAATCATGCTTTTGACATGGGCACAAAAGGAAGGGAAACAACATACAGTGTACTTGATGGAAATGGGATACTTTATGCAGGAACCACTGATTTTCCAACTACTATTAAAGAAGTTAAAGGTTTAAAGATTGGTTTTGCAGGATTTGCTCCAAACCGAGGAACAATAAATATAAACAATGAGAGATTAGTTGAAGAAACCATAATAGAATTAAAATCAAAATGCGATATACTTGTTGTAATGTTTCATGGAGGTGCCGAGGGATCGGGAGCTCAGAATGTTTTCAAAAGGAAGGAAATATTTCTTGGCGAAAACAGAGGGGATGTTTATGATTTTGCACACAGGGTAATTGACAATGGTGCAGACATAGTATTTGGACATGGTCCCCACGTATCAAGAGCTGTTGAGATTTATAAGGATAAGTTTATAGCTTACAGTCTCGGAAATTTCTGCACATACGGAAAATTTTCGTTAGCCGGTGTACAGGGGATTGCCCCTCTAATAAAAGTATTTATGAATAAAAACGGGAAGTTTATTAAGGCAGAAATAACTTCAATTAAACAAGTTAAGAGAGGTTTTCCAATAATAGATGAAAATGAGACAGCTTTAAAAACGATTGTAAGACTTACCGAAACAGATTTCGGGAAAAATGCGGTTAGATTTGATGGAAATATGGTTTTCGAATAATCACGAATACGAACGGATAAAATTAAGTTGTTTTAATTCATTTCATATAAAGAATACTATCTTTAAATTGAATATTATTCATTATTCTTCTGAAAAACATATAATATGAGCCAGTTTTTTGCAAAGAAATCGCTTGCAATGATAATGGAGGAAATGAAAGGTGAGAACCGGTTACGCCGTATCCTTGGTCCTCTGGCATTAACGAGTCTTGGTGTAGGAGCGATAATTGGTACGGGAATATTCGTACTAACCGGAATTGTAGCTCACGATAAGACAGGTCCGGCAATAATTGTTTCATTTCTTGTTGCGGGATTGGCCTGTGTATTTGCAGCAATGTGCTATGCTGAATTAGCGTCTATGGTTCCTGTTGCAGGTTCTGCATACACCTATGCATATGCAACAATGGGAGAATTATTTGCCTGGATAATAGGATGGGATCTTGTGCTTGAATATGCAGTAGGAGCAGCATCAGTTGCACATGGGTGGTCACATTATTTTCAGGGTTTCCTTAATATATTTAATATTAAAATCCCTCCATTGCTGGCCCGAGCTCCATTTGATTACAGCCTTGAAACAGGACATCTAATATCAACAGGTTCAATTGTTGACCTGCCTGCAGTATTGATTACACTTATACTTACTGCAATCCTTGTTAAAGGTATTCGTGAAAGTGCAGGATTTAATACGGCAATGGTGATATTAAAAGTAGCAATAGTTTTATTTGTCATTGTTGTGGGTGCATTCTACATTGATACAAACAACTGGGTTAACTTTGCACCTTACGGTTGGGGCGGAGTGAGTGTCTTTGGTAATACAGTATGGGGAATGGTAGGTAATAATGGTGCACCACTGGGAATGATTGCAGGTGCGGCAGTAATATTTTATGCTTATATCGGTTTTGATTCAGTATCAACGCATGCAGAGGAAGCAATAGTTCCAAGCAAGGATGTTCCTAAGGGGATAATTTACTCTCTGGTAATTTGTACGGTATTGTATGTACTGGTAGCTATTGTTTTAACGGGTATGGTACCTCATGACCAGATTAATATCGATGCACCAGTATCAGAAGCATTTCAAAGCATTGGAATAACATGGGCAAATTTCATCATATCACTCGGAGCAATTGCAGGGATAACATCAGTACTACTTGTATTGCTACTTAGTCAACCGAGGATAATGCTTGCAATGGCAAGAGACGGTATGATACCAAAGAGTTTCTTTGGTGCAGTGCATAAAAAATTCAAAACACCTTACAAGACTACAATCTTAACAGGTATTTTCGTAAGTGTATTAACAGGATTCTTACCGCTAAGGATTCTTGCTGAATTAGTCAGTATAGGGACACTCTTTGCATTTACGATTGTATGCGCTGCAGTTCTGATTATGCGGAAAACAAATCCCAAAGCTGATCGTCCATTTAAAGCACCATTCTATCCATTTACACCATTACTGGGTATGTTAATCTGCATCTTATTAATGTTTTCATTACCGCTTGAAAACTGGTGGAGGCTTTTGCTTTGGCTGGGAATAGGGATGGTAATATATTTCGCCTACAGCAGAAGACATAGTATTATGAATCCAAACAACAAGCAATAAAATATGGCAGAAAAACTTTTTCTAATAGATGCAATGGCAATGATTTACAGGGCGTACTTTGCAATGATAGGCCGGCCGTTGAAAGACGGAAAGGGTAATAATGTATCTGCAATTTACGGTTTTGTAAATGCAATGTTAAGAATACTTGATGAAGAAAACCCCGACCATATAGCGGTATGTTTCGATACAGAAAAGCCCACATTCCGTCATAAAGAATTTCCACAATATAAAGCTCAAAGAGCTGAGATTCCTGATGATATGCCCTGGCAGATTAATGAAGTGAAAGATATAGTTAGGCTGTACAACATTCCAATGATTGAACTAGAAGGGTTTGAGGCAGATGATATAATAGGTACGCTTGTGAAGCAAGCAGAAAAGGAAGGTGTGCTTAGCTATATGGTGACACCTGATAAAGATTATATGCAGCTTGTATCTGATAAGAGTTTTATTTATAAGCCAACGAAAACATCAACAGGAAGCAGCGGCGGGATGGAAGTAGTTAGTATTGAAGGCGTAAAAGCAAAGTTTGGAGTCGCACCGGATCAAGTTATAGATATACTTGGACTTATGGGTGATACTGCGGACAATATTCCCGGAGTAAAAGGTGTCGGAGAAAAGACTGCAATCTCTTTGATTCAGGAGTACGGAAGTATAGAGGACTTATATGTCAACATCGAAAAGATAACAAAGCCAAAACTAAAAGAAATTCTTGCCAGAGATAAGGATAATGCATTCCTTGCAAAAAGACTTGTTACTATTAAAACCGATGTCCCATTACATATTAACTTTCATAATCTAACGAGGAAAGAACCTGATAAAGCAGCTCTTTACTCAAGGTTTGAAGAGCTTAACATGAAAACCTTTGCAAGGAAGTACAGTTCCGGACTTAGATTTGGTGAACCTATAGAAGCGATAGAAAAAGCGGAAGATGAATTAGACAATGACCTGACGTTAAAGATTACAATTCAGGGTGAAAAAATAGAGCAGAATGTTCAGGAGATAAAGACGATAAAAGATGTCAAGCATGATTACTATACGATAAAGAATGAAGCATCACTTGACAAACTGGTTAAAAAACTTTTATCAGAGGAGTTAGTATCATTTGATACTGAAACGACAGGGCTTGATTTTAATGATGCGAAACTGGTAGGAATGTCATTTTCATATCAGGAAAACCAAGGATTTTATCTTCCTGTTTTTGGTGAGTATGAAGAAGAGACCATCGATACAGGCAGTTTGTTTTCGTCTAACAAAGTTAGAAAAGAAATCGGTGTAGAAATAAAATCGGCAATCAAAAAGATAAAACCTTTCTTAGAAAGCAAGAAGGTAAAGTTAATTGGACAAAATATTAAGTTCGATTACCTTCTTATGAAAAAGTACGGGGTTGAAATGAACAACATTCATTTTGATACGATGGTAGGTTCTTATGTACTTGATGCATCGGTTGAGCATAACATGGATTCTTTATCTGAGAAGTGGTTGAAATACAGACCTATATCAATAAAGGAATTGATAGGTAAAGGCAAAGATGAAAAAACAATGGATGAGGTTGATGTTGAACTTGTCAGCGAATATGCCTCGGAGGATTCTGATATTACATTACAGCTTTTTCACAGGATTAATTATGAGCTGGCAAAATTAAATCAAACAAAACTATGCGAAGAAATTGAGTTTCCGTTGATAAAGGTACTTGGTGATATGGAGTATGAAGGAATCAGTGTAGATGAAAAAGTACTTAAAATACTGGACAAAGAGCTTCAGAAATACATAAAAGAATACGAAGAAAAGATTTATGCGGAGGCAGGAGAAAAGTTTAATATAAATTCGCCTGCACAACTTGCAAAAATATTAACGGGTAAACTTCATTTAGATCTTTCAAAGAAAACAAAGACGGGTTACTCTACGGATTCAAGCGTGCTGGAAGATTTGCGTTACAAACATCCAATAGCAGAAAGCATACTGGAATACCGAATGATGTCAAAACTGAAATCGACATACATTGACGGACTCCTAAAATCGATAAGTAAAAGAACAGGAAGAGTACATACATCATTCAACCAGATAAGGGCTGCGACGGGCAGGCTTTCGAGCGTTAACCCGAATTTGCAGAATATACCGATAAGAACGGAGGCGGGCAGAAACATAAGGAAAGCATTTGTACCGAAAAATGATGATTACGAATTACTCTCCGCAGATTATTCACAGATAGAACTGAGGGTTATGGCTCATTATTCAGGCGATGAGAACTTTATAAATGCATTTAAGAAAAACAGGGACATTCACACTGAAACCGCAATGCGAGTGTTTAAGCTTAAATCTAAAGACGAGGTTAATCCAAATCGAAGAAGAAAAGCAAAGGAAGTTAATTTTGGGATTATTTACGGAATAGGAGCTTTTGGACTTGCCTCAAGACTGGAAATGAAGAATTCAGAAGCCAAAGAAATTATAGACAGATACTTCACAGAATTTCCGAAAGTATATGAATATCTTGAAAGGACAAGAAAGTTTGCAAGAGACAATGGTTATGTTACAACTCTTATGGGAAGAAGAAGGTATCTACCGCAGATAAACAATAATAACAATGCGGTAAGAAGCGAAGCAGAAAGAATGGCGATTAACATGCCGATTCAGGGGACGGCAGCAGATATGATAAAAATTGCAATGATTGAAATACATAAGATATTTAAGGAGAAAAAGTTTAAGTCTAAGATGCTTCTACAGGTACATGATGAACTTGTATTTGAGGTATATAAACCTGAACTTGAGGAGATTAAGAAAATCGTTTTGAGAGAAATGAAAAACACAATAAAGTTAGATGTTCCGGTAGAAGTGGAAATTGGAGTTGGAAAGAATTGGTATGAAGCACACTAATTTGAATAATTCAAACATCAATGCTGAAAATTAATTCAATATACATTGAGTGTTATGTTGCAAGAAAGTGTAAAGATAGATATAAGTTTTTGCTGCTTAAAAGAGTGGAAGGCGAAAAGCTGTATCCGGGGATATGGCAGATAGTCACTGGCAAAATCGAAAAGAGTGAAAAGGCATTTGAAACAGCTGTAAGAGAGGTAAACGAAGAAGCAGGACTTACTCCCACTAAGCTATTTGTTTTACCTCACACAACGACATTTTATTCGGTAAAGACTGATTCCATTAGTCTTGTTCCGCTATTTGTTTGTTTAGTTAAAGATAAGAGGGTTGTGCTTTCAAATGAGCATAGTGAATATAAATGGTTAAATGCAGACAAAGCATCACAAAAGTTATACTTTAAAAGTCAGAAAGAAAATATTAAATTTGTAGAACAAAATTTAAGAACCAAAGAGAGACAAAAAACATTTACAGAAATTAAAATTAAGTTATGATAATAGTTACCGGAGGGGCAGGATTTATAGGGAGTGCACTGGTTTGGGCACTCAATAAAAAAGGACATGAAGATGTCATTATTGTCGATCATTTTGGAGTAAACGAAAAATTTAAGAACCTTATATCTTTGAAGTACCTTGATGTGTTTGACAAGGATGATTTCGGACAGATGGTTCATGACGGATTCCTCAAAAAGAACAAGGTTGAGACATTATATCATTTAGGCGCCTGCAGTTCCACAACGCAGCTGGATATGAACTTTTTGTTAAGGAACAACTTTGAATACACTAAATTTCTTTGCGGACATTCATTAGAAAATAATATAAGATTTGTTTACGCTTCATCTGCTGCAACATACGGAGATGGTGCACTAGGATATGATGATGAAGAAGACAAAATGGATACATTAAGACCTCTTAATCCTTATGGGTATTCCAAACATATGTTTGACCAATGGGCAAGAAGAGAAGGATATCTGGATAAGATAGCAGGGCTGAAATACTTTAATGTATTTGGACCGAATGAATATCACAAGGGAGATATGCAAAGTATAGTAAGCAAGGCTTACAAGCAGGTTAAGGAAACTGGAAAGATAAGATTGTTTAAGTCAGATTCAAAAGAATACGGTGACGGTGAGCAGAAACGCGATTTTATATATGTAAAAGATGCAGTTGACATGACGATATTCTTTGGTGAGAATAAAATTATTAACGGCATATATAATATCGGAACAGGACAGGCAAATACATTTAATTCGTTTGTTAAGCCGATATTTAAGGCACTGAATGTTAGTGAAAATATTGAGTACTTTGATATGCCGGAAGTATTAAAGGGTCGATATCAGGATTACACAAAGGCAAACATGAAAAAGATTAGAAATGCAGGATACAGCGGAAAGTTTCACAAGCTTGAAGATGCGGTTATTGATTATGTGCAGAACTATCTTGACACAGATTTCCCTTATTTGAGCTGAAAGTTTGTTCCAAAATACTTTAAAAGGAATTTGTTGGGGTTATTTAAGAACAAAAAGGAAGATTTTAATTTGAAATTTTAATATAATTATATGAAAAAGTTAATTTCCCTATTTTCGTTTACACTATTAGTTCTATTAGCAGTTAATGCTTCATTCGCACAGAACCTGCCACATTACATGACAGATGAGGAACAAAAGATTTATAAGAACTATACGGCTCCCGGATTTGGTACAGAAGAAACAAATCCTCCTTATTCTCCTGTAAGAACTACGGCTGAATGGGAAGAGGTTCAGGCAATTATGGTAACATGGACATCATACATATCGATACTTGCTCAGATAGTAAACTATGTTCAAGATGAATGCATTTGCGTGATTGTATGTTCCGATTCGAATTCTGTAAAAAGCTCATTGACGTCTTATGGAGTTCCGCTAGTTAATCTTCGGTTTCTAATAAGGTCATTTAATTCAGTCTGGTGTCGAGATTATGGTCAGTGGAATGCATATACAAGCGAAATTGATTCATTAAAGATGGTTGACTGGGTTTACAACCGTCCGAGACCGCTTGATGACCAGATACCTGTTTATATAGCACAGTTGTATAATACTCCGCTTCATCAGGCAATAGCATCTCCGTATGACTTTACTGCTACAGGCGGCAACTTTATGGTGGACGGGCACGGGACTGGATTCTCATCGAAACTAATAATGAATGAGAATCCCGGAAAGACAGAAGCACAGATTGATACGATAGCAAAGAAATATATGGGATTAAGCAGGTATGTTAAGATGAATACTTTGCCTTATGACGGAATACATCACATTGATATGCACATGAAACTACTGGATGAAGAAACTTTGCTTGTTGGTCAGTATCCTAACGGAGTAGCAGACGGTCCGCAGATAGAGTACAACCTGAATTATGTTTTAACAAACTTCCAAACTTGTTTTGGCAATCCTTATAAGGTAGTGAGAATACCAATGCCACCGAGTTCGTCAGGACAATACCCACCAAATTCAAGTTACTTTACATATACTAACTCTTTGATTGTGAATAAAACAGTCATAGTACCAATATACGGATTTTCACTGGATACGGCTGCCTTGAGGATATACAGAGAAGCGATGCCGGGATACAGAATAGTTGGAATAAACTGCAGCGGAATGATTTCGGCAAGCGGTGCGGTGCACTGTATTACAAAAGAGATAGGAGTCTTTGACCCGTTGTTTATTTCACATTCAGGATTACGAAACACAAGCAATACTACAACGCCTTATGAAGTAAAAGCAAGCATAAAGTCGAAAGCAGGAATACAAAGTGCAAAATTGTACTGGAGAACAGACACTACTATTGCATACTCCGAATTAAGCATGACTAATGCTGCGGATACATTCAAAGCTTATATACCAGCACAACCTTTGAATAAAACAGTTTACTACTACATAGCAGCTACATCGAATAACAGTAAAAGTGTTACAAAACCGTTTACTGCACCCTCAGGATACTTTAAGTACATGGTAACGACTCCCACTGCTATAAATAACGGAACTGAGAATGCAGGACAGTATAAATTATATCAGAATTATCCAAATCCTTTTAACCCTGTGACAAAGATAAAGTTCGAGATATCAAAATCCGGTTATACAGCATTAGTGATATATGATGTGATGGGTCGTGAAGTTGCGAGATTATACGACCAGAAATCGGAAGCGGGGGTTTTTGAGGTAGAGTTTAACGCATCAAGTTTATCGAGCGGAATATATTTCTATAGGATAACATCTGGAGGATTCTCAGAGACAAAGAAATTAATGCTAATAAAATAAACAGTTAAATAACAGATATATTATAAATTTTAAAAATAAAACAATGAAGAAACTTATTTACTCATTACTTATTGTATTAACGGTACTTGCAAATATTAATGCTCAGCCAACACGCAAGGTTTTATTTGAAGAAGGAACTAATGCATCTTGCGGACCATGTGCAGCAAGCAATCCAATTCTGATAGCTTGGCTTCAAAATCATCAGGCACAGGCAATATCGATAATGTATCATGCCTCCTGGCCCGGAGTTGATCCAATGTATCAGGCAAATCCTACACAGAGTACTGAAAGAATTCAGTATAACAACATATCGGCAGTTCCAACATGCAATGTTGACGGCATTATTTATGACATCTGGCCTTTTACGAATGCCGCTTTTGATAATGCATACAATACAAGACTTGCAGTTACGCCTCCACTTTCAATAGATGTTATTGATCAAAGGATAGCCGGTGATTCGATTAAATCGACTATTACACTTGTTGTAAACACAAATTTGTCTGCAGGAACATATAGACTTAGAGTTATGGCTGTTGAGAAACTGATAACATATTCTACTCCTCCGGGCTCGAACGGAGAAACAGTATTCCATACAGTTTTTAGAAGAGCTTATCCGAATACGACAGGTGTAGATTGTCCGACAACGGCAGGTACTTATAATTACACGTACACATACAAGCGCGAAGCAGCCTGGCAGGATACAAGCATTGCAACTGTAGTGTTTGTTCAGAATGATGTGAATAAAGAAGTACTTAATTCGAACAAAGGTATGTTTATACCGACAGGAATTAATAATCTTTCGAGTGAAATACCCGGCAAATACAGTCTTGAGCAGAATTATCCAAATCCGTTTAATCCTTCAACAAGAATAAGATTTGCTTTGCCGAAATCAGGATTTACGACTTTAAAAGTTTATGATGCATTAGGCAAGGAGGTTTCATTACTCGTAAATAGTAAACTTGAATCGGGAAGTTATGAATTTCATTATAATGCGGCAGCTTTATCTAGCGGAATTTACTTCTACAAACTTATTTCAGGAGACTATTCCGAAGTAAAGAGAATGTCATTAGTAAAGTGAGAATTAATTTTACTACTGACATATTATTTTAAAATTTAAGACGAGTAATATTAAAAATAAATGAATAATGAAAACAGAATATAAAAAGCAGCTACAAAAACTTATCGATTTGGGACTCACCGAACGGGAAGCAAAGGTTTATGTTACACTCCTTTCTAAGAAAGGTTTTACCACACTGGAACTTCAGAATTCAGTAGATATACCACGGACAAAAATTTATGAAGTTTTACAACGTATGTTAGCAAGAGGAATCTGTTCAGAGAGAGGAATCGGGAAAGTTAAGTACTATGAAGCAGTTGAACCAAAAGTTGCTTTCAAAAGAATAATTAATGAGTATCAAGAAAACTGCATTACAGAACTGAACAATAGAAAGTCACTTGCTGAAAATGTAACTGGATTATTAACACCTTTATTTGAAGAAAATAAAGATATATCATACAACCTTGATTTTGTAGAAGTATTCAAAGATACAGAACAGATCCAAAGAAAATACCTGCAATCTCTGAAAGAAACAAAAATAAGTCATTATACATTTAACAAAGGGCCATACGTTTGTGATACATCTTCAAGGTTAACAGAGCAAATAAAAGAAGAGGGAAGACTATTAAAGAGAGGGGTTCTTTGCAAGAATATATTCGAACAAGATGAGCTATTTGAGAATGAATGGCTGCTAAATTACGTGAAGAAGCAATCAAAACTTGGTCAGCTTTCGGTTGCGGTAAATGCACTACCTATAAAGATGATGGTATTTGACGAGCATAAAGTCTTTTTCCCATTGCTTAAACCGTCGTATGAGTCTAGTATTATTAATATGATATTTATAGAACATAAAGAGTTAGCAAAAGCCTGTATAATGCTTTTCAATTTTATCTGGGTACAGGGTCAACAAATAAAATAGATAATTCTTGTTTTGTTACCCTATTAAGGTGTAAATATTTAACTTGATATTGAATAAATAATCTGCTAATTTTACTTTAGTTAAATCTTTAAATATTTCTGTGTTGTATTGTTAATTAAATTATTTTAAATTTGATAAATTGTCCATTAATCTTTTAAATATATTATTATGAAAAAAATTACTTTTCAATTTTTTGTTTTAGCAGTATTTGTTGTCCTAAGCACGGCTGTATTTTCGCAGACAACAACACGCACAGTTTTCTTTGAAGGCTTTACAAGTTCAACTTGTGCGCCTTGTGCATCTCAAAATCCCTATATGGCAGGTTATTTAGCTACTAAGGGTGATTCAATCATTTCAGTTAAGTATCATGTAGGATGGCCTTCACCAGGTAATGACCCGATGTACCTGCATAACACAGTTCAGAATTATGACAGGAGATATTACTACGGCGTAAATTCAGTACCTTATACAAAAATTGAAGGAATGTATTTTACACAATCCTATTCTAATTATGGAACTTTGGATTATTATTTTAATTACAGACTTTCGGTTCCGACACCTGTTGCAATTTCCGTGGTCAATCACCTAATACCGGGAGATTCGATAAGAGCAACGATAACTGTAACAAATCTTTCAGAATTACCGGCAGGAAATTATTATTTAAGAGCTATGGCTTTAGAGAATAGAATTACTTATTCTACTCCTCCGGGCTCTAATGGTGAAACAATTTTCCCGCATGTATTCAGAGCATCCTATCCAACAAGCCAGGGAACATCGCATCCAATAGCTGCAGGAACTTATACATATATTATTACATACAAATTAAATTCTGCATGGGTGACTGATAATATGCACACAATAGCTTTTGTACAGGAAGATAATACGAAAGAAATTTATAATGTTGCAGGAATATATTCACCACCTACAGCAATTGCTCCGATTTCAACTGAAATACCAAAGGGATTTTCTGTTTCACAGAATTATCCGAATCCGTTCAATCCAAAAACAACGGTTGAATTTTCATTACCGAAAGAAGATTATACATCTTTGAAAGTATTTAATTCATTAGGAAAAGAAGTCGGTACTTATCATTCCGGTATGACAAAAGCAGGCAAGTATAGAATAGTGATTGATGCTTCAGAATGGACTTCAGGATTGTATTTTTATCAGATACGGTCAGGTTCATTTTCAGAGACAAAACGTATGATGCTGGTCAAATAACGTCAGATTTAATAGATTTTTATTAAGGGGGTGCACAGAAATGTGTACCCCCTTTTTAATTGTACGATATTCTATAAACTGATGCTCAAAACTAGTAAAAGGGGGATTTTAGCGTATTTTTGAGGTTTTACCATATCGCAGGCATATCGCAGGCATATCGCAGGCATATCGCAGGCATATCGCAGGCATAAAGAAAAAAATGACTTTTGGGAATAAAAGACTGATATTTGGGAGATTAAGGATTTTGGGATATTTAAAAAGTTATCAACGAGGGTTCACGGGTAAAAGGATAGATTTTGGCAGTAAATAGAAAGCATGGATTGATGACGAGAAAAATTGAATTTGGTTAAAATTAAGTGATTTTTCACTCGAAAAAGGTGATGAAATTTCGTACATTTAACGTTAGCCCTTGTAGCTCAGGTGGATAGAGCAGCAGTTTCCTAAACTGCGTGTCGGATGTTCGAGTCATCCCAAGGGCACAGGTATATGAAAAATAAGAAAAAGACTGCTATAATAACGGGATCGGTAAAGCGATTGGGCAGAGAAATTGCTTTAAGACTTGCAGAACTGGATTTTAATGTAGTTCTTAATTACTTTAATTCGAGTGATGAAGAAGCTGAGAAGACATTAAATGAGGTAAAAGAAAAAGGGGCGGATGCGATTTGCGTGAAAGCTGACCTTAAAAAAGTTGAAGATATAAAGAAATTATTTGCCAAGACAGAAGAGAAGTACGGAAGACTTGATTTACTTGTTAACAATGCAGCAATATTTGAGAGAAAAGATTTCTTGGAGGTTACGGAAGAGGACTTTGATAATTTTATAAGCATGAACTTGAAGAATGCTTTTTTCTGTACACAAGAAGCGGCAAGAATGATGATGACTAACGAAGATAGTCCATGCAGTATAATAAATATTTCATCGCTCGGGGGTATTGAGAACTGGAAAATGGCGATTCCATATTCGGTTGCGAAGGCAGGGTTGATAAAATTAACAAAACTAACGGCGAAAAGGCTTGCTCCTCAAATACTCGTTAATTCAATAGCACCTGGAACGATATGGATAGAAGGGGATAAAAATACAACAGTGATAAAATCAGAAGAAGCGATGTATCCGATGAAGAGATTCGGGAAAGCAGAAGATTTAAATTCAATTATAGAATATTTAGCAGTAAAAAATAAATGGACAACCGGAAATGTATTTGTGGTTGACGGAGGAAAAAGTTTGTAATGACTAAACATGTAAAGAAATCACCAAAGGCATACAAGAATCAGTCGTTCCTGAATTCGCCTTCAGGCAGGAGTATCCGGCTGCTATCAGAATACCTTGAGCCTTATTCAAGATTGAAAGCAAGTGATATAAAAGACACTGTCGTATTTTTTGGTTCAGCAAGAACATTACCTGAAGATGCAGCCAGAAGAAATTTAAAAGAAGCAAAGGCGAAGCTTTCTTCAGTGAAGAAACCTGGTAAGAAAATTCTTAATGACATAAAGAGAGCTGAAGTTGATTTTGAGATGTCAAAGTACTACACTGAAACAGAAGAGCTTGCATACAGAATGACAAAATGGTCAAAAGGTCTGGGAAAAGGGAACAAATTTGTTATAACTTCAGGGGGCGGTCCGGGGATTATGGAGGCGGCAAACAGAGGTGCAAAAAGAGCAAAAGGGCTGTCGATTGGTTTTAATATATCGCTTCCGTTTGAACAGTATCCTAATTCATACATTGACAAACATCTAAACTTTGAGTTTCATTACTTTTTTATGAGGAAATTCTGGTTTGCTTATCTTGCAAAGGCGCTTGTGATAATGCCCGGAGGATACGGCACGCTTGACGAACTGATGGAAATATTAACGCTTGTACAAACGTTGAAGTTGAGCAAGAAAATGACAATAGTAGTTTACGGAGAAGAATTCTGGAGAAAGGTTATTAATTTTGAAGAGATGGCGAGGACACGAATGATATCACCCGAAGATTTGAATTTATTCAAGTTTGTGAACAGCGTTGATGAGGCGTTCACTTATCTTAAGAAAGAATTAATTAAAAACTACGTAAAAATAGTGATATGATGATAAGCATGACCGGATACGGCAAAGCCGAAGATTTAAGAAATGGGCTGCGATACACTGTAGAGGTAAGGACCGTAAACAGCCGATATATGGAAGTGATGCTGAAATGCCCTAAACACATCTACACGAAGGAATATGAAATCCGCGAAATAGTTAAGCAAAAAATATCCCGTGGAAAAGTCAGCATATTAATAGGAGTTGATGCACAGGAAAGCAAAGGTGTTTCAGATGTAATGCTGGATGAAGAAAATCTTAAGTCACAGATTGCAATATTAAAGACAATAAAGAAGAAATCCGGTTCGAAGGAAAAGATAAAGCTTGAGCATATACTTTCGCTATCGGATTATTTTCTAAGGGAAAATGACAATGCCGTTGATGAAGATGAGTTTAAGTTTGTAACTGAGCTTATCGGTAAAGCTGTTGATGACCTTTACATGATGAAAAACAAGGAGGGTGCATTTTTAGAGAAGGATATTATTGAAAGGATTAACGTTATAGACAGTGAATCCAAGATAATAGCAGGACTGGGAAAAGAAAGGATAGCAGAAGCAAAGAGAGTATTTAACGAAAAGTTGAACTATTACCTGAATGACAGAAATGTAATTGACGAAAAACGACTGGAGTTTGAACTTGCTTTGCTCACGGAAAGAATGGATATTACGGAAGAATGCGTAAGGCTTAACAGTCATCTTGAGTTTTTCAGGGATAGCGTAAATTCAAAAGAGAATGCGGGCAGAAGGCTGAATTTCCTTTTACAGGAAATGAACAGGGAAATAAACACAATTGCTTCCAAAGCGTCGGACGCATTGATATCGCAGAAAGTATCGCTGCTTAAAGAAGAGCTTGAGAAGATACGTGAACAAATACAAAATGTAGAGTAACTATGCTTTATGTATTCTCAGCGCCGTCGGGCAGCGGCAAGACGACAATCGTAAAAGAAGTACGGAAAGAGTTTCCTGATCTGATGTTTTCAATATCAGCAACAACAAGGAAGAAAAGGGAAAACGAAACCGATAAGAAGGATTATTTCTTTATCAGCAAAGAAGAGTTTGAGAAGAAGATTAAGAATGATGAGTTCGTTGAATATGAACTGATATACGACAACAATTATTACGGTACGCTGAAGAGCGAGGTTGACAAATGCATTGATGCGGGTAAGTCGATGGTTTTTGACATGGACGTTAAGGGAGCACTTTCGATAAAGAGAATTTATAAAGACAAGGCACTGTTAATATTCGTAAATCCGCCTGATAAAAACACAATAATTGAAAGACTGATAAATCGTGGTACGGAGAGTGATGAATATCTTAAGAAAAGAATTGCAAGGATAGATTTTGAAATGACATTGAAAGACCAGTTTGATGTAGTGCTGAATAATTTCGATCTCAGGACTGCAGTAGAAGAAGCAAAAAATATTATTATAAACATAAAGGATTAAAAAATGGCAATCACAACAGTTGATTTAGACAAATTCGAACAAAGTGCCGAGAACATTTACGAAGCAACAGTAATAGCTTCGAAAAGGGCGAGACAGATAAATGACGAGACAAGAATAGAAACATTTCAGAGACTTGAGCCAGTGCTGATGAAAGAAACTGATGAAGACTCAGGAACTAATCAGGATAAGCTTAACTTATCGCTGGAGTTTGAAAAGAGAATTAAACCAACGATTCAGGCAATAGACGAATTAACAGAAGACAAATTAAGTTTCAGGTACAAAGGTCTTAAATAAGATTTTGATTTGAAAAGTGTTAAAGGGGAAGAAAATAATTGTCGGCATTAGTGCAGGAATAGCCGCTTATAAGATATGCAATCTTGTGCGGCTCATTGTAAAAGCAGGTGCGGAGGTACGGGTTATAATGACACCATCGGCAGTAAATTTAGTTTCACCTTTAACGCTTTCTGTTTTATCAAGAAATCCTGTTATCATAAACATGTTTCCGGAAGGGGAAATGTCGAAGGCAGAGACTGTTAATGCAGGCACGTGGCATATTACTAACGGAATCTGGGCAGACATGTTTGTTCTTGCACCCGCAACTGCAAACACAATGGCAAAGATAAATGCGGGAATCTCAGATAATTTTTTACTTTCCTCAATACTTGCTGCAAGGTGTGCCGTAATTTTAGTACCCACGATGGACGAGGACATGTATAACAATAAAGCAACTCAAAGAAATATTAATTCACTAAAGAAAGACGGTTACAAAATACTTGAACCTCTTACGGGCGAGCTTGCGAGCGGGATATACGGAATTGGCAAGATGCCTGAACCAGAGGAAATATTTGAGTTTGTTGAAGAGCAGTTTTATGAAAAGGATTTAAAAGGAAAGAAAATAATCATAACTGCCGGACCGACACGCCAGCCGATTGATGCTGTAAGGTATCTGTCGAATTACTCATCCGGAAAGATGGGTTTTGAAATTGCGAGAGCTGCTTATTTGAGGGGAGCTGAAGCGATACTGATTACAGGACCTTCAGCATTGCAGCATAGGAAAGGCGTTACAAGGATTGATGTAGAGACAGGTGATGAGATGCTTGATGCCGTGAAGAAAAACATGAAGGGGATTACAGCGGCGATTATGTCCGCTGCAGTCAGTGATTTTAAGCCGAAGACAGTGAGAGAGAATAAGATGAAGAAAGAAGAGACAGGAAAAGAGTTTAATCTTGAGCTTGTGAAGACAACGGACATTCTCGGTTATCTTGGAAAGAATAAAAAAGGATTTAAACTTGTAGGGTTTGCACTTGAGACGGATAACGGTATTGAGAATGCCAAGAAGAAGATGAAGAACAAAAATCTTGATATGATAGTGCTGAACAATCCTAATGTTGAGGGAGCCGGATTTGGTACAGATACGAATGTTGCGACGTTGATTGATAAAGCTGCAGTGAAAGTGCTTGAGAAGATGACGAAGTTTGAGTTGGCTAATGAGATACTGGATGGATTGTTTTTGGGAAAGAAAGCTAAGTAGTTGTGAATTTTTTACCACAGAGCGCACAGAGCACACAAAGGTAAATTAATATTTTAAAAAGATGTTTGACCGTTCGCCACGGAGTTTGTCTCATAACTTAAATTTACAATAAAGCAAATAAAAAACATTGAAAACGGGGTTA
>JBAYUG010000023.1:0-39010 GCA_041675325.1 Kapaibacterium sp. (SeqCode)
CAGGATATTCGGCTGGAAGGGTAAATCTTACACAGGAGGAAAATACTGGGGCGGCGGCGGTTTCTTCGGCGGCGGCAGCAGCGGCTGGGGCGGCGGCAGCAGTAGCGGCGGGTTTGGAGGATTTTCTGGCGGGGGCGGCAGCTTTGGCGGAGGCGGTTCAAGCGGGAGCTGGTGATTAAATTATCAAAACGTTTTATTTGAAACTATGATACAGAAAGCGTAAATACTTAAAATAATTTCTAATGTTAAATAGAAAAGTAAAATCAATATTAATTATATGCCAATAAACTACATTAAGAAATATATCAGTGCAGAAGACCTCGATGCAATAAAGAACCATATTGCGGAAATTGAGAAGTTTACATCTGGGGAGATACGTCTTTGTTTTCAGATGAGAAGAGCCTGGATAGATAGAAAACTTACAACAAGGGAACTTGCAATGAAGGAATTCTTCAAGCTTGGAATGGATAAAACGAAGGACAAGACAGGAGTCCTGCTTTTTATACTTTTCAAGGATAAGAAATTTGAAGTAGTGGCAGATGAAGGAATCAACAACAAGATTTCACCGGAGAAATGGAATGTGATTACAAATTTTCTGATTAATGAATTCAAAAGCGGACATTACAAGGACGGAATAGTAAAAGCGCTGGATGAAGTAAAAGAAGTACTCATGAAGGAGTTTCCCAGAAATAGTGATGATGTGGATGAACTCTCAAATGATATTGTAATTAAATAGTAGTTGGTAAGAATTGCCGCAATATTATTACTATATTTTATCGCATCGATCGCCTACACACAGAGTGATACGTCAAAAGTAACAGATTCACTGAATAATAAAAATGATTCGTTAAAGACTTCAATAAAAGACACTGCAAAGTTCGTACAATCCGATATCAAGGATATATTAAATTATTCCGCTTCCGACTCTGTTATCTTTCTTCTCGAGACAAACAAAATGTATTTATACAATGAAGCAGTTGTGGATTACACTGATATGAAACTGAATGCAGGAATTATAGTGATGGACAGGGAAACGCAGATACTTGAAGCTTTAGGAATAGAGACCGATTCTTCAGGTACTTTAGTTTTTAAACAAACACCGCTAATGCAGCAGGGGAGTGATAAGTTTGAAGGCTCTAAACTGACATATAGTTTTATGAGTCAGAGGGGAACAATCTCAATGGGATATTCGGATGCGGATGTAGGATATTATTACGGGGAAAAAATAAAAAAAGTAACACCTGAAATTTTCTTTATAAAAAACGGCTTGTACACAACTTCGACAGACAAGAAAGACCCCGAGTATTATTTCTATTCTCCCAAAATGAAACTTATGCCTAACGACAAAATAATTGCACAGTCTGTATTCCTTTACATAGAAGGAGTACCTGTATTTTGGGTGCCTTTTTTAGTACTGCCGAACAAGACGGGCAGGTCATCAGGATTTATCATACCGAGCTGGGGAAACGATAATACTTACGGAATATATTTTGCGAATGCCGGATATTTCTGGGCGATTAATGATTATATAGATCTTGCTTTAAAAGGTACTGTATTCACAAAAGGAAGGTATGACTTTTCAACACGGTTCAGGTATGCGAAGAAGTATCTTTATGACGGGACTTTTGAAGCGGGATATTCTTTGATAAATAAGGGTGAAAAAAAAGATCCTGATAAATTCAGTTCAAACCAGTGGATACTAAGTCTTAATCATAATCAGAAGTTTACACCGACAAGTTCATTGACAGGAAATTTAACTTTTGTAAGCGGAAAGAGCTATTATGATAATTCCACGAATGCTTTGCCTGATCTGCTCCGGCAGAATGTGGTTTCGAATCTAACATTTTCGAAGTACTGGGAAGAGACTCCTTTTTCATTTTCTGCAAATTATTACAGAGACCAAAATTTACAAACAGGAGATTTGAACGAAAGACTTCCATCTGTGAGTTTTAATATTTCAGAGACATATCCTTTCAGGAAAGACTATACAGGAGGAGACCAGAAACTTTATGAATTCTTCTCTTATTCTTACAGCGGATCAATTCTAAACAGCAGAACTAAGATTACGGGACAGTATAATGATGAAATACGCTCTAATTTAGGAGTGATGAACAGGGTGGGGCTGAATTTTGCACCGACATTCAAGTATTTTAATATACGTCCGTATTTTAATTATACTGAAATATGGTACAACAAATATATAACAAAAGAAAGGGATGCAAATGATTCACTTGTTACGATTGAGAATGATGCATATAAAGCTGTTCGGTATTTCAACATGGGAATATCTCTTAATACAAAGCTGATAGGAATTTTTAACCCAAAGGTTTTTAATATTACCGGTATAAAACATACAGTCACACCGGCTGTGTTTTACAATTTTACACCTGATTTCTCTTCACCCGGCTGGGGATACTACGGGATATATGAGGACGATTTCGGAAATCCTGTTAAGTATTCTTACTATGACGGACGTGTTTTCGGAACGGCACCCTCTAATGAACAGCAGTCTGTAGGTTTCACTTTGGGTAATCTTTTTGAGATGAAAACAAGGCTTAATGACACAACCGAAAACAAGTTTCAGTTGTTCAACATTAATGCGGGTGTGAATTATAACTTTGCCGCAGATTCACTTAAGTGGTCGGAGATTTTTACTGACTTCAGAACACAGATTGGAAGTTTTCTGAATATAGGCGGGAATGCAACGTTCAATTTATATAAATTTGATTCCGATAAACAAACAAGAGTTAATGAATTCTTAGTAAATGAGGGTAAACTTGCCCAGCTTTCAACTTTTAATATTAATGTATCAACTTCGTATAATTTCGGGTTCAGTACGAGAAGGGACGATGAAGACAACAAGAAATATGATTCATTAAAGATTGAACGATCAACATACCGTTCTGCGTTTGACGAACCATATCTTAATGTACCGCTTTCGGGTACACTCAATTATAATTTCAGCGAGAACAGGCAGAATCCAACAAGAATTTTTAAAACTTCTAATTTAAGTGCCAGCCTGAATGTAAGTCCGACACCCAAGTGGAGATTCTCATTTACTGCAAGTTATGATCTTCAGAATAATCTGCTTTCGGCACCGTATATTACTGCTTACCGGGATTTGAATTCATGGGAAATGAATTTTAACTGGTATCCAATAGGTGTTTACAGGGGATTCTTTTTCCAGGTCAGGATAAAAGCTCCGATGCTTCAGGATTTGAAGTATACGAAACAGACGAATGCAAGGGGGGTTTACTAATGAGTGATTTTTACATATATTTATTTATGTAATTTAGAAGTTAAACTTCTAAATTACATACTATGTGTCGGAAGCATAATATAAATTATCAAAAAGAAACAAATGAATTTTAAAAAATACAGCGGTGCGGGAAATAAGTTTTTAATGTTGAATAATCTTGATGCGAGGACTAACGTGAGCAGCGAACTCGTAAGGCACATGATTGCAGAGCACGGACCGGAAATGGACGGAGTAATATTTGCTGAGCAGTCTTCGATTGCTGATTACAGGATGAACTATTACAATAAGGACGGGACGGGTGATGCTTTGTGCGGTAATGGTCTGCGATGTACAGCAAGGTATTTAAAGGACGAAGGAATAGTTAAAGAAGAAATTGTACTTATTGAGGGAGTTGGAAAGATATACGACTGCAGGTTTACTGATGACGGAGAGATAAGCGTTGGATTTCCGCCTCCTGAAAAGATGAAATTTAAATTTAAACTCAAAGTCCATTTCGCTGAATGGTGGCAGTTAGTAAATGCTTCTTATGTTGATGTAGGTTCGCCTCATGTTATTATTTTTATTGACGATATTGAAAAACCAACAGTGAGTAATCTTGATGAGATACCGATTGATGAATGGGGTAAGTACGTCAGGATGCATAAGGATTTTCTTCCCGAAGGTGTTAACGCACATTTCGTTAAAGTTATTGATGCTGAAAAAGGTGAACTTCGGATTAGAAGTTTTGAAAGGGGAGTTGAGGGTGAGACACTTGCTTGCGGTACTGGTTCATTATCGAGTGCAATTTCAGCATATGAAGTTAAGAATGTTAAAACTCCCATAAGACTTCTTACGAGGAGTGGTGAGTATCTGACCGTTGATTTTAACATAGAAAATGGAATAATCAGAAACTTGAGATTAAAAGGCAATGCTGTTAAAATACAGATCAAGTAATTTATAAAAGTGTTATGAAAAGTTTAAAAACATAATTTTCAAAGTAATCAAACGGCGAAACAAAAATATGTTTAGAAATTTATTCCAGCTATTATTTATAACTGAATCTTAAAATACTCTTTTAACACATTTTTAATCTCTTCTTCAGATGTTAGTTCCCGACTTTCAACTTTGCCTTTAGAAGTAGTTATCAGGGTATTTCCTGAAAGAGTAATTCTGCCGTCTTTTATTGGCAAGGAGCATATTCTGTTTTGAGTGAAGTGAGAATCGTTACTTGTCTGATGGAAGATGCACATAGCTTTGAAATCGTCCAGCACTCTTTCCACATCGGAATAAATATATTTCGGTACGAAGCTTCCGTCCTCTGATTTTTGTTTTACAATTTTATATACATCATCGTATTTTTCTATTTTGAATACTGAGCGCGTGTCTGAAATTTCTTTGTCAAGTATTATATTAAGCGGGCTGTAAGCAAATTCGCCAAATCCAACATCCACAAGATACTGCTGATTATCAATACTTGCAATTATTACCATGTGGTCGAATTCTGCACCGAATCCTTTATCTTCCTGAATCACTCTTGCCGAAACTATTTTTACGTTATAACCCAGCTCCTTAAGTAGTCCGTAGAATAGTCCGTTCAATTCATAGCAAAAACCTCCGCGGTTGCGGCTTACTACTTTATCAAAAGAATTATCTAAGTCTATTTTTACATTGTTGTGAATATCAAGATTTTCAAATGGAATGCTAAATAAATGCGATTCTTGAAGTGAAGATAGCGTTTCTAATGTCGGTTCAAGTGAACCTGTATAACCTATTCTGTTTAAGTATTTTATTGTATCCAATAATATTCTTGCTATATTGTTTTTATTATGATTATTAGTTATTCATTCTTTTAATTCCCGGTTTATATAGAATAACCTCTGTATTTTCGATGGTAATTAGACCCCCGTTACTGCTTTCTTCAAAAAGCATTTCCACTTTTTCGATGAATTTTACTATTTTATCGTTTGTATCAACTATCTCAACTATTATCGGCAGGTCATTCGATAGCTCAATCATTTTTGATTTATGAATAATACTGTGAGCCCCGAAACCCATAATTCCCCGCATAGCCGTTGCGCCCGCGAGTCCTGATTCCTTCGCAAGAAAAATTATCTCCTCGTAAAGTGCTTTGTGCCTGCACTTGTCGGACTCACCTACGAATATTCTAAGCAGTTTTAAATTATTTTTTTTCTCCATTTTAGAAAAGTTTAATAGTTATTAAGCCAAGGAATGCAAATGCAATTCCCAGTATTACTGATATTATAATGTATGAAGTTCCTTCAATCCAGAGTCCTTCCTGAAGAAGATTTAATGCATCGAGAGAAAATGCCGAGAATGTAGTAAATCCTCCGAGAAGTCCTGTAGCAATAAATATTCTTGCTTCAGGTGATAAATTTCCTTTTTCGACTAGTGCGTAAACAACACCGATAAAGAATGAACCTATTAGGTTCACGGAGATTGTACCGTATGGAAATGAAGAAAGAAATTTATTTTGTACTAACATTGATAATACATACCGAAGAATGCTGCCCGCAAACCCGCCTGAACCAATCAGTAATAATATTTTTATATCAAACACTGTAATAATTATTTGCGTTTAAATTATGAAATTAAAATATAAAGTTGTATGCACATATTTAATATATTCTTAAATATAAATTAGTGTTAATTTTTTGCACCTCATTATTTTACATAATATTTTTTGCGAACGAGAAATAAAGTATTTTCAGGTATCTTCAGGGTTGGTTCTCGATTCATTTGCGCTCAGGATTGCTTTCAGTTGCGCTTGAGATTCGGTTGAGCAGTGTTCGGACATATAAGAAATACTGGAATTGTTGATTTATGCATTAGGAAACTGTCAGCATCAATAAAAAAAGAACTATATTTCTCGATTGATTCTCGATGGTTTGTCGATTGGTTCTCGATGGTTTGTCGATGGTTTGTCGATTGGTTCTCGATGAAGGCTCAACTTAAGCTCAATGAAAGCTCGATTAACTGATTTTGAGTTTGAAGCTATAATAAGTTTATTAAAGAACTTTGTTCCCCTTCATGGATTTGAACCACGACCGTGACTTTCAGAGAGTCATGTGCTAACCGTTACACTAAAGGGGAGTAACTTTTAGTTAGTATGCAAGCTATCAATGTCAGATAACATTTTCAAGCCAATTTGTTTACGGCTTAATGAATTCTTTATGCAGTGCGTTTATAACGTCATGAAGTTCTTCCTTAGGTACTATAATATATATTGCGACTTCCGATGCACCTCCTGCCGCCATTTCGACATTCACTTTCTCGTGCGATACTGCGTTAAGGATTCTGCCGAATATACCGCGTTTTCTGAGTAGCCCCTCACCAATAATTGCAATCAATGCAATATTTCTTACAAAATTTATCTTCTCAATTATTCTACCCTTAAATGTGTTAAGAATTTCCAGAGCTTCATCGGCAAAGTTGTTCTCAATAATTAAATTAATAGTAGTCTGTGAGCTCAGAGTAGAAAAAATGTTTATACCATTTGCTGATAGAGCATCACTTATGCTTTTTATAAGTCCGGGTTTATATCCGATTCCGGTACCGTGTATGCGAATCATTGCAATATTATCATTCTGAGATATACTTTTAACCACATTTTCCTCTACATAAGCTTCAGGAATAATCAAAGTTCCTTTGCTTTTTGGGTCGCACAGATTTTTTACTGTTATAGGAATCTCCTGCGAAGCAATAGGTTCAATCGTGAGAGGGTGCAGAATTTTTTTACCAAAATAAGAAAGTTCTGCGGCTTCATTGTATGAAAGTTTATCGATAATAATTGCATCCTTCACGATGTCCGGATCAGCACTTGTAAATCCTGTACAGCATTTCCATATTTCAAGTTCGTTTGCCTCAAAACCATAAGCAATAACGGAAGCAGAATAGTCTGCACCGCTTCTTCCGAATGTAGTTACTTTACCATCAGCAGAACTTCCAAAAAAACCAGTGAAAATAGGTATTATACCTGCGTTAAATATACTATGTGCATGAAAATTAAAATTTCGTTTAAACTCTTCGAGGTTAACCATTGCATGCTCAAAATTATCATCAGTTATTAATCCTATTTTATCAGTTTCAATTACAATTGATTCAGTTCCGTTATCTTCAAGGACTCCTGAGAGTATAGTTGCAGAAATTCTTTCGCCATAGCTTAAAATGTATGCCTTGACAGCTTCAGTAATTTCTTCAGTGTAACTCACACCGTAAAGTAACCTTTCAACTTTTTTTATTAGCATCGTAAAATTCTGTATGGTCTTATTGAAAACCTTATCATTCTTTATTGATTCCTGTGCTATATTATAATGGAATTCGGTAATAGTGCTAACAGTTTCGTTTACGTTTGTTTCTCTGCCTTTTGCTTTAATTATACCGTTTAAAAGAAGGTCGGTGATTCCTTCCATTGCCGAGACGACGATTACAGGGAACTGTTTTTCTGATAGTATTATTTCAACTGCTTTAAGTATGTGTTTTGAATCACTTAGGCAGTCGCCGCCAAACTTTATTATTTTTATATTATTTTTTTCCAATTCAAGATAATTTATGTGTACTATACAAAATTACAAAGAATAAATGTTTAATTTGATGTAATTTAAAATACACATAATATTAAAAATAATTCGGGCAAGATACGGGTGAGAATCGGGTGGGATACGGGGAAACAACAGACAAACAACGGGGAAACAACAGGCAAACAACGGGGACTGAAAGGTATTCTGTATAGCGTGTACTTATTTTATCAGGCAATGCCTTTTGATTATGAGTCAGTTTTATATCTCCGCCAAGAACGAGCGGGGAAGACAAACTTTTGAGATTGATTTAGTATTTGTATTTTAATGGAATATTTATTATTTTACTAGTTCTCTAGAAATACTAAAATATCAAACTTAAACCTCACAAGCAGTGGAAATTTCCCGCTGTTCTTGCATTGACTTATTTTGTTTAAATTTGTAATTTAAAGTTTGCCTAAAATTCGTTAAACAGCAAACTTGAAGTTTAGGTCGTTTTACGCAACAATTTGAAAATTAGAAAATACTTGATTATATAAATGGCATTAAGAAAGTTAAAACCAGTAACACCGGCGACGAGATACTACTCGATTTCTTCATTTGAGGAGATTACCAAGTCAACACCGGAAAAATCACTGTTGGCACCGATTAAGAAATCCGGCGGCAGAAATAACCACGGAAGGGTGACTTCAAGATTCAGAGGCGGCGGACATAAGAGAAGATACAGGATTATTGACTTTAAGAGAACAAACTCTGAAGAAGCAAAAGTAATTGCAGTCGAATACGATCCTAACAGAACTGCACGTATTGCATTAATACAATACAGTGATGGTACAAAAGCTTATGTAGTTGCTCCAGACGGAATAAAAGTTGGAGAAGTCATTCAGTCTTCTAATGAAGCTGAAATGAAAGTCGGTAACACTATGCAGATTTTTGCAATACCCGTTGGTACTTTTATTCATAACATCGAGATGAAGCCGGGTAAAGGTGCTCAGATAGCAAGAAGCGCCGGTACTTCAGGACAAATAGTTGCAAAAGATGATAAATACTGCCAAGTAAAGATGCCTTCAGGTGAAGTACGTATGATAAAGAATGAGTGCAAGGCTACGATAGGTGTTGTAAGTAATATAGACCACGAAAATATAAGCATCGGCAAAGCCGGCAGGTCAAGATGGATGGGCAGAAGACCACACGTAAGAGGTGTTGCGATGAACCCGGTTGACCATCCAATGGGCGGTGGTGAGGGTAAAACTTCAGGCGGCGGACATCCTGTCAGCCCATGGGGATTACCTGCAAAAGGTTATAAAACAAGAAAGAAGAAAAGTGTTTCCAACAAATACATTGTTAAAAAAAGGAATAAGAAATGACGAGATCCTATAAGAAAGGTCCTTTTATAGATTTTAAGCTTGTTGCTAAAGTTGAAAAACTTAACGTAGGCAACAAGAAGCAGGTTATAAAGACCTGGGCAAGAGCCTGTACAATAACGCCTGATTTTATCGGCCACACTTTTGCAGTTCATAACGGCAATAAGTTCATCCCTGTTTTCGTTTCTGAAAACATGGTTGGTCATAAGCTTGGTGAGTTTTCTCATACGAGAACTTTCAGAGCCCATTCAGGTCAAAGAAAAGAAGAAAAGGCTGGAGGTGCTAAGTAATGGAAGCAAGAGCAGTAAAAAGATATATACCTACATCACCAAGAAAGATGAGACTTCTCGTTGATCTTATCAGGAATATGAATGTTGAGGACGGACTCAATACGCTGAAGTTTTCGAAGAAACACCCTGCTAAGGTTGTTGAACTTACATTATTATCGGCATATTCGAACCTTGTCGGCAAACTGGATACAGGAAGATTAGATAAGAAAGAAGTTATTATAAAGGAAGCTTTCGTTAACGGAGGTCCGGTAATGAAAAGAATGCTGCCTGCACCGCAGGGAAGAGCTTACAGAATAAGAAAGCGTTCTGCACATTTAACTTTAGTGGTTGAAAACATAGAAGCAAAGATTTAAAAAATTTAAATAATTTAAGGAGATTTTTTGGGACAAAAGACACATCCGGTTGGTTTTAGATTAGGGGTCATAAATACCTGGGACTCTAATTGGTATGATGAAAAGAGTTTTGCTCAAAAACTTAAAGAAGATTCCAAGATAAGAAATTATCTGAAGAAGAGACTTGAGAAAGCAGGAGTAGCGAAGGTTTACATCGAAAGAACTCTGAAGAAAATTACTCTGACCATCAGTACATCAAGACCAGGTTTTGTTATCGGAAAAAGCGGTAAGGAAATCACACAGTTGGAAGAGGAAATCAAGAAGATTACGAATAAAGAAGTGAAGATAAACGTTGAGGAAATAAAGAAACCGGAGCTGAATGCACACTTAGTCGCTGAAAATATTGCTGCACAGATTGCCAACAGAGTTTCTTTCAGACGAGCAATGAAAGCGGCTATTACTTCGACGATGAGAATGGGTGCCGAGGGTATCAAGGTCATGTGCGGAGGCAGATTAGGCGGTGCTGAAATCGCAAGGTCAGAGCAGTACAAGGAAGGAAGAATTCCGCTTCAGACATTAAGGGCGGACATTGATTATGCTTCTGTTACATCACATACAATTTACGGAGCAATTGGTGTAAAAGTATGGATTTGCAGAGGAGAAAAACATTCTAAATAAAAAGTTAATTATACGGAGTATATAGATTATGTTAATGCCCAAAAGGGTTAAATTCAGAAAAACCCAGAAAGGAAACCGTAGAGGCAAAGCAGGCAGAGGAAATCTGGTGGCTTTTGGTTCTTTTGGTATGAAAGCTATGGAAGCTGCTTGGATTACGGACAGACAGATAGAAGCAGCGAGAATAGCTCTAACAAGATTTATGAAAAGAGACGGTAAGGTCTGGATAAGAATATTTCCTGACAAACCGGTAACTAAAAAACCTGCTGAAACCCGTATGGGTAAAGGTAAGGGAGCTCCTGAGTACTGGGTAGCTGTTATTCAGCCGGGCAAGATTATGTTTGAGGTTGACGGTGTAACTGCTACTGTTGCTGAAGAGGCATTCAGACTTGCATCGCATAAACTTCCGATAAAAACAAAGTTTGTAAAAAGATTAGTTTAATTAATAAGAAGAAAAATGAAGTTTTACCAAATAAAGGACATGACAAGCGAAGATCTGAAGCACAATCTGAAGGATTCATACGAAGCTTTAGAGAACTACAGATTCCAGCATGCTTCGGGACAGCTTGAAAATTATAAAGCAATGAGTAATACAAAGAAAGATATTGCCAAGATTCTTACTGTTCTTAGACAAAGAGAAATTGCAGAAAAATCAAATTCAAAGAAATAACATAATATCTGAATGAGCGAAGATAAAAAAATGGAGCAAACAGAAGTTAAGAAAAGAACAACTTCAAGAAAATCAAGAATCGGTGTTGTAGTTAGCAGCAAGATGGATAAGTCCGTTGTTGTTGCGATAGAAAAAAGGGTCCAACATCCTTTGTACAAGAAGTTTTTTAAGAAGACAACAAAGTTTATGGCTCATGACGAAAAGAATGAATGCGGCATAGGCGATACAGTTAAAATAATGGAGACAAGACCTTTGAGTAAGAATAAACGCTGGAGACTTGTTGAAATAGTTGAAAAAGCCAAATAGTTTTTTAATAAAGTAAAGACAATTTTAATTATTTATTATGATACAGGAAGAAACAAATCTTACGGTTGCAGATAACTCAGGTGCTAAATCTGTCAGATGTATTAGGGTACTCGGCGGTTCGGACAGAAGATATGCAAGTCTCGGTGATATAATAGTAGTATCAGTAAAGTCTGCTATCCCAGGCGGTACGGTCAAAAAAGGTGAAGTTTCAAGAGCAGTAATAGTAAGAACTGCAAAGGAAGTACAGAGAAAAGACGGCAGCTGCATAAAGTTTGATGAAAACGCAGCAGTTCTTTTAAACGCAAACAATGAGCCGCGAGGCACGCGTATATTCGGACCTGTTGGAAGAGAACTTCGCGAAAAGCAGTTCATGAAGATTATTTCTTTAGCTCCGGAAGTAATTTAATATAATATTGATATAAAGAGATTATAAAATGATAAAAACAAGACTCAAGAAAAACGATACAGTAAAAGTATTAAGCGGTAACTCAAAAGGTACTACCGGTAAGATTCTTTTCATCGACAAGCAAAAAGGCAGAGTTATAGTTGAAGGTGTTAACATAGTTCATAAGCACCAGAAAGCAACTCAAAAAAATCCTCAAGCGGCGATTATAAAAAGAGAAGCTCCGATCAACATTACCAACGTTTCGCTGGTTTGTCCAAAGACAAGCAAGCAGACAAGAATCGGTATGGAGATTGTAAAAGATCCAACAACCGGTAAAGTAAAAAGGATGAGGTTGAGCAAAAAATCAGGTGAAATTATAATTAGTTAATAGAAAATGGCAAAAAGCAAAGAAGATAGAAAAAAAGATTCTGAAGTTGCCGTAAAACAGGCAAAAGGCAAAAAAGGAAAAGACGGAAAAGATACTAACTTTAAGGAAGAAAAGGTACCTGTAAGATTAATTGAATTTTACAGAACTAAGATAGTTCCTGAGCTTATAAAGAAACACGGTTATAAAAATGTTATGCAGGCTCCGAAGCTTACAAAGATTGTAATGAACAGCGGTGTCGGTCAGGCAGCTGTTGAACCGAAGCTGATTGATTCTACAGTCAAAGATTTTGAAGCTATTACGGGCCAGAAACCGACTGTTGTTAAAGCGAAGAAATCGGTATCTAACTTCAAGCTCAGAGAAGGTATGAACATTGGCGTAAGAGTTACATTAAGAAACGACAGAATGTATGAATTCCTTGACAGATTTATTAATATCTCAATACCGAGAATACGTGACTTTCGCGGATTATCAGACAAGAGTTTTGACGGCAGAGGAAATTATTCTATGGGTGTAAAAGAGCAGATTATATTTCCTGAAATAAATGTTGATGGAATAACGAGAATAACAGGAATGGACGTAACATTCGTAACGACAGCAAAGACAGACGAGGAAGCTTACGATCTTTTAAAGGGTTTTGGAATACCATTCACAAAATAATAATTCAGAATAATAGATACATATAAATGGCAAAAAAATCACATATAGCGAGGCAGCAAAGACGAGAAAGAATAGTTGCCCAGTATGCAGAAAAAAGGAAAGAACTGAAAGAAAAGGGTGATTACGCAGGACTTGCAAAACTACCGCGCGACAGCAGTGCAACGCGTCTTCACAACAGATGCATGATGACAGGCAGGGCAAGAAGTTATTATAGAAAGTTTGGTGTATCACGTCTTGTATTCAGAGAATTAGCGCTTCAGGGTAAGATTCCCGGAGTAGTTAAATCAAGCTGGTAAAAAATTAAAACGGAGATTATTTAGAATGTCAATGACAGACCCAATAGCGGATTTTTTAACAAGGGTTAGAAACGCAATAAGTGCCGGAAAAAAATCAGTAGATATACCGGCTTCAAACATGAAAAAAGGTATCGCTGAAATAATGAAGAGTGCACACTTTATCAGTGACTATTCAATCCTTGAAGGCGAAGGTATTAGAAAATATATATCAATAAAGCTGAAATACAATGACGGTATCAGTGTTATTGAAGGACTTAAAAGAGTAAGCAAACCGGGTATAAGAAATTATACTGATTCGGATAGCATTCCGAGAGTGCGTAACGGACTCGGCATTGCAGTAATATCCACCTCCAAGGGTTTAATGACCGATAAACAGGCAAGAGCCCAGAAAATTGGCGGTGAAGTAATTTGTGAAATCTGGTAATCAATAAAATTTAATTGTAAATTTAGAATATGAGTAGAATAGGTAAAAAGCCGATAACAATTCCCGGGAATGTAAAACTTGATATTAAAGATAATGTATTAAGTGTTACAGGTCCAAAAGGCACATTGAAAATGACTATGACAGGTGATGTAAAAGCGAATCTTGAGGATTCAGAACTTACATTCACACGTGATAATGAACTTAAGAAGAATAAAGCTTTGCATGGATTATACAGAGCTCTTATGATGAACATGATTGTTGGCGTTACTGACGGATATTCGAAAAAACTTGAATTAGTAGGTGTAGGATATAAAGCTGAATTAAAGGGGAAGAACCTCGTCATGGCACTTGGTTATTCGCATCCGATAATTTTTTCATCACCGGAAGATATAAAAATCGAAGTACCTATTCCAACTAATATATTGATAAGCGGTATCGATAAACAGCTTGTTGGAGCTATCGCTTCAAAGATTCGTTCGTTCAGAGAACCGGAGCCATATAAAGGTAAAGGCGTTAAGTACGACACAGAAAAGGTTAGAAGAAAAGCCGGTAAAACAGCAGCAAAGTAAATTATAAAAGTTTAAATTATAAATAATAGTGAATAAGAAACATCTAACTAACAGACAAAAGATAAAATTCAGGATAAGAAAGAAGATAAACGGTACGCCTGACAGACCGCGTCTTGTTGTCTATAGAAGTCTTTCTCATATTTATGCAACATTGGTTGATGATGTTAATGGAAAAACGCTTACAGCTGCTTCATCAACTGAAAAAACAACAGCCGAGAAAATAAAAAGTATAAAAGGTAAAACTGCTAAATCTAAAGAAATAGGTAAGGCAATTGCTGAGAAAGCTAAGAATATGAATATTGAATCTATAGTATTCGATCGTAACGGTTATTTGTATCATGGAAGAGTAAAATCCGTGGCTGATGGTGCCAGAGAAGGCGGTTTAAAGTTTTAAATCAAACCTCTTAGTTGGTTTGATCGAATCTCGGATCGTCTAATGGCAGGACAGCGGCCTTTGGAGCCGTTAGTGGAGGTTCGAATCCTCCTCTGAGAACGATTTAAAAAATGACTTGACTTTATTGTTTGTTTTTACAATTATTGTCAAGTTCTTTTAAATAAAAACTTTATATAAGTACTGTTTCAGTCTTAATAATAAAGTAGTTAACGAAAAGAGAAAAATAAATTAATTTAATGGCGAAAAAATACATCAAAGCGAGTGAGCTTGAGTTAAAAGAAAAATTAGTCTACATAGGCAGGGTAGCCAAAGTCGTAAAAGGTGGAAGAAGGTTTAGCTTTAGTGCAGTTAGTGTTGTTGGAGACGGCAGAGGGCATGTAGGAATAGGACTTGGCAAGGCTAATGAAGTAACGGATGCAATAAGAAAAAGCGTTGAAGACGCTCGTAAAAGTATTGTTTCAGTTCCTCTTAGAAAAGGTACTATACCTTATGAGATTATAGGTAAGTACGGTGCAGCGAAGGTTTTACTGAAACCTGCTTCACCTGGAACAGGATTAATCGCCGGCGGTGGTGTCAGAGCAGTTCTCGAATCAGTTGGTATCCAGGATGTGTTGACTAAATTATTAGGGTCATCAAATCCACACAATGTGGTCAAAGCAACGGTTAATGCACTTAAAAATCTTAAAGATGCAAAAATGGTTGCAGATAAACGTGGAATCAGTTTGGCTGAACTTTTTTCAATCTAAATGAATTTTAACTATTAATGGAAAAGAATTTAAAAATAACACAAACAAAAAGTATTATAGACACAACTGTCAGACAGAAGAGAACTATCGAAGCATTGGGATTAGGAAGACCTAATTATTCAACAGTAAAGAAGGATACACCGCAGATAAGGGGTATGATTGAAAAGGTGAAACATTTAGTAAAAGTTGAAGTACTATAATAAAAGTTTTTCGGCAATATCAGCAATAAAAAAAGTAAAAAACTTATTTAAAAACAAAAATGAAAGGTAACAAAATGAAAAAGTTATTCATCGTCTTCGTAATGTCACTGTTTGTTGTTAGTGCATCATTTGCACAGATTAACAAAAACTGGGATGGAACAAAACCTGAAGTTTATCAGGGTGCAAAGGGATTTGTATTTTCTTACACACCATTTCAAAGTAATTTAGGTGGTGTGAATGCAGGTTATTTCTCTTCATTCACTCCAGGTGCCCCTCCACCACCAGCCTCGAACAACGGTTTATCAGGAACACCCATGGCCGGTATTGGTTTCAGATATTTTGTAACCAATAATATTTCTTTAACAGGTGGTCTTAATTTTGGTACAGGATCACAGACGGGAATTGATACATCATCAACAAACACAGGTTATGATTATTCACAAACGAGATTTGGTATTTCAATTGATGGTGATTATCATTTTAAACCATTGTATAGTGTATCACCTTTTTTTGGAATTAATGTAAATTTTGGTATGGCAAGCGATAAGAGAACTAGCAGAAAAGCTGGGTCAGTTCAAGAAAAAATGACAGGTGGTGTATTTGGAGCAGGTCTTAACTTCGGTTTTGACTGGTACTTTACTCCAGGATTAGCACTTGGCGGTAAATATACATTAGGATTTTATGCAGCTGGTGCGCCTGAAGTAACTTCAGGATCAACAACAACTACTTTACCTAGTGGTACACTTTTTACAACAGGTACTGGTTCTTTCCTGCTTAAAGTAAATTTCTAAAATGAGTTAAATATTCATTAATACCTCCTATGTCCGCTGAAAAGCGGACATAGGGTTTTTTTATAGTAATAGATAAAAAGTAAATAAATGCACATACTCAGTAACTTAAAATACGCAGAAGGCTCAAGGAAAAAGAAAAAGAGAGTCGGTAGAGGTCAGGGTTCCGGTTTTGGAGGCACATCCACGAGAGGTGAAAACGGTGCAAAGTCCCGTTCAGGCAACAAATACAGAGCCTGGTTTGAAGGCGGTCAGATGCCGCTGCAGAGAAGAGTTCCTAAGTTCGGATTTAAAAACATTAACAGAGTTGAGTACAACGTTATGAATCTTGGCGGTATTCAGAAGCTTATCGATGAAGGAAAGATTACCGAAACAGCTTTTGATTTTAAATATCTGCTTGACTTCGGTTTTGTTAAAGATTCCCGTAAGCCGTTGAAAATTCTCGGCAACGGTGAATTAAAGTCTAAACTTGAGATCTCAGCAAATTCATTCAGCAAATCTGCAAAAGAAAAAATCGAGAACCTCGGAGGAAAAGCCATCATCATATGAGCGGTTTCGTAGAAAATTTCAGGAATATTTTTAAGATAGAAGAACTCAGGACGAGGATCTTCTTTACGATTGCAATATTAATCGTTGTTAGAATAGGTGCACATATTACACTTCCCGGTATTGATGCTGCTGTATTGGCCGAAGCCAATAAGAATTCGAATACTGGCGGACTTTTCGGTTTATATGATTTGTTTGTCGGAGGTGCATTCAGCAAAGCTGCTGTATTTTCACTTGGTATAATGCCTTACATCAGTGCATCTATTATCATTCAGTTGCTCGGTGCAGTATTTCCATACTTCCAGAAACTTCAGAAAGAAGGTGAAGAGGGAAGGAAAAAAATCAACCAGCTTACAAGGCTTGGAACGATACCTGTTGCAGCTTTACAGGCTTGGGGAATAAGCGTACAGCTGGCTTCAAGACGCGCGGGCGAATTAAATATTATAAGTCCGGAAGTGTCCATGTTTGTTTTTACATTTTCGACTATAATATTTCTAACTGCCGGCACAATCTTATTAATGTGGTTCGGCGAGCAGATAACTGAACGAGGAATAGGAAATGGAATATCTTTAATCATATTTATCGGAATTATTGACAGATTTCCTTATTCATTATTTGACGAATATCAGATAATAGCATCAGGCGTAAGAAACATACTTATTGAAGCAATTTATATTGCCGGATTTGTTTTTATAATTGCAGGAGTTATTGCAGTTACTATCGCAACAAGAAAAATACCGGTACAGTATGCCAAGAGAGTAGTTGGCCGTAAGGTGTTCGGCGGTGTAACACAGTACATACCTTTAAAGGTTAATCAGGCAGGTGTTATGCCTCTGATTTTTGCTCAATCAATTATGTTTATACCGAGCACTGTACTTTCGTTTTTCCCGAACAGTGAATTTATGCAGTCTATATCAGGATATTTTAATTATGACAGCTGGTTTTATTCTTTTATATACGCATTATTGATTATTTTCTTTACGTATTTTTATACAGCAATAGCTTTCAATCCGAAGGATGTAGCTGACAATATGAAAAAGCAAGGTGGTTTTATACCGGGTGTAAGACCGGGTAAACCAACCTCTGATTTTATAGATAATATTCTTACAAAAATAACATTACCCGGTTCAATATTCCTTGCGATTATTGCCATAATACCTACGTTCCTAATGAAGCTTGGCATCAGTACAGGCTTGGCACAATTTTTTGGAGGAACAAGTTTATTGATCGTTGTTGGTGTTGCACTTGACACTTTACAACAGATTGAATCTCATCTGTTAATGAGGCATTATGACGGGTTTATGAAAGGGACAAAACTTAAATCGCGCAGGTAGAAAGATTTAATGTCCTTAATTAAGAGTGAAAAAGAAATTGAGTTGATGCGTGAGAGCAACATGATTGTTGCTGAGACTTTAAGATACATTAAGTCTTTTATCAGGGAAGGTATTACCACGTTGGAGTTGGACAGGGAAATAGAGTATTACATTCTCAGTAAGAATTCTATACCCGCGTTTAAAGGCTATGGCGGTACAAGAAGAAGAAAGGGATTCCCCGCAAGTGCATGTATTTCAGTCAACGAAGAAGTTGTTCACGGAATTCCTTCACTAAGAAAATTAATATCAGGTGATATTGTATCTGTGGATATAGGTGTCTTAAAAAACGGATACTACGGAGACTCTGCTTTCACATTTTCTGTTGGAGAGGTTAGTAGTAAGAAGCAGAAATTGATGAAGGTTACAGAAGAATCTCTATACAAAGGGATTTCGAAAGCAATAGCCGGTAATGTAGTAAATGATATTTCGGTTGCCGTACAAACTCATGTTGAAGGGTCAGGTTACGGTGTTGTCAGAGACCTTGTTGGTCATGGAATTGGAAAAAGTCTGCACGAAGAACCCGCAGTACCAAATTTTTACAGTCCTGCGAGTAACTCGAAATTGAAAGCCGGAATGACAATCGCTATTGAACCTATGGTTAATTACGGTGATTATGCAGTTAAGACATTAAGCGACGGATGGACGATAGTGACACAGGACGGAGAGCCTTCAGCTCATTATGAACATACGATTTTGATTACTGACGGTGTACCTGAAGTATTAACAAAATAACATTAACTTGGTAAAACAGGATTCAATAAAGGTCGACGGTATTATTACGGAAATTCTTCCTAATACTACTTTCAGGGTTAAACTGGAAAACGGGCATGAAATTCTTGCTCATATTTCAGGGAAAATGAGACTGCATTATATAAGGATTCTGCAGGGAGATAAGGTAAGCGTTGAGCTTTCACCCTACGACTTGACCAAGGGAAGAATTACATACAGATATAAATAAAAATTAATTACAAGGATATGAAAGTAAGAAGTTCGGTAAAAAAAATGTGTGATAAGTGCAAGATCATTAAACGCAAGGGTGTTGTTAGGGTTATTTGCACGAATCCTAAACATAAACAGCGTCAGGGATAATTTTTAATAATTTTAACATTAACAGGAGTATAAATTGGCAAGAATAGCAGGTGTTGACCTACCAAGAAATAAAAGATCAGTTATTGGGTTAACTTCCATATTCGGAATCGGTCTTTCGACCTCAAAACAAATTCTGGGCAAACTTGGTATCAGCGAAGATACAAAAGTCTCTGCCTTAACCGATGATGAAGTAAACAAGATAAGGAATGAAATAAGCACAATTAAACTAGAAGGTGCTCTGAAGTCTGAAGTACAGATGAATATTAAGAGACTTATTGATACCGGTACATACAGAGGCAAAAGACACAGAAGAGGATTACCTGTTAGAGGTCAAAGAACCAGGACTAATGCACGAACAAGAAAAGGCAAGAGGAAGACTGTTGCAGGCAAGAAGAAAGCTGCAGCCAAGAAATAATTGAATCAGGTTTTTTAAATTAATTTAATATATAATAGATTTGGCTAAAACTGTAAAAAAGACTAAAAAGAAGATCCAGGTCGATTCAACAGGAGTTGCAAGAATCAGGGCTACCTTTAATAATGTCATCGTTACCTTAACCGATGCTTATGGAAATACAATTTCATGGGCTTCTTCGGGTAAAATGGGATTCAAGGGATCGAAGAAAAATACTCCATTTGCCGCACAAATGACTGCCGAAGCAGCTGCAAAAGAAGCTTATGACCTTGGTTTAAAAAAGGTTGAAGTACTTATTAAGGGTGTCGGCTCAGGACGTGATGCAGCAGTGAGAGCTTTAAATACTGCGGGTCTGGAGATATCATCCATTAAGGACATAACACCGCTTCCGCATAATGGCTGCCGTCCGCCGAAGAAAAGAAGAGTATAAAAAACATTTTATTATAACATAAAGAAAAAATTATAAATGGCTAGATATACTGATGCAAGTTGTAAACTCTGCAGAAGAGAACGAACAAAATTGTTTTTAAAAGGAGTGAAATGCTTTACTGATAAATGCCCGATTGAGAAGAGAAACTATCCTCCCGGACAGCACGGCATGAGCAAAAGACCAAGAACATCTGATTATCTGGTTCAGCTTCGTGAAAAGCAGAAAATCCGCAAAACTTATGGATTGCTTGAAAAACAATTCAGAGGCTATTTTGCTGAAGCTGCAAGAAGAAAAGGTATTACAGGCGAAAACCTTGTTAAGATACTTGAAAGCAGGTTTGACAATACATTATACAGAATAGGACTTGCTCCTTCAAGAAAAGCAGCAAGACAGCTTATTCTGCATAAACATCTGACAGTAAACGGAAATGTTGTGAATATTCCTTCATACATGCTAAAATCAGGTGATGTATTGCAGGTTCGTGAAAAAAGCAGAAAACTACCTGCATTCCATGATGCAATGAAAAGAATGAAAGATAATATGATTCCATCCTGGTTAAATCTTGATAAAGCGAATATGGCCGGTACTTTCCTGCACATTCCCGACAGAGCTGATGTTCCGTTCATAGGTAACGAACAGTTGGTCGTTGAGTTGTACTCGAAATAAAAATAAATAATAAATATTATAATGAAAATTAATCATTTACATTTACCGGAAAAGGTAATAAGAGAAGAAAATACGTACACAAATACTTTTGGCAGATTCATAATGCAGCCTCTGGAACAGGGGTATGGTGTTACTATCGGGAATGCTTTAAGGAGAATACTGGTATCTTCACTTCCGGGAACAGCTATTGTTGCCCTGCAAGTCAATGATATTCAGCATGAGTTTACTACAATTAAAGGAGTTGTTGAAGACGTATCCGAAATTATTTTGAACCTTAAAGAAGTACGATTTAAGGATTTAACCGGTAAATCATCAAAAATTGAATTCACTATTTCAGGACCTGCTGAATTAAAAGCAAAACACATTCAAGAAGCAACGGCGGATTTAGAAATTCTGAATCCCGACCTTCATATTGCCACTCTTAATAAAGAAGGCAAGATGAATGTAGAATTAAGAATTGGTTCAGGAATTGGATATGTACCGTCAGAAGAAAACAAGAAACACGAACTTCCTCTCGGTTTTGTTCCGATTGATTCCTTGTTTTCGCCGATACTAAACGTGACTTTCGTTATTGAAAATACACGTGTTGCTCAGAAAACAGACTACGAGAAACTCATACTTGAAATCGAGACAACTGGTGCAATGGAACCTGAAACTGCTCTAATACTTGCTTCTCGCATACTTAAAGACCATATTCAGTTATTTATGAACCTTAGCCCCGAAGCAGAAATAAAAGAAATTGAAGAGGAAGTCAAAGATGAACAGTTTGAGAATACGAGAAAAATACTCTTAACTCCTGTTGATGAACTTGACCTTTCTGTAAGGTCTCAGAATTGTTTGCGTTCTGCAAACATAAAGAACATTGCAGACCTTGTGGGTAAACAGGAATCAGATATGCTTCACTACAGGAACTTCGGAAGAAAATCACTTGCTGAACTTGGAGAACTTATTGAAAGTTTTGGGCTTACATTTGGTATGGATGTTGATAAATTCATAGGTGAAGAAAAGAAAAAGTAAATTGCTTCAGATATAATTTTGTAATCAAATTTTTTTGTAAAGAATGGAACATAGAAAAAAAGGAAGAAAATTAAAAAGAACCGCAAGTCATAGGAAGGCATTGCTATCAAATCTTTGTATCTCTTTAATAAAGTACAAGAGAATTACAACCACTCTCGCAAAAGCAAAGGAATTAAGAAGGTTTATCGAACCGTTGCTTACTAAAGCAAAGAAAGCATCAAAAAGTCCTGAAGCATACGTACATTATGCAAGAGAAATAAGAAAATTCCTTAGAGACAGAGAAGCTATAACTATAATTCTTAAAGAAATAGGTCCAAAGGTTCTTAAACGGTCCGGAGGATATACACGCGTGCTTAAAAGTGGATATCGTGTTGGCGATGGCGGTGAAACAGCGATTATAGAATTAGTTGATTTCTCTGTTGTAGAAAAAGCTAAGCCTGAAACAAAGTCAACGGCAAAGGGCTCGGAGAAAACAGCTAAAAAAACTGTTTCAAAGAAAGAGACGTCCGAAACTGAAAAAGTGAAACCGGAGAAGAAACCTGCCGCAAAAAAAACAGAGAAGAAAAAAACAGAGAAACATACAAAATCTGAAACACATGATAAACCGATAAAAAAGACTCAAAAGAAAACTGTTGCTATGCGTTCAACCTCAAGAAAGAAAAGCGAAGGTTAAATATTATATATTTTATTTTTGAAACGGCTGCTTACGGCAGCCGTTTCTATTTTACAGAAATCAAGGTCTAAGTATTAATTTTATCATTTTAATAATTAAACATTTTTATTATTTTTGTAGGTCTCTTTTTGTTAATTTTTTGAATAAACAAGCACATAAAGACGCCGGCGTAATTATCCGGACATTTAAAAATACATTATAAAATGAAGATTACAACTGCAGAATTTATTACGAGTATTTACGATTTAAGAACATTACCAAAGTCAGTACTGCCTGAATTTGTATTTGTCGGTCGGTCAAATGTCGGTAAATCTTCTATGGTAAACAAATTATGTAATCGAAAATGTCTTGCGAAAATCGGCTCTGTTCCAGGCAAAACAAGGCAGCTGAATTATTTTTTAATTAACGAAGAATTTTATCTTGTTGATTTACCCGGGTACGGTTATGCAAAAGTTCCCGAACAAATCCGTGCAGGATGGCGTAAACTTGTTGAGCAGTATGTTAGTGACAGGCAGAATGTCAGTATGGTATTTGTTCTAATAGATTCAAGGCACGAACCCACATATCTTGACGAGCTTATGGTGACATGGCTCGAATACTATGAAATTCCCTATGCAATTATTCTTACTAAATCAGATAAGATATCCAAGAACAAAATGGACAAACAGATTTACAGATGTGCAAAGATTGTTAATAATGAAGAATTGTGCATCGACTATATACCATTTTCTATCATAACAGGGGAAGGAAGAAATGAGATGCTTGGTCTGATATCCAAATCTTTAAAAAATCCAAGAACGAGAAGCGAAGACTAATTATTACTCTTTAAATCTACACGCTTCCATTTATTTTTCGTTGAACGCAAGAGCAATCAAAAAATTCTTTCAGATGAAAAATACTAAAAAGATAAATGTATTAATTGCTGATAAAGTAAATCTGCTCCATTTAAATAAACTTCGAAAGTCCAAATTTAACATCTCAATAAAATACGGTCTTACGAATGATGACCTGTTGCTTTTGTCCCAATCAAAAAATTACAAAGTACTTTTTATTAAATCTCAAAGAAAAATCGATAAAGTTTTCATATCAAGATGCAATTTTGAGATTATTTGTACTGCTTCCAAAGGTCTTGATCACATCGATACTGAGTATGCTTCCAAAAGGAACATAAAAATTATTTATTCTGAAACGGGGAATACAGTCTCAGCAGCTGAACACACATTAGCCCTTATCTTCGCGAGCTTCAAGAAACTTCATCAAGCCGATTTTCTGGTCAGGCAAGGTAAATTTAATGACTGGAGCTATAAAAGACAAACTCTCGACGGAAAAAAAATAGGAATTATCGGGACCGGTAAGGTCGGTTCTTTAGTCGCCAAGTATGCAAAAGCATTTGGAATGGAAGTTCTTGCAAATGATATTGATATACGGGTCGTTAAAAATAACAGAAATTTGAAATATTACACTCTTGATTATTTGCTTAAACAATCTGACGTTATTACTGTACATATTCCTCTTGAACTAAAAAACAGAGATTTTATTAATAAATCTTGTATTGACAAAATGAAGAATAATATTATATTTGTGAATACGTCAAGGGGAGAGGTCATAGATGAAGATTATTTAATCAAAAAAGCTAAAACAAGTACGAATTTTTTTATAGCTTTGGATGTGTTCAAAAATGAGCCGGAATTAAACAAAGAGCTTATGCATTTAAAGAACTCTATTTACACGAATCATGCTGCAGGTAAGACTCTGGAAGGCGAGCAAAGTATAGGAAACGATTTATTTATGCAAGTCAATTATTTATTTTAATGATATTTATTTTTTAGTATGTCGGTAATACGGCTTTAATGTTATAAAATTGTTAAATCTATGCTATTAAATTATATATTGACAAGATTTTAAAATAGTACTATATTATAACAAATTAATTTTCCTAAAATTAAATTAAAGGAGATACAAAATGCTTAAAAAACTACTTTTAGTTGCATTGGTCGCTTTCATAGGTTATAGTACCGCTAGCGCACAATTCAGCCAAGCAGAATGGAACTACTTGTTGACACCTCACAAAATGATGTTTGGTGAGAATGCTACAACAACAAGAGTTGACGGTAAACCTGTTTTTTACGGTTTACCATCATTATCAGATTTAATAAGTAAGTTTAAAAAATCTGGTGATAAATCGACAAATGGTATTACTACTGAAATAGTATTTACCGGAAAACAAACAGTACTGGATTATCCATCCAACAGCACTGCTATACAATTATGGCAGGATCCGAATTCTCCTGATAACATGCATGCCGTAACTATGTATAATGATGGCGGATTAACAGGTACAAGATTAACCTCTTATGTTTTTTCGTCCAACAGAGGTGCAACATGGACTATTATAGGTGATGTTCCTTCTGTTAGAAGTGGATTTTCAACTGTTGATGGATTCAGCGATGGTACGGCACTTATAACAACTCACACCGCAGACCCTGAAGTCCCTACTACCAATACAAGGAGTATGGCTTATAAAGATCTCGCACCGGGTGCAGGTTCATACACAAGATTAACTCCTCCGGGAATGAATTTATACATCTGGGGAAGAATTATCCCGACAAAAGACCTTACTCAGACCAACAAGTTCGTTTTGATTTCTTCATTGAATGGCGGTGGAGATTCAGCGTTTATGACACGTTGTACTGATGTTTCATCTACACCTGGAACTTGGACAAACTGGGTTTATATGCCAAATACAAATAATGCCGAAAAACATCCAATGGCAAGAGGAACTGATGGCAGAATAGGTCTTGCTTACATGGGAGTTGATACTTCTGCTCATGTTTGGTTCATGGAATCAACAGACAATGGAGCGTCATTTAGTGCACCGTTAAAAATATACGAATGGAGTCCTAAATGGCATGTATATGGTACAGACTCCATATTTGCTGATTACGGTCCTTGGACAAGTTTAGATATTGCATACAAAGGAAATACCCCGGTTGTTGCTTTTGAAGGAATAATGCAAGCTACTCCAGGGTCTTCTAATACAGGTGCAGAATCAAAAGTCTTTTTCTGGTCACCAACATTACCGGGTTCTAACCCATTTAAAAGTGTAGTCGTAGCAGATACTAACACTGTTCCATACTATCCTTTTATAGGATTACAATATAATGATGCTTGCATGTCTCACCCGAGCATTGGAACGTCCGCAGATGGTAATGCACTATTTATTTCGTTTATGGCAGCATCTGGAGATATAGATGCTACAGATTCCACTTCATTTAGTGATTCTTATTTATATGCATCAAACGATGGTGGATTAACCTGGCCGATTCATGCAAAATTAAATCCAACTACTCCGCGTAAAGACTGGAGATATCCAAATTTATCTAATTGGAACGACAACAGTGGTACAACCTATTATGCTAATATGGTTGCAACACCTGGACTCGTAGCCGGTGTATTTAATGGTAGTGCTCCTGCATCTTTAGAGGATTTTACTTTCGTAAGAGCAACAGTAACTTTCACTTCAATCAATACAGTATCAACAGAAATTCCTGCGAATTTCTCACTTTCACAGAACTATCCGAATCCTTTCAACCCGACAACAAACATTAAGTTTGCAGTTGCAAAAGCAGGACTCGTAACTTTGAAAGTTTATGATTTGTCAGGAAAAGAAATTGCTTCTTTAGTAAATGATAATCTTGCAGCCGGAACATACAACTATGCATTCAACGGCGCAAAACTTTCAAGTGGAATTTACTTCTATTCACTGAAAGCTAATGGATTCTCGGAAACTAAGAAAATGATGTTAATTAAATAAATAATTGATTACTTTTAATTAATAAATTTACAGCAACCCTCTTCGGTAAGGAAATCCGCCGAGGGTTGCATTTTTAAAAATAAATCTTATTCGGAGGGAAAAATGAGGGATAATACAACTTTTAGGATTATTTCCCTTTTTCTATTTGCATTTTTGTTTATCCTGCCCATAAGTGTCTTTTCTCAGTCAACGGGTTCGATCGGTGGACGCGCAACTGATTCAAAAGACGGTGCTCCGTTAGTCGGTGCAGTCATCAAAGTTGATGGTTCTAATATGGGAGCGGTAGCAGATGATAACGGTGAATACGTTATCTTAAACGTCGATGTTGGTGCATACACACTCGTATGTTCATACATCGGTTACGAAACAGAAAAAATATCAAATGTAAGAGTTTCCGTTGACGGCAGAACAAAAGTCGATTTCAAATTATCTATTGCAGGTGAAATTAAAACTGAAGTAGTCGAAATTGAAGCACCAAGAAAAGGTATTGACGTCGAACAAAGCGGAAGAATTATCGAAACTGATAATATTAAGAATCAGGGAACACGTGGAATCACTAACATCGTCTCAAAAACAGCTGGTGTTGTTCAGGATGAAAGAGGTGGTTCTATAAACATCAGAGGCGGCCGTACTAACGAGAGTGTTATTATTCTCGACGGTGTCGAAACCACAAACCTTTTTGACGGTTCCTCAAGGGCGTTCATTCCGAACAACCTTTTACAGGAAATCACAGTCTTAACAGGTGGTTTTGGCGCAGAATATGGTAACGTGCTTTCCGGCGTTATTAACGTATCGTCAAAAAGCGGAACAGATAAATTTACAGGTTCCGTTGAAGCAATAACTGACGAATTTACAGGCGCTTGGATAGATACAAAAACTCAGGGATATAACCTTTATAATGTGAATCTTGGAGGACCGCTCATTCCTACTAAAGAGCTCTCCAGAGTTCTCAATGTTTTTCTGAGTTATGAAAGAACATTCCAGAGAATAACAATCGGTTCTTGGATTCTGAATCAATTACCGACAATCGTTCCTAATGGAGAGTTAGCCGACAATGAATACGGATCAAACTCATTTAACGGAAGATTGAATATTAACCTTTCGGAATTAAAAGGAGGCAAGATTCCTGTTAATTTAAGATTAGGCGCAACATACAACACAACTCAAGGAAGAGTACTTTATGGCTCAGGCATCTATGCAAGATTAGATGATGTACCATTAAGTCCTACATATGGAAAGATAATGAGTAATTCTTTCAGAAACCCTGTTACTGAAGGTACTGACCAGCAATACTTCGGAAGAATTTCAGTAAATCCTTCAAGCAGGTTCTTCTTTGAATTGCAGGCAAATTACTTCTCCACAGTATCAGAACAGATGGACCCAATCCATAGGGCAAGTTTAGAACGTTACGGCGATTCAACATACAATCCGTTACTTAACTATTACTATCCCGGTTTTGGAAACGGCAGAGTTTACGGATCTGACCCTAACACATCATTCTTATACAATAGAATCGGAAGTGTCATTGACATTTACCAGAAACTTGATATTAGTTACTTAGGTTTCAAGGGTGATGCTACATGGGCACTTTTAACAAAGAAATATGGTGACCACGAAGTAAAATTCGGTGGCGAATATAAATATAATACTCTCAAACGTCTGACTATCAATCCTGCTTCTATTGCAGACCAGACAGTTCAGAACGTACTTGACAGATATTACGGAACAAACCTTGCCAGACTAAAAACATACGGTTTTAACATCGTTGACCCCGTATCAGGAATATTAGTCGCTGATGAAAACGATCAGACGGCGGGTACTGCAGCGAAACATCCTATAACTGGAGGTTTCTACTTAAGAGATAAAGTTAGTTTTGCTGACTTTAACTTTAATGGCGGCGTCAGAGTTGATTTCTTTGACGTGAATGACCTGGTATTCAAGAGCCTTGCAACTGATATAGTAGGTCCTGACGGACTTGTAGCTACATCAGATGACTTTACACAGAGCTCGATGGACTTCTTTGTAAGCCCAAGACTCGGTTTCTCATTCCCGATTACTGATAAAACAATCTTCGTTGCTCAGTACGGTAAGATGGTTCAAATGCCGCAACTACAGTTATTATACGTAAACCAGGCAACATTACAAAGATTCCTTTCTACAGCATTGCAGGATATAATCGAAAATTCATCACTTAAGCCGACAAAGCTAACACAGTATGAAATCGGTTTTAAACAGCAGGTTGGAGATTATGTAAACCTTGGTGTTACGGCATTCTATAAAGAAGCTACTGACCTTATTGGTGCAGGTAGAATTAAAGCTACAACTGACGGAAAAGTACCCGTAGGTTTTGTAACTTATTTAAACAATGACTTCTCTATTTCAAGAGGTTTTGATATGTACTTATCAATGAGAAGATGGAACAGAATATCAGTTGACCTTGCATATACTTTGTCTTATGCATCGGGAACTGGCTCTGACCCATTCTCAAAGACATCGCTGGCAAACGACGTGGCTCAGGAATTACCGCAGTTCGTTTATCCGCTTGATTACGACCAGAGACATACAGGAAGCATCAACTTTGATTATAGATTTGGCGGCGATGAAGATGTACCAAAAGGATTTATGGGGCAAGTGTTAAAAAATGCCGGTTTGAACTTGTTATTCAGCTTCAACAGCGGCAGACCTTATACAGCAAGAACAGTATCTAACACAGCAACAGGTACCTCAGGTGATTTCGTTCTTTCTTCAAAGAATGAACTTACCCGCGACTGGAACTTCAGGTTAGATATGAGAGTTGATAAAACAGTTTCCATTTGGAAAACAAACTGGAATTTCTACGTTTACGTAATTAATTTACTTAACTCAGAAATTATCAACAATATTTTTGAAGGCACAGGACTTCCGGATGATAATGGATTCCTTAATACACCTACTGGTGCATCAAGGTATGAAAATGACCCGGTGTTTCAGCAATTATGGCCCGAAAGAGTTAAGTTCTTGTCCAATTGGGGACCGCCAAGACAGGTAAGATTTGGTGTTAACATTAGTTTCTAAAATCAACTTGAAAATTTTATTAAACAAAATTTGAGTTTATTATGAAATTGAATAAATTAAAAATAATAATACTCCTGTTTATTCTGGTATCTGCCTCTGTTGGTATGGCAAAACCGAGGATTGTTATCGGCGGTAATCCATACAATATGAGTCCTGATGTTGTTGTTATTCAAAGAATTATTCTTAATGCTAACAATGTATCAGCTTATTTTCAGAATACAGGAATTATGGACCAGAATACCACATCCGGTAATACCGCGGGTCTCGAATGGCCCAAAGGTTCAGGAAGAACTGCCAGTTTTACTGCGGGTCTTTCTATTGGTTGCGGTATAAATGGTCAATATGCTCAGGTGATGGCATCTTACAAAGGTGAGTATGCCCCTGGTCATTTTAAAGCAGACGGTACTTGGGAAACCACTACGGATTTCAAAATGTACACAGTCAGGCTCGGGGATAATGCACAGAACAATCCCGATTATGCCAACTGGTATAAAATGGTTCCTTACGGTGCTCCTTATAAAGACGTAAACAGTAACCATCAGTATGACGATGGTATAGATATACCCGGCATGACAAATGCAGGACAGACTATTTTTGAATGTATGGGTGATGGTGACGTATCAGCTAGAAGTCCCGGTGAAGGTTTTGGCGGCGGTATTACATCTCCTATACTCGGAGCTGAAATTCACTTCACAGCCTGGGCTTACACAACACCGGGTCTCGAAGACTTACAGTTCGTAAACTGGGTTGTTATTAACAAAGGTGCAAACAGATGGGACTCCACTTTTACGGGTGTCGTTGTTGACCCTGATCTCGGTTTTCAAGACGATGACTATATCGGTTGCGATATAACCAAAAATCTGGGATTCTGTTACAATGCCAGTAATAACGATGGTAACGGTGCCCCACCGACCTACGGTACAGCACCTCCGGCTTTCGGAATGGACTATTTTAAAAGTCCTATCTATAAAGACCCGGCTTCACCGAACTTCGGAGATACACTTGGTTTAACTTCTTTTGTCTTCTTTACGAATACATCAGTTAGTCCTCCTCCTTGTGAATCCGACCCGAATGGCGAGCCGGTACCGGCGTACAATATGTTACAGGGTTTTAAGAAAGATAGATCTCCATTCCTTGACCCGACTGTTACTCCACCGGCTGTTACAAAATTCTGTTATCCAGGCGATCCTGAATCAGGTACGGGCTGGACGGAATATAAAGGTTCAGTTCAGAACTGTAACGGTCTAACAGGAACAACATTAACAGTAAATCCTTCGGGTGACAGAAGGTTCATCTTTAATTCTGGTGCACACGATTTTGTAGTTAATCCGGGAGATACTCAGAACATCATCGTTGCTAAGATGGTTCAAAGAGGTTCTGACAATAAAAATTCTGTTACATTGTTAAAGAGAATGAGCAACACTGCTCAGATCATCTATGATAACAATTTCAATGTCACACCTCCTCCACCGCCCCCGGCAGTGAATGCTTCATACACACCGCTGCTTAATGGATTATGCAATATTACCCTTTCATGGGGTGATGCTTCTGAATCGTATGATTATTGGGATACAATTTTCTATCAGAGAAGTGATTCCAATATTTACAAATTCGAAGGTTACGAAATATACGAAATAAATAAATTTTCAAATCAACTTCCAGATTTTACCAAACCTTATTCTATAGACCCGAATGTTATCAAGTTAGTTGATGCATTTGACGTTAAAAATAATGTTGGACTTGTTGTTGATACATTCTCAACCGGTACTATTGTTAATAACAGTGAAGTTTTGGCACCATTCCCAATCGTACCTCCGTTTAATATGTCAGTTCCAAGCGGATTTCCGAACAAGGGAGTATCAAGAAGTATTACATTAACAGGTACAAAATTCTCACAGAATTACAATGGAACGACTGCTTTCATTTATGGACAGGAATATCAGTTTGCTGTTGTTGCTTATGCAGTTAGTTCTTCTAATAAACTGAAACGCGGATTTAAAGTTATCAGAAATTCTGTCGGAACACAGATATTCAAAATTACACCGACGGCACCACCCGCAGGTACAGTGTTCGTGTATAACAACGGTGATACACTAAATACAAACATGCGCGACCTTGCTGTCAATCCTGTTATTAGAAATTCAAATCTGCTTCTGGATGCAACATACAGGATTCAATTTAATGCCGATACGACTTATAATATTATGAGAAGATTAACAGGTGCTGCAAGGTTCGATACTTTGAGAAGCAATCTTAAACCAAATGCTACTAAGTCAACTTCTGATGAATCATCAAGGACTATTGACGGTATTTTTATTAATATGGAAAAGATAAGATTTACTGGTACTGCCCCTAACTATTCGGGTAATGCAGGTTTAGTAAAAGACCCGTCGGCAGCTTTATTGCCGGATAGTATTCAGAGTAAGCAATATGGATACGAATGGTCTAATCCTAATAATAAATTCCTTACGGGAAGTAAATACATAAAAGATTTATCCAGACCATGGCAATCCGTGTCCATGTCAATTTCTTATCCAATGGCAGGTACTTTCAATAACCTGAGATCTTTGCTTACAGCAGACAAGTTAAGAAAAGTAACCATTGAATGGACAGCTCAGGGACAAGGTCAGTATGCCTACTGGTATCAGGATACATCAAAAATAAATGATAATTATTATATCTACAGAGGTATGAAACCTGTACCTTTTAAGGTATATGTTGATACTCTAATAATTGAAGACCCGACAATTCCATCATTCAGATATGAAAGACGTCAGGTAAACTGCGGTTTCGTAGAGTCTGCCGATGTCAATCCTTTCACAGAAGGATGGAATCCAACAACTGATTCACTTGGCGGTAAACTGCTGCTTTATACATTCGGTACAGGATATGATACTAGTATTGCAACTCCTTACAAGAATAGAAATTTGCTTATTCAGCAGCCGCAATTTGATATTATGTTTATATGGGCTCCAATGCTCGTTAGCAGCGGCGGTGCAGGACAGTCCGGAGATATGCTCTCCATGTATCCTTACACTGCAACAAGGCCGTATTACTCAGGTACAGCTCCATTATTCTATGAATTTAATTCAAAGAAACCTGCTTTCGGTGATATGACTTCAGCCAAGGCTGAGATGGAAAAGATTAAAGCTGTTCCAAATCCATACTATGGATTCTCAACCCTGGATAGGAGTAGTTCTGATAAATTTGTGACGTTTACGCATTTACCATTGAATTGCAATATCAAGATTTACACTCTTAACGGTGACTTGATTAAAACAATTGCAAAAACAGGTGCCGGTGACCCGACATTCAACTCTACAATTGAATGGAATCTTCAGAATGAAGATAAAGTCCCGGTTGCATCTGGTATGTACGTGGCATTAATCGATGCTCCTAATATTGGAACAAAGATTTTGAAGCTTGCTATTTTTACGTCACAAGAAAGAATTAATTTCTAAATTAAAATTGAAATCCAATGAAAAAGGATTTAATTAAAAATTTAAGGAGATTTTCAAAATGAAATTGAGTCAAACAAAAATAATACTAATCTTATTGGTAGTGATGTTTGCAGCAAGCATTTCTTATGCGGGTCCTAGAAAAAAATATGGAACCTCAGCTGCTCCTGAACTACTTATACCGGTTGGCTCAGTCGGAACATCGCTCCTCGGCTCGAATATGTCAAACATCTCTGGCGTAGACGCAATGTATTGGAACCCTGCAGGTCTGGCTAATATTAAATCCAGAAATGCAGAAGCAATGTTCTCACATGTTACTTACTTCGCCGATATGAATATTGAATACGTTAGTGTTGCATCTAAGATAGGTAATCTTGGTGTTCTCGGCGCTGGCGTTAAAGCATTCAACATCGGTGAGTTTGAACAGACAACCGAATATCAGCCGGAAGGTACCGGTGCTATTTTTAAACCTACCTATATTACTGCTAACCTGAGCTTCGCTCGCCAGATGACCGATAGGATCCGTTTCGGAACTAACGTCAAAGTCATCAGCGAATCCGTTGCAGACGTTTCTGCAACTGGTTATGCGTTCGACTTCGGTATTCAGTATAAAGGCGGTGAAACCGGATTTAACTTTGGTATCGCTATCAAAAACTTAGGACCTACGATGAGATTCAACGGTCCGGGTCTTGACAGAACTATCCAGGGTATTAACGGACAGATTACAACTCAGAGAGTAGTACTGCAGGATTTCGACCTTCCTACAGCTCTCGACATAGGGATTTCCTGGGGTAAAATGTTCAAGAATGAAATGGGACTTATGCTTGGAGCTACTTTTACTAACAATAGTTTCACAAGCGACGAATTCAAGTTCGGACTTGAATATACCTATAAAGAGATCTTTTATGTAAGAGGTGCATATAACTTTGAAGTTGATAAAGAAGGCGGACAGGACATTTCAATATTCGGTCCTTCACTCGGTGCTGGTGTTCACTACCCGATTGGCGGTATCAATGTTGGATTTGACTATGCTTACAGATTTATCAATTCATCAGGTGAAAGATTGAATTCTACTAACCAGTACTTTACTGTTAGTTTAGGATTCTAATAGTAGTTTCTACAATTATAAAAGGTAATCATAGTATCTATGGTTACCTTTTTGTTATTTTTTATAAAGGTAGTAGTTACAATAAAATTTATATTAAACATGAAAACACATAAATTTCTTATACCGCTTGTTTTCTCTTTACTGATTTTTAGCAATATATACTCTGCTGATAATTTTTATTTTGATGCGGATTATTCCGTGTTCAGAAGTTCATCAGCAAAATCAATTCTCGAAGTTTATTTCTCTTTTACGCAGAAAGGTCTTATCTTCGTAAAAACCGGAAATGATTTTGTCGGTGCGGCAAATACACAGATTATCATATACGATAATTCAGCATCAAAAGAAATATTTAATGAAACTTATGCCCTGCAATCTAAAGTCAGCGATTCGGCACAAGCTAAACTCGTTAGCAGATTAATAGGACAGCAAAACCTGACGATTCCCAATGGTAATTATACATTGACCTTTATCGGGTACGATCAGAATAATCAGAATCGTAAAGATACGATAAAACTTGAACTCAACCTTACCCAGCTTGAAGAATCAAAATCTTCTTTAAGCTCTTTACAGTTGGCTTCAAGAATAGATAAATCAAGCGATAGTTCGAGTATTTTCTTTAAAAACGGGCTGGAGTTGACTCCGAATCCAAATCTTCTGTTTGGCAGCAACCTAAATAAACTTTACTATTATATAGAAGTTTACTATCCATTAGTGGATTTTAATACTGACAGTGCTAATTTTTCTGTTGTGGTTACAGATCCTTCGGGAAAGTTACTATATGAAAAGCGCAAGAGTGTTAATACTAAAAATAATGTTTATGCTGAAACAGGATTCTTTAACGTGGACTCCCTTTTAACGGGTTCTTATTTTATTACGGCAGCATTGATAGACAATGTAACTGCTAAAAAGGTATCACGGGAGAAAAAGTTTTTCATATATAATAATTCGCCCAAAAAACAGGATTATACAAACCTCCATGAAGAAGGTTTCATGCAGTCTGAATTTATTCTTCTTACAGAGAATCAGGTTGAAGATGAATTTAATAAAATGATTTACTTAAGAAATTCCTCCGATAACAATGAATGGGATAACCTGAAAACCATCGATGATAAACGCAAGTTTCTGTATAAGTTCTGGAAGAGAAGGGATACAAATCTCAATACTCCAAGGGTAGAGTCGCGTGATGAATTCTTTCAGAGAATCAAAGATGCTAATAAGCAGTTCAAGGAGAATTTTAAAGACGGCTGGAAATCTGATAGAGGCCGTATTTACGTGCTGTATGGCGCTCCAAGCGAAGTAGAAAGACATTTTATGGAAGCTGATGTTAAGAATTATGAAATCTGGACTTATGACTTTTTTGAAGGAGGAACAATCTGTGTCTTCGGTGAAGTGCAGACTTCGGGTGAAGGTACTTATTTGCTCGTTCATTCAACTATGCGTAATGAATTCAAAGATCCGGACTGGTTAGCAAAGCTGAAAAAATAACATGAGAAAGAATATATTCATCCTTGTAAATACTTTTATCTTCTCGGTTCTGCTTTGGGTCTATGTAAACCTTAATCTTACATATTCTTACGAAGTTAACATCCCCTTATCAGTAAGGTCTGCTAAATCCCAGGGTGTTTCTAACGATATACCCGCATCAGTCGATGTTATACTTAAAGGTAAAGGTTGGAGTCTTCTTAAAATTCTCACGACCGAAAATCTAGAATATTATCTCGACCTCACTCAGTTTAAGAAGGATACAAAAGTTGACCTTATGCAGAATACTAATGAAGCATTAAAACTACCTTTTGATGTTTACGTCCAGAATGTATCTCCCGGAATCATAGAGGTTATGTTTGATAATATGATTACGAAAATGGTCAGAGTTAAGAATAATACATCCGTGCAAACGAGGGATGAGTTTACTGTTATCGGTAACGTTATGCTTCGTCCTGATTCAGTTAAATTAACAGGTGCAAGTTCTTCGCTTTCAAAAATTAAATTCGTTCAGACAGAGTACTTGGTTTTTAAGGATGTCAGTACAAACATCAGTCGTGATGTAAAACTTATCGATACTCTCGGAAGCCAGATAAAGATTGAACCAACTGAAATTAATGTGAGCTATAAAGTTGAACTTTCTGCGGAAAAAACATTCGAGGATATAGACGTAAATGTTTACGGTATTCCGTCCGATAAGGATGTTTTGATTATCCCGCCAAAAATATCAATTACGCTCAGAGGCGGTGTTGAAGAGCTGTCGAAGCTTACAGCTAAAGATTTAAACATCGGTATAAATTATCATCAGATTGAATCTGATGAACAAGGTGAGGTTGAACCGACTATTGAACTCTCTGACATCTTTACGCTTATAAAAGTACAGCCGCAGCGTTTCAAATATATAATTAAAAATAAATCATCCGAGAATTGATGGAATATTTAAAGAATGAATTCCGTCAACTTATAGTTGAGACAAAAACACTCGAGTTCAGAATTGTATATATTTTCATGTCTGTTGCTATTATAGTGTTTTTATCCATGACAGTAGCTAGCCCGAATTTTTATTACGACCATTTCAGTAGGAATAGGCTGGATTCAAGAATTTATTGGTTTTTAGTGGATGGATCAATTATGTTTCTAATTCCGGTTCTCTCTATAAAATTTATTTTCAAAAAGAAGTTATCTGATTTCGGTTTTACACTTGGCGATAAAAAATTTGGGTTGATTACTTCTGCTATTTTCTTTGCTTTTATGTTCATTACTGTCTGGATTGTATCCTCATCTCAGGAGTTTACTTTAGCATATCCTCAGGGAGGTGCTGCACTGAAAACAGACATACAGCTTCTTTTCTTCTATGAATTCTGTGTACTTATTTATATGCTTGGATGGGAATTCCTGTGGCGCGGGTATATGTTGTTCGGACTTAAAGAAAAAATGGGATATTATACTATATTTATTCAAATGATTCCGTTCTTTATATTACACAAAGGAAAGCCTGAAATCGAACTTTTCGCATCAATCTTCGCGGGAATTATTCTCGGTATTCAGGCACTTAGGAGCAGGTCATTTGTTTACAGCTGGATTTTGCACTGGCTTGTTATGGTATCCATTGATACAATCTCTGTTCTCAGATTTCAGTATAATTTTTATAAAATATTTTAATTCATAATATGAAATTAGCAGTTAATATCGATCATGTCGCAACTATCAGAGAAGCTCGGGGTGAAATTGAACCCGACCCTGTAACAGCTTCTGCAATTTGTGAACTGGCTGGTGCTGAAGGTATTGTTTGCCACCTTAGGGAAGATAGAAGACATATAAATGACCGGGATGTAAGACTTTTACGCGAGACAGTAAAAACCAAGTTTGACCTTGAAATGGCTGCAACCGATGAAATGGCAAAGATAGCCTCTGAGATATTACCCGACCTTGTTACGATTGTCCCTGAAAATCGTGTAGAGCTTACTACTGAAGGAGGGCTGAACATCTTATCCATTCAGTCAAAACTTACCGACATTATCTCTCAAATGAAAGAGAAGGAAATACTCGTCAGCTTGTTTGTTGACCCCAACCCGGAAGTTATAGACCTTGCCCTTGAAGTTGGAGCTGATATTATAGAAATACATACTGGTAAATATGCAAATTCAGTTGACGAAAAATCTCAAATAAAAGAACTCGGTAAAATTGCTTCTGTTTCAAGAATGGCTGCTGAAATGGGATTGATTGTCACTGCCGGCCATGGTCTGAATTATTATAATATTCATCCATTTCTTAATATTCCGGAGATTAGAGAAGTGAGTATTGGACATGCAATAATCTCCCGTGCTGTTTTTACCGGTTTGCAAAAAGCTGTTGAAGATATGATTAAAATTATAAATAAGTTCTGATGCCTAGCAATCTAAAAGCTTCCGATCTTGTTAAGGAATACAAACAGCGGACTGTTGTTGATAACGTAACAATTGAAGTTAAACAAGGTGAAATTGTCGGACTTCTCGGTCCCAATGGAGCAGGTAAGACTACAACTTTCTACATGATTTGCGGTATGGTTCACCCGAAATCCGGAGAGATAGAGCTTGACGGTGAAGACATCTCTAAATACCCCATGTTTAAAAGAGCTCAGGCAGGTATCGGATATCTTCCCCAGGAGCCTTCAATCTTCAGAAAGATGACTGTCAGAGAAAATATTCTTTCCATACTGCAGTTTATGAAAATGGATAAAGACGAAATGGAAGATAGATGCGAAAAACTCCTCAAAGATTTTAACATCAAAAAGATTGAAGATTCAAAAGGTTTTACTCTGTCAGGAGGTGAAAGAAGGAGAACTGAAATTGCTAGGGCTCTCGCATCCAATCCAAAATTTATTTTGCTTGACGAACCATTCGCGGGAATAGACCCTATTGCCTCAGAAGACATTATGAAAATTGTAGCTCATCTCAAGGATAGGGGAATCGGTGTTCTAATAACTGACCACAACGTTCATGAAACCCTTTCAATCGTTGACAGAGCTTATATTCTTATTGAAGGTAAAATATTCCGTTCGGGTTCTGCTTTAGAACTTGCATCCGATGAAAAAGTTAAAAAACTCTACCTCGGTGAAAACTTCAGCCTTGACAGATATCTACAAGAATTCAAAAGCAAGAATTAATAAAACCAATCTCAACTTGTCAAATATTTGCCTTATTTGTCAAAATCAATTATCTATGCGAATACCCCTAATTCACCTGTACTCTAAATGCAGTGTATTCTCAACCTGTCAAGAGCCAATTAATGCGGATAAAGTGCGGTGGATTTGCGGTTGATTTGCGGTTGAAGTGCGGTTGAAGTGCGGTTGTAATGCGGTGATATTGCGGTCAAACTGATTTTTTTCTTATTTTGTCTTTCAATTCATCTCTTCCTTGTCAATTTTATGACATTCTTGATAATCAGTTTACCTAATACTTAAAAACTAATCAAGTAATTGATAAATAATATACATCATTTCAAATAAATTTGTTCCCCAAACTAATCTTTCTTCCTGTTTTCCGCAAGACAACAATCTTCTAAAATAAATATTTGTATTATTAGTAGTTTATAATTTTGAACTTGTAATTTTGGGTGTCCCGTGGCTATTTTTGAATATGTTTGTAAGGAA
>JBAYUG010000024.1:0-37842 GCA_041675325.1 Kapaibacterium sp. (SeqCode)
TCGAATCAGCAAAAAGGGGGCGCAGTTTATTGCTTCAATTAATATAAATAGAACTTTCCATGAATTCTATGATACATTTATCGAATCATTGAAAAAGTTTAAAATGGAAGAAAAAGTTGAAAGCATTTATGCTCATATTTATAAGAAAAGAAAGCCTTCTATAACTTTTCAGCGGTATTTTACAGAAAACGGTTTCCAAATTGAATATAAAGACAGAAAAGAGTTTACGATGCTATTTGCTGACGAAGAGGCATTTTTCAATCATTCACTGATAAAAATTGGATTTTTACAAAGTTGGGAAGAATTGATAGATGAAAAAGACAGAAATAAAATCTTTTCTAATATACGCAAATTATTGAATAAAGAATCTAAGAAAAACGGATATCTGAAAATGACTGTTCCTTATTTAATCATTGCAGCTAGGAAAGTATAATTTATTTTTTACTGCCGGGTTTATAAACAGGTATTGCTGCCAGCCATTCAGGTATTTCATCTTTTGCAAATTTAACAACATCAAATTTCGCTAAAGAAGTCTGTTTTGTCTGAAAATCCACCTTGCCATTAGAACGGTCAATAATAAACCCAACTCCGACCAATTCACAATCAAGATTCTTTACTATATTTATAAGCTCAAAGACACTTCCTCCGGTAGTAACAACATCCTCAACACATAGAATACGTTGTCCTTTTTCCAGTTTGAATCCCCTTCTAATAGTAAGTTTTCCATCCTCTCTTTCGGCAAAAATTGTTTTCTTGTTCAAAATACGTCCGACCTCGGTTCCAAGTACTATTCCACCAATAGCAGGACTAAAAACTACATCAATTCTATCTTCGCTAAAATATTCTGCAATTTGTTTTGCAAAGAGAGTTAGATATTCCGGATACTGAAGTACCTTTGCGCATTGAAAGTAATGCGGACTGTGATATCCTGATGTTAGCAGAAAATGCCCGTCAAGAAGTGCTCCCGTACTTTTAAAAATTCTTATTACCTCTTCTTCATTCATATTAATGCAATTTTACCAATCTGACATTTTTAATTTTCTTACCTAAAAATCTCTCAGCTATCTGATGGAAGTTGTTAGGAAAATCGGTTACAAAAAACTTGTGGTCACCCTTTTTATTCTTTGTGTTCAGGAGATTTTTCTCTGACAATATATATTTGACTTCTTTTGCCGTTTCCGCACCTGAATCAATAAGTTTTATTTTGTTTCCTAATATTTTTGCAATTGTCTTCTTTAATATCGGATAGTGAGTACATCCCAATATCATCGTATCAATCCCTTTCTTTCGTAATCCGGATAGATATTCTTTAGCCGTAAGTTCAGCAATTTTATTTTCTGTCCAACCATCCTCAGCTAATTGTACAAACAAACTGCAGGTTTCCGAATAGACTTTTATATTCCTGTTTATCTTATGAATACGTTTTCCATAAGAGCCTGAATTTATTGTACCTCGTGTACCAATGACACCTATTTTATTGTTTTTAGTTGCTTTAATAGCCGATTCAGATCCCGGGATTATAACACCAATTACAGGTACTTTTGTTATCTTTTGAAGAAAAGGTACAGCGACAGAAGAAGCTGTATTACAAGCTACAACAACCATTTTAACTTTCTTAGCAAGTAAAAACTTAAGACACTCAATTGAATAGAGTATGACTGTTTCCTTTGACTTAGTACCATAGGGAAGACGAGCTGAATCACCAAGATAAATAATATCTTCATTAGGGAGTAATTCAAACAGCGCCCTTGCTACTGTTAGACCACCGATTCCTGAATCAAAAACACCTATTGGACGTTTATGTAAATTTTTAATCTGTAATATATTCACTAAGTTTAAAAGATTGTTTTAAATTATATATAAATAATTGTTTTGTAAATGTATTAAGATCAAGCAAGATTAAATAATGGAAGCATTAATCTAAGAATAATCCAAATAAGAAATCCACCAATAATATCAAAAAATATTCCTGACCTTATCATTTTAGTTATAGGTACCATTCCCGAGCCGTAAACAATGGCGTTTGGCGGAGTTGAAACCGGAAGCATGAATCCCCAACTGGCTCCGAGTGTAGCTCCTATAGCGGGCGGTATGGGATTTAGATAACCTGCAATACAAATTGAAATTACAACAGGAACAATCATGTTAGCAGATGCAGTATTTGAAGTTGCTTCGCTTACTATGATAGAAATGAATATTGCTGCTAAAGTGATTCCCCATATTGTATCAAGTCCGCTAAAATTTATAAATGAAGTTCCAAGATAATCAGCGAGTTTAGTTTCAAACATCAGATTACCGAGAGAGAGTCCACCTCCGAACAAAATCAGCGTTCCCCAGTCAATCTTTATAGCATCCTTCCAGTTTACAGTAAACTCAAGTTTATTGATTTTGACCGGAAGCAGGAAAAGCAGAGACGCTCCAATTAATGCAGCAACAGATTCAGGCAGATGATTATTATATATTTTAAATACAGAGGAATCAGTTCCATAAATCAATGCAAAGAAACCGGGTATAAGCCATAATACAACAGTTACTAAAAAGGCTATTATGGCATTTATTTCTCCTGCTTTCATACTGCCGAGTTTATTTTTAAAATCAGATATAAAAGTAGAAGATGTATTTAATTTTGATATTTCGGGCTTATTCAGATAATAGATAAGAATGAAAAGGAATATGTACATTATTAAAAGCATAGGCAATGCTATCATAACCCATTGAAAGAATGATATTCTGATGAAAGCAAACTTTTCAATCATAGCAATACCGATCAAGTTTGGAGGAGTTCCTACAGGTGTTCCAATTCCCCCTATAGAAGCAGCATAAGCAGTCATTAGCATCATAGCTGTACCAAATTTAAATCTCTTCGGGTCTATTACTATTCCTCTTTCATCTCCGATAATTTTAGCTACAGATGACACAACACCTATTGCAATTGGAAGCATCATAGCTGTTGCTGCTGTATTGCTAATCCACATAGAAATAAATGCAGTTATTGCACCAAATGCAAATAGTATTCTTCCTGTACTTTTACCAACATACTTCAGTGATAGTATTTTCAACGCAAACCTTTTATCAATTCCATGCTTACTCATTGCTATGGCAATGATAAAACTTCCTAAGAATAGAAATACTATTGGGTCAGCAAAAGGTGCAAATATCTTCTTTACATCTGCAACATTGAAAACGACACAAAGAACTGCTCCAATCAGAGATGTGACAGGTATAGGAACAGCTTCTGTAATCCACCATACAATTACCCAAAGTAATATCGCCGAAAGAGTATGAGCCTGATAAGATATTGACGAATAAGGTAAAAAATAAAAAACGACGAAAACAAGAGGTCCTAAGAATAGACCGACTTTATTACGCCACTTTTCAAATTTTTCTTCTAAAGGGGAAATAACTTCCTTTGGATAAACTTCCTCGACTGATTCCATTAAAAGTACATTTTAACTTAAAATAAGTTTTGTGGAATTTAGTATAAAGGAAATTAATTTTCTGTATTAATTAATACAATAAAAACATAATTTTAGGCATGATAGAGATTAGAAATATCAAGAAAAACTTTGGTGACAAAAATGTGCTTAATGGAGTTAACCTAACAATTAATAACGGTGAGACGCTAGTAATTATCGGACGAAGCGGCTGCGGGAAATCCGTTTTGTTAAAACTTATTGTTGGACTACTGAAACCTGATGAAGGAGAAATCATAATTGAGGGACATACGCTCACTAAAATGAAAAGAAAAGACTTGTATGCAATACGCACGAAATTTGGTTTTCTATTCCAGGGTGCTGCACTGTTCGATTCAATGACTGTTGAAGAAAATGTTGGACTTGGATTAAGGGAGAATAAAAGATATACTGACAAGAAAATAGCAGAGATCGTAGCTGAAAAATTAGAATTGGTTGGTTTACCGGGTACTCAGAACCTAAGTCCAGCTGACCTTTCAGGCGGAATGAAAAAAAGGGTCTCTCTCGCACGAGCCATTGCAGATGACCCTGAATTTATTCTGTACGATGAACCTACAACAGGGCTTGACCCTGTAATGAGTGATAATATTGACGACCTAATTCTCGACCTAGCAAAAAAACTTAAAGTAACTTCAATTATTGTTACTCACGACATTTTCAGCGTAATAGAAATTGCCGATAGAGTTGCCATGATGGAGGGCGGAGTAGTTTATTTTTCTGGTACACCAAAAGAACTATTTGAATCACAAGATAATACAATTACTGAGTTTTTAAGAAGAACAAATAAGCAAATTAATAAGTCTTAATTAAGAACTTCCCTTATAACTCCGCCGCCGATTACATCTTCATTATCGTAGAAAACTGCAGACTGACCGGGAGTTATTGATTTCTTTGGTTCATCAAATATTACTTTGACCGTATTATTATCCATCTGCTCAAGAGAAGCAACAGAGCCTTGATCCTTGTAACGTATCTTAACATTTGCTTTCATCAGATTCTGAATATTATCATACTTCATCATATTAATTTCTTTAGCGATAAATCCTTTTTTATAAAGTCCCGGTTCATCATCAATATAAATCTTATTTCCTACAGCATCAATCTTTGTGACATAAACCGGCTTACCCAATGCAAGATTAAGTCCTTTACGCTGTCCTATTGTGTAGTATGGAAATCCTTTGTGCTCACCGACTTTTTTATCGTTATAGATAATATCCCCATTGTTTAACTTTTCTTTAATATCCGGAATTCTTACTTCAAGCAATTGCCTGTAATCGTTATTCGGAACAAAGCATATTTCCTGTGAGTCCGGTTCATTAGCAGTTTTAAGACCAAGTGATTCAGCTATTTTCCTAATCTCGGGTTTTGTATAGTTACCAAGAGGAAAAAGTGTTTTGCTAAGTGCTTCCTGCGAAACTCTCCATAAAGCGTACGTTTGATCTTTACGTGCATCGTTTGAATTTGATACGAAATACCTTCCATTTTCTGAATTGATTTTAGCATAGTGTCCTGTGGCTATGTAGTCTGCTCCAAGTTCTTTTGCCTTATCAAGCAGTACACCCCATTTAATTGTTTTATTGCAAAGGACACAAGGGTTCGGTGTCTGGCCATTCATGTATTCCGTTATGAAATTCTCAATAACAGTTTCGTTAAATCTTACAGTAAAATCAAATGTATAATGCGGAATACCAAGATTAGCAGCTACATTTCCTGCATTGTAGATTGCTTCAAGTGAACAGCATCCTGAATCATTTACAGGGAAATCATCAAAGCCCCACGTCTTCATTGTTATACCAATTAGATTGTAACCCTGCTCCTTTAGCAGAGCTGCGGCGACAGAAGAATCAACTCCCCCGCTCATTGCAACAACCACAGTCTTATTTGAATTATCTTTCATGTAAATATAAACGAATAGAGAACATAAAAAGTTAACTTATTATTTCTATAAAATGCTTATATTCAGGGAAAGATAACAACCAAAACAAACTTTATAATAATATGAGTATTTTCTTTAAAGCAAGAGGTTCATCGTCATTCGGATTACTTCTAATTCGATTAGTTATAGGATTTACTTTTCTAATTGCAGGTACAATTAAAGTATTAAACCTTGAAGCATTTGTCAGCCACGTTAAAGCACTCGACATGTTCTCTCCTAATGCGGCATTTATACTTGGATTTATATTACCGTTTATGGAAGTTCTGTTCGGTGCACTGTATATTATCGGATTCTTCACACCACTGACAAGTCTTGCTCTTACAGTTATGACTATCAGCTTTTTAACGGTAGGTGAAGGACATTTTAATGCAGCGGAGCCATTTACACTTCCGGTTGCAGTTTATTACTTTATTATTCTTTCATGCACGCTGACGACCCTGTTTAGCGGTGCAGGCATAATTTCATTCGATGCATTGTTTGATAAGAAGAAGAAACCAAAAGAAGTTCAGCCGCAGGAAACAGTAGTTCCTGATTCGGTTAAACCGCCTGAATCGATTAAGGATGTTAGCTTTACTGAATTAGAGCAGGATAAGCCGAGAACAGAAGGTCAGCCATAAATTAGAACTCTATATTAATTCCCGCATTGAAGTTTCTGTTCGGAGCGGCAATTCGTTCAAGCTCCTGATAAAACTTGTCGGTAAGGTTGTTAACAGCAAAGAAGACTGAAACATTTTTTCCAATTGTTTTTGAAAGTTTCATATTCATGATGAAGTAAGCTTTCGGTTCTTCATACTTGTAGAAATATACTTCCTCGATTTCGCTTACATACCTGCCATTCACGTTAAAATTAAACCCCTGATAAGCAAGATTTATGTTCGAATTAAAAAGATGTTTAGGTTTGTAAGGCAAAATATCATCACTTCTTCCTTGCGACAGATCCTTTGCATCCAAATATGTATAATCGAACTCAATACCATATTCAAACTTTTCGCTGAATAGATTAACGTTTGATTTATAATCAATCAGGAATTCGAAACCTCTCACCTGTGCCTTAGCAACGTTCTGAACCTGGAACGGACCAAGCGGTGTGGGACCGATGTTCACATATTGTATTAAGTTTTCATAAAGGTTGAAGAAGAATGACACATCAATATTAAAGCGATTCTTAAACTGTTTTCTAAATCCAAACTCCAGTGAGGTCATATCTTCCGGCAGTAGATTAGGGTTGTATATAAAATTAAAGCCGCCGAACAACTCTTTCTTAAAGTACAGTTCCGCAATAGACGGCGCTCTGAAAGCTCTTCCAAGAAGGAACCTGTATGAAGTGTTATTCAGCACCGGGGACGCGGACTGCGGTGAATATAAGAGCGAAAGCTTTGGACTGACTTTCAATTCTTCGAAACTTCCGATGAATTTGTTGTAATCGAACCTGCCGCCCAGCGTGGAAGAAAGCACAGGAATATCATCTTTGACAAAGATGTTCCATTGCTCTTGAATGTATGCGCCAAGGTTGTACTGCTGCTGGTCGCCGTAAAGAATTTCGGAAGGCGATGAACGCACTACGTTCCATTGCACATCAATTCCGCCGATAAGATAGTGCCTGTCGTTTATATTGTAGTCAACCTGAGAGATATTGCCGAAGTTGTAAGAAGTAATGAATGTATCGAACCTCTCTCCCGGCTTTCCGTATTCGATTGCGACGGGATTGTTTGGGTTATAAATGGACTTGCTGTAAAGTTTGTAATAATAGAAACGGGAATTGTACTTCGTTTTTGAATTTGCGATTGCATTATAATTAACATCAATGCTTTGAGTTTCCTTTTCTATTTTATCGCCGATGTAGAATGGATTCGTTTTATAAGGTTCGGCGTACTTTCCCGGGTCAACCCGCCAGTAGTGAGGATAACCGCTTTCAGAGTTTGTGTATTGCAGAGTCATTTCAAGGTCACGGTTTCCAAATAGGTCGTAGGTGAACTTCCCGAGACCGCTGTAGAAATTATAATCGGTCTGTTCGGCATAGCCATCGTTCTGTTTCACATCAAGGTTTAATAGGAACGAGAACTTGTTTATAGAATTGCTGTGAAGTACATTGATACCTTTGAAGCTTAGGAGCTTGTCTGAATATTTTAAACTGTCCGAAAGCTTTTGATAGAAGCCGCCGTTAAGATTTATAGCAGTGTAAGGTTTGTAAGTGGGTTTCTTTGTGATAACGTTTATAACTCCTCCAATCGCACTTGAACCGTACAAAGAAGAGAAGGCACCTTTCACAACTTCGGTTCTTTCGATTATCGAAACGGGTATCAAAGCCCAAAGCGCGCCTTTAGAATCGCCCGTCAGGGAAGGTCTGCCGTCAAGCAAGAGCAGGACTCTGTTTCCAATTCCTCCGCCTGCTACGTCCGAGCTTCCTCTGATGGAAAGAGCGCTTACATTTATTCCGCTCGTTCTGTTGATAGTGACTCCTTGCACATCCTCGAGCACCTGATCGAAAGTAATTTTGTTTTTACTTTTAATATCATCAGAGGTGATTAGGAAGATTGACGAGGGAGTTTTCTGAAGCGTCTGTTCGGTTCTTGTAGCGGTAACGTTAATCTTATCAGTTTCTATCCTCGCGGGTTTGATGTAGAGATTAAGTATCTTCTGCTCAGCGGGCTCAAGCATTATTTCGGTTGAATACTCGTCGAAGCCGATTCTCGTTACGATTAATTCGTACTGCCCCTGAGGCAAATTAACGAAGGTGTATTTACCGCTTAATTCAGATTCTGTTTTATATATGATGCTTGTTTCAAGATTCTTTAAAAGAACTATGGCAGATACGATAACTTCCTGAGTTTCGTCATCAATAACCAGCCCGGTAAGTGACCCGGGCTTGTTATCTGCAAGCATGAAACCGTTAATGAATAATATTATGAATAATAATATTCCTAATTTCATAAAATGGATGTTAGAACTTATAAATTTTGGTTGTTGTATCAGCCCATGAAAGGAAATTAATACCTCCAACACCAACATTTCCCTGTACCGAGACTCTCGCATTGGTTGTATCATATATCTGGGCAGGACTGTGGGATGTATCACTACCAAATTTACCCAAACCATAGACAGAGCCGGCTGTATAAGGCAATCTTATGAATGCACTTGTTACTGTAAAGAATCCGTTTGCAGGAACTATAATCTTATAGTCTGCAACGAGCTTTCCGCCATCTAACTTTAGGACTAATTTAGAGCTTGTAGAAGCCGGTCCCATTGGAGGCCATTGTGCAAATGCTGAAACGTTATAATAACCTTTTGAAGTATCAGCAAATTTATAGTAACCTGTAGTGTCAGGGAATGTAATTCGTCCGTTAATTGATAAATCGTCAAAAGTCTTACCTGTAGGTGCAACTGTGTTTTCACTGCAACCGTATGCGATTGATAATAATGAAACAAGAACCACGGCAAACGCGAGGTTCGATAATAGCTTTCTCACTGAATTTCTCCTTTTCTAATTAAATATTTTGGTATATTAAAATAGTAAACAAATATTTATGATTAAAGATTTAATGAATAAGAAATAAAATAATGATTTCAGACTTTACAATCTGATTATTATTATATTTTTTTTTAGATAAAATTGTGCGAATCGATATCGTAAGTTATCTTCACTGACTTGCTTTGCTTTAAATTTTCCTTAACATGACGGAAGGCATCGATCATAAGCCTGCCGTTGACGTCGGTTTTCTTGGACGATTTGACGATGATGTGGAATCTGTACTTATCCTTTACCTTCGAGATTAAAGGTTGTATAACGCTTCCTATAAAAAGATATTCGGAATACATGAATCCTTTTAGAAGCTTATGAATCTCATTGGCAGTGTGCCTGCATTCTTCATAAACTTTTGACTTCACTTCGATTAGGGCAATGCGCGAGAACGGCGGGAAGCCTGCATCTTCGCGCGACTTAATAGTATTACGATAAAAATTACAGTAGTTGTGTTCCCTGACGTTATCAAAGAGAGCATAATCGTAGTGGCGCGTTTGGATTAGAACCTCTCCCCTCTTATCGCTTCTGCCGCTGCGTCCCGCTACCTGAGTAAGCAGTTGAAATGTTTTCTCTTCTGCCCTGAAATCAGGAAGAAGCATTCCAATATCAGCATTCACAACGCCGACGAGCGTAACATTCGGAAAGTCAAGCCCCTTCGAAATAATCTGAGTGCCGACAAGTATATCAATTTCTCCTTTCGCAAATTCATTGAGCACCTTTTGGTATTTAAATTTAGAAGTCATCGTGTCGGAGTCCATGCGTTCGATGTGTGCCGCCGGGAAAATTGCATTAAGTTCTTCTTCAATCTTCTCAGTTCCTGCGCCGCTTTCGATTAGCTTGGCGCATCCGCATTCAGAGCACTCGGTAATCTTCTTCTCGGTGAAGCCGCAGATGTGACACTTTAGATAGTCTATGTTCTTGTGATAGGTAAGCGAGATATTGCACCTGAGGCAAAGCTCTATGTGACCGCAAACGACGCACTCGATATAGGAATGGTAGCCCCTGCGGTTCTGAAGCAGTATAACGCTCTCCTTCCGTTCAATCCTTTTCTTGATTGCGAAAAGTAACTCTTTAGAAAGGAAGCGCACTCTTGTTTTATCTATAATAATATCGCTTTCGAATCCGTCCGACTTAGCAGGATTCTTCATATCGATTATCTTAACGTAGGGCAGCGAGGCATCAGTGGCGCGCGTTATCAGCTTCAGTAATTTATACTTGCCTGTTTTTGCATTAAAATATGTTTCAACCGAGGGCGTTGCCGAGCCGAGAATAACAACTGCATCGTTCAGCTTAGCGCGGATGATAGCCATGTCCCGTGCGTTGTAACGCGGCGAGTTCTCCTGCTTGTAAGAGGACTCGTGCTCCTCGTCAACGACGATGAGACCGATGTTTTTCAAAGGCGCGAAAAGGGCTGAGCGCGGTCCTATGATAATTTTTATCTTCCCTTCCTTGATGCCGATGTAATTGTCGAGCCGTTCGCCGTCGGAAAGCTTGCTATGTATAACGCCGACGATGCCGCCGAACTTATGTTTGAACCTGCTTATGAGCTGAGGCGTAAGAGAGATTTCAGGGACGAGGACAATTCCGGTCTTGCCATATTTATTTATAACTTCAAGTAGAACACGGATGTACACCTCGGTCTTTCCGCTTCCTGTTATACCGTGTAGAAGGTACGGTTGGAAGAGATTCCCTGAAACGCTTTGCATAATGTCGTCAAAGCACTTCTGCTGCTCTTGATTCAGCATCAAGTATTTCTCCTTCTCTTCGAAAAAGGAATCGGGCTTACGGAATCTTTTGACCTCGAAGCATTCAATCAGCTCTTTCTTTAGAAGTGAATTGATAGTTGATGCGGAAAACTTATACTTCTTTATAAGGTCGGCTTGCTCTATCCTATCATTATCAAAAAGTATTTTGAGTAGTTCTTTCTGTCGTTCAATTTTAATCTTATTGCTTGCGAAAACTTCTTCCATGTCATCACCTTTAAACTTTTTCCTAACGTATTTCGTGAAAGCCTCTGCGGTTACCGATGAATAGGACTGCTTCTTTGCAAGGATGTTGTGCTTAACAAGGTAATCGATGTAATAAGATAAGTTCGAGCCGAGCTTTTTCTCGAGCTGCTTGCGTGTAAGCGTGCTGCTTTTCGCAGATGACAAAGCATTTACTACATCGTAAACGACGGGGTTAGGCTTCTTCAAGCCGTTTAGGTTCTTATAGTGTTCGTCGGTTAGATGGTAGAGTACTTCGCTGTGAACAGAAATGTTTTGAGGGATAAACTGCGAAACAATCTCGCCAATCGGCGACAGGTAGTAATCGGAAATCCACCTCGCAAAGTTAATCATCTCTTGCGTGAGCACAGGTTCCAGGTCAAGAACGGAATGCACGCTCTTCAAGTTATCAACTTCGGTTTTATCGGTGACAGCAATCACGAACCCGGTGAGAGTTCTGTTGCCGAACGGCACAAGCACTCTGGAGCCTGCCTTTAAATCCTTAACAAGATAATCGGGCACAGCATACGTGTAAAGCCCGTCCACATGAGCATCAATGGCAATTTGAGCAAAGATATTTTGCATCGGCTAAACTATTTAAACATTAGAGAAAATCTTATTCCTTATGAAGTAAGATACATTAGCAATTGCAAGCGTTACGATTACTCCGATGATAACATACCACGTATAAGCAATCGTTGTGAAATAAATAACAAAGACCATCGAGACAATGCTAAGCATGAAGCCCCAGATGGCGTCAGTTTGATTCACACGCTTGAAAAAGAGACCGAGAAAGAAAGCGCCGAGCAAGCCGCCATAGGTAAAGGAAGCGATTGAGAGACCGATTTCTACGACAGGATTTGTTGAGTCGCGGAAAAGCATCGCTCCGCCTATAAGGACAACGCCCCAGAAGAGAGTAAATATTTTCGACCAAAAGATTTCTTTAGACCTGAACCTATCCGACTTTACATTTGCAAAAAGGTCAAGGTAAGTTGAGGAAGCAAGCGAGCTGATTGCGGAAGAAAGTGTGCCCATGGCGGAAGCAAGCACGCCTGCTATTACAAGTCCTGAGATTCCGGTGGGAAGATTCTCAACGATGAACTTAGGGAATATCTCGTCGGAGGAAACAAGGTTTAAACCTGTGGAACTAAACACGAGCGACTTGAAGTCTGCGCCCTGATAATAAGCGTAGAGGCAAAGCCCGAGGAACATAAAGAACGCAAACTGAAAAACAATTAAGGACGCGTCGAGCATTAGCGCCTTTTGGCTGTCCTTCTTGCTTTTGCAGCCGAGAAGACGCTGAACAAGAAGCTGGTCAGTGCCGTGCGAAGCCATAGTAAGGAAGGTACCTCCAAGCAAACCTCCAAAGATTGTGTAAGGCGACGCGAGAAACTCTATGAAATTGTTTCCAAAGTTGAAATTAAACACACGGAATTTATCGAGACCGTTTGCCGTTGCATAATAAAATACATCGTCAATACCGTTCGGCAGTGCGTAGATAGCGACCATCATCGCAGCGACTGCCCCGCCGATGTAAATGAACAACTGAATCACATCCATCGAAACGACAGCCTTTATCCCGCCGAGATAAGTGTACAGCAGCGTAAAGACACCAATGATGGCGATGCTTGTCGGGTAATCAAGTCCGGTGATTATATGAACCGGGATGGCAGTAGCGAACAGTCTGACGCCGGAAGCGAGAACCCTTGTGACGATAAAGACTGAAGACGTTAGCTTTCGCAGCTGCTGACCGAAACGCTTCCCAAGAAAATCATAGGCAGTTACGATGTCGCCTTTATAATATGCGGGAATGAATATAAGTGTTACGAGCAGACGACCAATAAAGTAACCGATGATGAGCTGCATAAAGGTCATGTCGCTTTTGTAAGCAAGCCCGGGGATACTGATAAACGTGAGTGTGCTCGTTTCACTTGCAACTATAGAAAAGCCGACTGCCCACCACTTCATTTCTTTACCGCCAAGGAAGTAATCCCTTGTGGTCTTTTGTTTTCGTGCAGTATAGAAGCCTGCGATAACAGTCCCAAGCAGATAAACGATAACAATTACATAATCAATAACTGAGAATTTCATCTAACAAATTAAATGTTGAACTTATCTTTAAGAAAGTAAGCATCTTCGTATTGACTTATCTTACCGGCTTCAACATAAGGGTCATGCTCGAAAAAAACAGTGTAGTTATTTACGTATATTTCTTTTAAATACTTTCGCTTCTCTTCAAGTGTTACGAGCGGGAATAAATCATACCCCATGATGTAAGGCAAAGGTATGTGCGAAGCCATAGGAATAAGGTCTGCGAGATAGATAAGTGTTTCCTTTTCATCAGAAACTTTAACCATCTGCATACTTCGCGTGTGCCCGTTCACAGGAAGCAAAGTAATATAATCATCAAACTTGTACTCGTCGTTCACAATCTTCAATTGCTTAGCGTCAATTACGGGCTGATAGTTTACGGGAAAGAAACTTGCCTTGTCACGGTCAGAGGGATTTAGCGCCCAGTCGAGATGTTTCCCCTGAACGACGTGGAGAGCGTTCTTAAACGTAAGCGCGGGTATCCTATCTTCGTTGAAGTGAACGGCACCGCCTGCGTGATCGAAGTGGAGATGTGTAAAGATAACGTCAGTGATTTCATCGGGTGTAATGTTCAGCTTTGCGAGACCTTTTTCCAGAGTGAATTCGGAATAATCAACGCCGTATATCTTATTAAGCTTCTCCGACATCTTATAACCAATGCCCGTGTCAATAAGAATCTTCTTATCTTTGCTTTCAAGAAGAAGCACGCGCGTGCACATCTCAATTCTATTTGTATCATCAGCGGGATTAGTCCTATTCCATAAAACCTTTGGAACGACACCGAACATCGAGCCGCCGTCGAGTTTGAAAAGTCCTGCCTGAATTGAGTGTATTTTATAATCGCCTATAAACATTTAATGAATTTAAATTTAAAAACCCGTTATTTACAAAACAAATAACGGGTTAATTAAAATCCTGATTACGTATTACAGTGCAAACCTTACACCTGAGAAGAAAGTGAAGTTATTAGTCGTTACTTTTTGTATAGACTCAGTGCTCATGAGGTTATTCAGTCCGCCATATTTGAAAGTTGTTCCAAAGAGAACGCTGAACGGATAAAGGAATACATAGTTAGCAGTGAGCGTTGCATCAAGTCCAAGGTCGAAATTCTTATAACCAATATTGCCGTAAGTATTGCTCGGCTGCGAAAGAAGGAAACCCATATAAGGACCGCCGGTAAACCAAAGTCCGACATCATCCGAGACCATCCCGCCAATGTTTAACAGAAGCGGTATAGTAAGATAATTAGCCGGTAGATATCCGCTTTTTGCTGAAGTATCCGAGCTTGTGCTTGAAGTTGTTGAACCTGTAATAGAAGGCTTCTGGAAGCCAAAGCTTTTACCGTCGAAAGAAAGACCGGTTGTGAAATTTAAAATGCCGAATATATTAACGTATGCAAGTCCGCCGACTGTATAGCCAAGTTTAGCTTCTTCCTTAACAACTGCACCTGAAGTGGTGGTAATGTTTGGTGTAGTCGAACCAACACCAAGCTGGAAATCAAGATAGAAGGCGACGGGCTTTCCAGACCTGTAATTAAATTCTTTAAGTGCTTTTTCATGGTCTTGCTTAAATTTAAGATTGACTTTAAATTCGTCTTGACCAAAAGGTTTCTTCGGGTCTCTTTCTGCGTACGCATTCATTGAGTAAGACAGGACAAGTAATGCGATAAGTAGTTTTGCAAATGCTTTCATTTTATCTCCCTTTTATTTTATTGTTTATTAAATTCTTCAAGTTTTAATGATTCTGATTCCCAGTCGGCAGTCAGTTTTTCAATCTTATCTGCAATCTCAAGATATTCGAATTTAATTTCAACTGCAAAATCAGCGTCTTTATAGAAATCAGTTTTACTCATCTCGTTATCGAGATAGTTCTTTCTGCGCTCGAGGTCTTTCAATTGCAGTTCTATTGCAGAAAGCCGCTTCTTAACAGGTGCCGTAAGTTTACTCATTTCTTTACGGCGTTTCTTTGCTTCAATACCTCCCTGATAGTTATTCTTCACTTCTTTCTTTTCTTCAACATTCTCTTCTTTAACTACATTATCATTCTCAATAACGTTCAAGTATTCGGATGTCTTTCCGAGGTATGTCTTAATTCCTTTATCTTTGACTTCAATAATCTTTTCAATGATACCGTCGATGAACTCTCTGTCGTGTGACACGATTATAACAGTGCCTTCATACTTTGCGAGTGATGCCTGCAGAACTTCCTTTGAACGAATATCAAGGTGGTTTGTCGGCTCGTCGAGTATGAGCAGGTTAGAGGGCTCAATAAGCATCTTGGCGAGTGCAAGACGTGACTTCTCGCCGCCGGAAAGGACTCCGACCTTTTTAAAAACATCGTCGCCATGAAAAAGAAAGCCGCCGAGAATGTTACGGATTGCTGCCTGAGTTTCAGTGCTGTTTGCTTCTTCCATTATCTCAAGAGAATTCTTGTCAGGATTCATTTCATCTGCCTGATTCTGTGCAAAGTATTTTGGAATTGCATTGTATCCGTATTTAACTACACCGGAATTGTACTTCTCTGTGCCTGCGATGATTCGCGTGAGTGTTGACTTCCCTGCTCCATTCTTTCCGATGATAGCAATCTTTTCGCCACGCTCAATTGTAAGGCTGACATTTTCAAGAACATTCTTCTCGTAGTCGTATGTTTTCGTAAGACCATCAATCTCAATCAATAACCTGCCGGAATGAACGGCGGGCGGAAACTTAAACTTAATCTTTTGTGCTTCATCTTCAAGCTCAACCTTATCAATCTTATCGATCATTTTTATACGGCTTTGAACGGCACGAGCTTTCGATGCCTTATAGCGAAACCGTTCGATAAACTTTTCTTGTTCCTGTAAATACTTCTGCTGATTCTTAAACTGATTCTCGAGCAATTCCTTCCGCTTGGCTTTCTCCGCCACGTAAAAGTTATAGTTACCGCTGTAAGTATTCATGTCGCCGTTGTGTATTTCGATTGTCTTGCCGGAAATATTATTAAGAAATTCTTTATCGTGGGAGACGACGACGATCGCACCTTTATAATTAATAAGATATCTTTCGAACCAGATAAGCGACTCAAAATCGAGATGGTTTGTAGGTTCATCGAGCAATAAAACTGTCGGGTTCTGCAGCAAAAGTTTTGAAAGTTCAATCCTCATTTGCCAGCCGCCGCTAAACGTTTCTACATCTTTATCGAACTCCTCCTGTTCAAACCCAAGTCCTATAAGTATCTTTTCAACCTGAGACTTAAGCTTATGTCCTTCAAGCAAACTAAACTGATCCTGAAGTTCGGAATACGTCGTAAGAAGGTCGGTGTAGTCGTCGGTTTCCGTATTTTCGAATGTCTTCATTTCGGCTTCAATCTGGCGGATTTCGTCTTCGATATTCTTTATGCTTTCGACAGAATCATATACCTCATCATACAATTTCTTTCCTTTGAGGCGGACAGTCTCCTGAGGGAGATACCCGATTGTAGAATGCTGTGATTTGATTAATTTACCGCTATCCTGTTTGAATTGTCCGGCAACAATCTTCAGCAAAGTACTTTTTCCTGCACCATTAACACCAACGAGCGACACCCTATCCTTACCTCCCAGACGCAGATTAACATCGTCGAGCAGCTTTCGCGTGCCAAAACTAACCGATATATTCTCTAAAATTACCATATAAGCAAGGAAAATAATTAAAATGCAAGGAATTAGAAATGGGAAAAGGAATAAATATGGCAGGAATCAACGGACTTTTCAGTAAGTGCATCCGTATTTGACAAATAATTCATATACATTCCATATAAGGTCTATATGAAGTCTATATGAGGTCTATATGAAGTCTATATGAAATCAATATAAAATCTATAAGAAGTCTATATGGAACCTAAGACTTTAAATATTTTGATTTATATTTTCATGTTTTAAGCAATCGTTATTGAGTATTTTGGTTGAAATTAAATAGTAAGTATCAGAGAAAAATCAGATATATGGATGAGGGCTGCTGTGCTGGGAAGCATCTGGGCTTCGATTGAAATAATCGTCGGTAATTTTCTTCATGGGTTCCGGATGCCGTTCACAGGAGAGATACTAACATTTTTTGCTATATATTTTCTGACCGCAGCGAGTGTAAGATGGAAGCTGAAAGGTTTAATATGGAGGGCAGGACTTATTTGCGCGATGATGAAATTCTTTACTCCGGGCATAAAAGTTTTCGGTCCGATAATTGGAATAATTTCAGAGAGCTTTATGTTTGAGATTGTTTTAAGAATATTAGGCATGAACGCAGTTGGGTTTATTATCGGCGGCGGCTTGACATTATGCCTGCCGCTGATACACAAACTTGTTAACCTTCTGATACTTTACGGCTGGAACTTAGTAGTTGTATTTGACAAGAGCATTGAATTCATTTTTAAACTTATAAACATAGAGAATACTGATTCGCTCGTTGTTCTGCTGGTTCTTCTTTCGATAAACTTCATGTTCGGAGGAATTGCTGCGACACTCGGTTATAGATCAGGGAAAAAGCAGACAGATTTCATTGGCAATAAAATGAACACTGCATACGTGAAACCCGAGGATAACATTCAAAAGAAAGAAGATATTAAAATAATCTTCCTGAACTTAGCAGCTAATACAGCAATTATAATTATGTTATTACTTTTTCTAAAAGACAATCTGCTTCTTTGTTCGGTTTTGACACTGATATTCATTTGCTATGTACTTTTTAAATATAAAAATTCAAGAAGAATATTCAGAAATTACAAGCTATGGCTGCAGATACTTGTCTTTACTGCGCTTACGACCGCTGTATTATCGACAGTTATGAAAACAAGCTTTGACAAATCAGTATTAACAGGAATCGAAATGTTCGTTAGAGTATTGCTGATAACAATTGGATTCTATTCGATAAGTTCGGAGATAAGCAAAACTTCTTTTACTGATTTTCTGAGGGGAAAATTAAACAGGAATTTTTCTGAGGCTCTGAACCTCGCATTTGCCGCCGTACCAGAAATTATAAATACATCAAGAGGTATCACCTCAATACTTAATCCGGGAAAGTTTATTAACGAACTGACGTACCTGACGGACGTCTGGCATGAAAGGTTTAAGTCAATGTCAAATAAAATAATTATTATAACAGGTTCGCAGGGAATAGGAAAAACAACTTACCTTGAGGGAATTATTGATAACAAGACCATAGGAGTTTTCTCAAAAGTAGTATATGAGAATAATGTAAGGATTGGTTATGATGCCTTGAATATAAATAGTAATGAGATACTGCCATTGTGCAGAGTAGATTACAAATCGGATGTTATGCTCGGGAAGTTTGGGTTTTACAGAGATACTTTTAGTTTAATAATGGAAAAGATAATGAGCACGAAGAAGGGAACGTATGAATCGATAATAATTGACGAGATTGGGCTGTTGGAAAAGGATAAGATGGGATGGTATGACTTGATGAAGTGGGCAGTTGCGGAAAGGAATATTAAAATAGTTTTATCGGTGAGGAAGGATGTTATGAAAGAGATTCAAGAAGAGCTTGAGGGGAGAGAGTGGGAGGTTGTGGATTTGGATTTGAGAACGGGAATTGATAAGAGCGCACACTGAAAAAGCTGATAAAATATGATTTTCACTGATAGAGATTTAGAACAAATAGAACGCGGAATTAATTGTTATTATTTCCAGTTGCGTACAGCTTTAAGCAGTGCCTGCTGCATATTTGGATGGGATGATGTATGTCCGGCTTCGGGGACGAGATGGAATTCCGAACTGCGAACGAGTTTATGAAGATTCCATGCAATAACGGGAAGGCAGACCATGTCATTCATTCCATGAATTATAGTTAAAGGAATATTTCTGATTTTACTGATGTTATCGAGAATTAAATTGTCTTTAATGAAGAATCTTTTTGCCTGATAATAAATATTAAGATGCATTTCAGTAAATACTTTATCAAAGTCGGACATAACTTTTTTGAAATTTTCTTCTGATACATTAAAGAAACTATATTCATAATCGGCAAGTAGTCTGAACCATTTCTTTCTTCCCTTTCTATCCGAGGATTCAAAAAGATGATTAATTCTTTTCTGCAAAGTACCTTTTCCTTCGGGCAAAGCAATAATAAGATTATTCCATTTGACTGGTGAAAATCTTGCCGCCCCATCGGCTCTGTAGAAGTAATCCTGTTCTTCGTAAGTACATGTGAATATACTGCGAAGTATCATGCGTTTAACATTCAGCGGATATTTTTCTGCATACAACAAAGCAAGAGTTGAACCCCATGAACCAGCAAAAATTGATATCGGTTTTGTAATGTTTAGATGCAATCGAAGCTTTTCGATATCTTCTACTAAAGCCTGAGTATTATTCTCTTTTAACTCTCCGAAAGGTATGCTCTTACCGCATCCGCGCTGATCGTGTGTAACAACTAAATATTTTTTAGGATTGAACCATCTTGCGTCATCATCATCGCTGCCGCTACCGGGTCCGCCATGAAAATAGAAAACAGGATTGCCTTTCGGATTTCCGTAAAGTGCATATCTTATTTTATGAATACCGCTGACCTGAAGAAAATCTTCCTTAAATGGTTTTGCAGAAGGATAAATCTGTAATGTATGCATGAGTTAAGAATAATTAAAATTTATAATTAATACCACTGCTAAACATATAAGCAAAGTTAGAAAACACACCCACGATATGAAGATTTAATTTAGCTTCAAGATTCAGTCCAACATTCGGTGCAAGTTCATAATCCATCCCTACTGCAGGATACAATGTAAGATACTTATGCTTAGATTTATCGCTGTATAAACCCACATTAACAGATATATAAGGTTTAGCTTTTACATCTGCAAGATAAAACTTTGCTCCTGCGGATAGATTGTATATAAATCCGGTACTACTCGAACTAGAACTGTTTTTCTTTAGACTGATTAATGGAATAAACGAAATTAGAAAAGAAGTTAATCTGGTGGCATTATATTGAAATTCTGCGGATCCACCTAATGAACTATAGTTATTTCCTTCATAGTAATAAGTAAGCTTAAAATTTAAGGAGATATCATTGTCGGGAGAACTTGGAATACTTTTCACTGTATCTTTTGCAGAAATAATATTTGTTTGAGCATTAAGACTTAAGAATGAGGAAATGAGAAGCACCGTTATTAGTAAAATATACTTCAATTATACAGATTAGGTTTAATAAATTTATATTAAACAGAATGAACATTCTATCCATAAAATAATGATACAGGAATAAAAAAAGCGGCTTATTTCTAAGCCGCTTATCAATTAATAAGTTAACAACTAAAAAGAATAACTATAAATTTTATTTTATTAATGTCATTTTCTTTATTAACGATGTTCCGTCTGATGTTGAAAGTTTATATACATATACACCAGTCGGGAGTTTACTACCATCGAAAGTAACTTTGAAATTACTAACAGGTTTCATATTACCATTTATAAGAACCGCAACTTCCTGTCCGAGCATGTTATAAATCTTAAGTGTAACAAATCCTTCTTTCGGAATACTTACATTAATGTTTGTAACCGGGTTAAACGGATTCGGATAGTTTTGTGACAGTTCATAGTCTTTTACCTGAGTTTCAATGCCAGAGATACCGACTGTGTTTGGAATAATACCAGCACCTTTAACAGAGAAATCAGCGTAAGTCATCATAGGATTATGAATAACTTCCTGTTTGAAAAGAACAAGTGATACAGAGTTTAAATCTGCCGGTGCACCATTAATCACGAAACTGCTTAAAGGAATTTCATGTGTGGTATAATCACTTGAAAGGTTTACGTTGACGTAAGGGTAATAATATTGATTATTAGCCCATGCTTCTAACTGAACAGTTAAAACACCTGTTCCTTTAGCTTCAAATTTTATTTTATTGAAGTTAGAAAGATTGACACCCTCATAAGTTGCATCGAGCGACCTTCCAATGTAAAGAACATCGTTGGTGTAGCCATAAATTCTTGCTCCCCCGGTGAATGCCATAGTTCCTGCGGGGAACTGAGGAGTAGTATTAACGATGTTTTCAAACCCGCTGACAACGCTTCCAGGACCTGCAAACGGAGCGTATAATCCGCCTCCTACAAAGACTGCATCTTTGAAACCGTTTTCACAATTCATTGTAATATTGGCACCTGAGAGATATCCAAACGGAACAACAACTTCAGTTACTTCAGGATCAATGTTTATATTAATGGTTGTAGTTTGTTCAGGCATTCCCTGCTGAGGTCTGTATGTTATGGTAAACGGAAGTGTCTTTGCAACGGTAGTGCTGTTAGCAAATTTAAATCTTAGCTTTCCGTCGTTGTCATAACTTGCTTTCTTGATATAAATTTCAGGATTAATTAACTGACTTTCGATGTACGTAACAGGTTTCAATGAATTTAGCTTTGAAATAATATTCGTGACTATTTCTTTTGCTGAAAACTCTGTTCCTGCCCATGCCTGGAAGTTATAGACATTAATTGCACCTGAAGGAACCTGATGTTCCTGAATGGTCCATTTGTTATCTACTATAAATCCGTTCACTGTTTCATAAACACTGAATGTGATTGAATAATCAGTAATATTTTTTCTTGGGTTAAACAATTTTGCCATGTAGAAATCTCTGCTGTTAAGGTTTACACCCTTGAGATCCATTAATTCATATTTCGAATAACGGTCGCAAGTCGCTTTGGTGTGATTGTAAACATCAGGCGGATTTGTTGTTGTAGCAAAGATAGCTCCGACTCTGTTTGAGTTTACTTTATAATCACAAGCGAAAGCAGATGTTGCATTTGAAATTCCAAGAATATCAAAAGGAGTTGTTTCTATTGCAACAGAATTAAACGGTCCGTTTACCGGAATAACATCCTGAAGTAGATAATTCGGTGCAAACATAAAGTTTGTCTGTGCAAGCATTTTGGTTGTTTGACCGCTTCTGATTTTCATATATCTCTGAAGCAATAATTCACCCAAATCATAAGAAGATTCTAGTCCACCGCCGTTACCGCCGCTTGTTGTATCCCATGTGATTTCACAGAAATCTACTTTATTACCGCTCTTTGCCTGAGCGAGCGTTATTTTCTGTTTAACATCAGGACTTAAGCTGTGAATAAATATTGTTCCCGGCGAGAGAATAATATAATTCGAGGTCGCTGAAATCCTTGTAGTAAAAGAAGTATTTTTTGTTACTGTAAAGTTCGGAGTAAAACCATCCGCTCCTGTTACAAGAGAAGCCGAACTTAAAGTACCTGTTGTTGCTGAAAGCGAAACCGTTATGTTAGGAATACCTACACCAAGCTCATTAACAACTTTCACTTTTAATACAGCAGGTATAAGCGGATCCGGCAAAACACTAACAGGAATTATTTCAATGTTTTTAACCGGTACTCCAAAATTTGGATGTGCTAAAGCATCAGCAATAATTTCAAGTGCTCTAACTTTTACAGCAGAATTGTTAATTGTGTTAGCATCAACACCATCGCTGTAATGCCATATTGCACACTGAACGGCAGCGGCTTCAATATTAGGGTCGCTGTGCGAACCAGAATACCCGTGCGTTTTATACGGCATATAGTTGAGCAGAATGTAATTGATTGAGACTTTCGAATAGCTCGAATCGTTGTAAATCTCAGTATTACCGCCCAGATAATTCCTTATATCAATACAATAGAAACCCGAGATGTCTCCATTGTCAATTTGTCCCAGAATTACACCTGCCCAGGTATTTTGGGTAGTGTTCGTATAAGGATTTAAAAATGATACGTTGTTAGTCCCTTGACCTAAGCTGGTATAATGGACTTCGGTAATTCCCCTGTTATCGGAAAAACCAGCAACAGATAGAAATAACATCAGTATAAATACTGACACACAAAATGTGATTTTGTTTTTCATTATTTAATTATTTAGTTTACTATATTAATCTTTAATCAAATACCATGCCAGATTTACATTGAAATTTGTTATGAATCTTGGTCATGTTTGAAGTTAATATAGTTCAAATGCTATGTTATAAAATGTGTAAACTATATATTTCTTTTTCACACTTTGAATTATTTATTATAGAACTTTTTAAGTAACTCAAAAATCTTTTTGCTGGTATCACCTTTTCCAAAAGTGTAATCATACTCATCATTCACATTACTTTTGAAATACTCAGCATAATCAATGAAGTTTGCTACTTCCTCATAATCAAAATTCAACAGTTTTGCATTTTTATCAAGAACCTCAGGTCGTTCGGTAACTTTTCGCATAATACCGCACGGTATGTTGAAGAAAAGAGTTTCCTCTTGCAAGCCACCGGAATCTGATATAACTGTATGAGCATTCCTGACCATTCCAAGCATTGCAAAATAATCGTTTACCGGGTCTTTAATTTCAAACAGTTCATGCGTACCGTCCTCGAGGCCCTCTGAAAAACTTTTTCTAATTGCAGGATTAGGATGAAGCAGATGTACTATTTTTCTCGTAGTCTTATTTGTTTTTAAAAGCTTGTTTAGAATTGAAGAGTAATCCTTAACTTTGTCCCAGTTTTCGCGCCTGTGAAGCGTGCTGAGAATATAATCTTTTTCGGGATACTCAATAATTTTCTTTTCATTTAAAAGCGTTACGATTGCGTCATTTATAGTATTACCAACTATATAGCATTTATTTTCATTTATACCTTCTCTTAACAGATTTCCATAACTTATATTAGTCGGACAGAAATTAAGAGCTGATACTCTGCCAATAGATTCTCTGAAAAACTCTTCAGGAAAAGGATTAAGTTGATCATAAGTTCTGAGTCCTGCTTCTACATGAAAAACAGGAACCTGATTCAGGAAACCCCACACAGCTCCTGCATAAGCAGAAGCAGTATCACCCTGCACTACAACTCCGTGAACTTCATTTATACGTAGACCTGATTCACCTTTTACAAACTGCCTATTTAAGTCCTGCATAAGATGTGCAACAAACAATTCCAGGTCAGCACTACGGTTTTGTATTTCTTCAGCAGACATATCAAACTTCAAGTCAAGAAACGAAAGAATGTCTTCTGAAATTGTTTGCTGAGCAGAATTAAAAAGTATAGGGTTAAACTCTTTAGAATTTTTCAATTCACGATACAGAACAAATAATTTAATTATTTCTGGTCGTGTTCCGAGTATAAAAAGGATGTTCTTTTTATTTGTCATATTATATTTTTTTTGTTGTTTTTAAGACGTAATAATCCGCCGAATAAAATGTAAATTTTAAATTACAATAATATTTATGGATTCAAATTAATAGTGCGTCGTTGAATCCCAGACGACTTTTGCTTTCGATTTGGTGTTTTTGAATACGCTGAAGGATCGGGCAATTGCAAAGAAATTAATGATTGTATCTACTGGTAATCTGAATAAACTGAAGAAAGCATAACTGAAACCGTACCAGTTATAAGTAAAAATAAATCTATGAGATAATCTTGAAATCATGAATACAAGGTTCGAAATCATAAGCAGCCATAGAACAGAACTATGTCCCACGAGAGAATTTACGTGAGTCCACTGGAATATCTTACTAAGTACCGCAAACAAAAGGTATAAAAGAACAATGTTAGAAAGGAAAGCACTAAAGAAACTAAACACTGATTTTCTATCTCTGAAAAGAAAGTACTTTGTAACTAAGTTACCTGACCATTTATGAGATTCCCAATTTTGAAAAACTATTCCTGCTACCCATCTTGAACGCTGTTTTACAGCGGCCCAGAAAGTATTAGGGAAAAACTCTGCAGTAGCAATACGTGAAGAATCATCATCTTCATCAAGTTTTACATTAAAGAAACCTGTTTTAAAACCCAGCTCATGGAATCTGAAACCGAGTTCATAATCCTCAGTCAGGTTAATATCATTAAAGAGGCCTTCTTTCTTTTGTTTCGGCCTGATAGTAATCGGTCCGTGCGGAGCTATTTGCTTAGCTGCAACTTTTGTAGAAGTAGTTTTTGACTTTTCAGTAATTTTGACTTCAACATGTTTTGATTCATCTGGTTTAACGTTTGTATCAGGTTTAACGTTTGTATCGGGTTTTAATTCAGGAGTATCTGAAGAATTTGAAGACAAACCGTCTTTTATATTGCTGATTATCTCATCAAAATTTTCAAGCTTGTCTTTTAATAGACCGTCGCTTGATTTTCGACCTTTATTCTTAGACTCTTCGTAAAAAGCATTGAACATTTTTGCGAATAATTCACGTTCTTTATCTGATAATTTTTCTGTTGTACTGTCTTCAATATTTAAATTATTGTTTACTGACTGACTATCTGCAAGCTTATAGAGTTTTGAAATTCTATCCTGTATATCATTAAGTGTTCCTGAAAGATCCTCTTCCTTTTCAGATAAATCCGAATATTTATTAGCTGCCTGAGAGAATAGACTCTGTGTACCGTCAACATTAAGAACGGGATCTGTAACAGTCGATTTCATCTCGGATGACAACTGTTGTAGATTCTCTCTGAATGAATCGAGTTTCTGTTTAAGGTACAGATCGTTTTCTACTTGCTTACGGCTTATATTGAGATTCTGCGGCGTTTTGTTTTCATAGAGTCCACGAATTCTTTCTTCAATTTCCTTAATCTTATCATCAATCGACTGCTTATTATTGCTGCCTTCGTTCAGTTTTTCGCCAAAATTCTTAAATATGTTCTGTTCACTGCTGGAAGTCATGATCTTATAATTAAATTTATTTATTAATATTGTTATCGGAATTAGTACTATTTGGTTTTGCCTGTACATTTTCCGGTGCGATACTGATCTTGTTCTTCAGTCTGTTTCCAGGCAAAGTATCGGGATCGTTACCGATGTAAATAACAAATAATAACCATCCAAAAAGCATTAGCATAAAAAGTAAAGTAAAGACCTTTATAAACGCCGATGTTGACTTTTTAGAAGTCTCTTTATGATTACCGCTTAGAATTTTAAAGGGGTCATCATTAAAGTTTGTTGAATTAAAATTTGTCGAATTTGAATTTACTGACTCTTCTTCGTTGTTGTTGAAGATAAAGTCGTCGTCTTTTAAACCCAGACTCTCGAAATAACTGTTGTGCCCTGATGTATTTTTCATATTAATAAGATTTATTAATTTGTTTTACCGTTTTTTCAATTTTGAGATATCCTGTCTAGCGTCAATAAGTTTATCATAATCTGAAATGATAACTCTGTAAATATTCTTACGATCAAGAATAGACAATTTAACAGAAACAGTTTTACCTGACAAAACACCTGAATAATTGAGTTCTTTTACTCTTTTTCCCGCGGAAAGCTCATTACTCCAAGTGGATTCAATGATGCTGAATTTATTTATTCCAGATTCTGTATAAAGTACGTTATATTTAATGTCTGAGAAACCGTTACTCACGCTAACGATTTCATCGATAGGGATTCCAGTTTCTGATAAGTCATACTTACCTGACAACTCTCCCGATATATTTCCTTTTGCGATAGCATCGCTTGGTGAGAATTTCAAATTATTCATTAAATCACCCGAGGCAAAAATTGAATCCTTTGGATCTGTATTTCCCATATAGACAAGGAATGAAATCCACCCTATTAATAAAGCTATAAACAGGAATGTATAAGTTCTGATATGATCTTTAACAGATTTATTTGACTCGCCTTTCTTTGAATTCAAAGTTTTAAACGGGTCGTCCTTATATCTTGTATTATTAACATGAATAACATCATTGTGTGTCTCGTCATTCTGGAATACAAGATCTTCTTCTGAGAACGATAATTCTTTTTCGCTGACTGTGATATCGGGCTTGTAATTAGTATTGAAAGGATCGACATTATCACTTGCTTTTTTAATCCCATTTTGACCTTCACGGTAATGCTTTTCAAGGAAGTTAAAAGTTTTTCTATGAAATCCCATTCCAGTTCCTGCGAAAGGAATAAACGTACCCATAGCCTGTCGGACAATCATATCTTTTGTATGAACTTCGGCAAAAGCATCACAGTATGTACGATGGTATAATTTACCGAGTTTGCTTTTGATCGGGATAACCGGAATCTGAATTGCATGATATCCTTTGTATCCCAGCAACAGATTATAAAGTTTCAGTGAAAATGGATGAATAAAATCTTCAGCATCGTGGACAAGTATGATTTCAAACTTACCGTATTGCTTTTCATATTCAATAAGTGCTGCATATAGTAAGTTGAGATTATCCGCTTTTGTAGTCGGTCCGTTCACAATATTTACACATGGAATAACTCTTGAATCTTTTTGTGAAACTTCCTGAACAACTTTTAATGTATCAGGGTCATTCGGATATACACCAAGAAAGAATCTGTAATTCTCATACTTAAGGTTTTTAACAGCATAGCTCAAAGTTCTTCCGATTACACCAGATTCTTTCCAAGCACCAATAAATATCGCAATAGGTTTTTCGGGTTTTTCAAACATTTCTGAAAAATCTGGAAGTTTGCGCTTGTAATTACCCTTTTCGAACCAGTAAAGGAGGTCCAGATACAAATCGTCAACGCCGCTGATAAACAGCATGATTGCGGTAATCCACAGCAATATTTGGAAAATGTCGTAAATCATAGTTTTGTGTTATAGTATAATAAAAATCCTGCTCTCACAGTAAAAAAACTTCTCATGTCGCCGGTAAAATACACTGGCTTGTTTGTATTCGGGTCTGTACTGACGAAGAAGTTTCTGTATACACCTTCAACGAACAGAACCGGAAAACTCTGGATGTTTGGTTTAAAGGAAACTCCTGCTCCAAAATCTAAATAATTGTTATAATCAAGCCCTTTAGTATCAGCAGCGATTTCCTGCTTAAGATAAAACTCAAAGTAAGAATAACCGGCAAGCATAAACCTAAGAGCTTCTTTGTTCTGCCAATTGACGAATATATTTCTGAACTTATAATCATACAAAGCAGAGACATAAATATCGTAATAGAAACTCTCTGTATTTTGTGATCTGGTGGGCTTGTAAAAATGAGCAGTGCCAAGCCTTTTTCCCATAGAAAGAATTGGTTTAAAGCTAAAGCTGTTTACCTTTTTATCTATTTCTCTTACATAACCTGTCCTGACTTCAAAACTCATCCAGTCAGTAATACTGAACTTCGTAAAAGCTCCAATTTCAAAATATCTATCGTTTAACGGTTTTAGAGCAGTCGATTTTGAGTCAAAATAAGTATCAAGATAAGGACCTACATGAATTCCTTTTGCAATTTTTACGTTTAAATGCGCTAACAGATTACCAACATAGTTCTGGTAGTAAGTGTCATAAAAATTATAGAAATAAAAGTCTAATGAAACTACTGAGTTTTGTATCATTTTCTCTCTCATATAATATCTGGAAATTGTAGCCTTGTCTATTTCATCATCAGTATTCGAAAATTCCAGAACCTTTCCAAAACTATTATATGAATTTTCATATTTCCTGTTCGCATCATAAAGATATCCAAGCTGCAAATGAATTTTTGCATCACCCGGTTTTGTTCTTAAATACTGATTAAAAGAATTTATTGCCTCGTTGTACATTCTTTTGTTCGTGTAATCATAACCTCTGTTTAACAGCTCTGTTTCTGATGCACTCGGAAATGTGTCTTGAGGTACAAATTCATCTGAAACAATGTTTGATAAAGTCAATTTTGTTTCGCTTTCATTCACATTAAAGGAAATATAATCCTGAGCTGCCGCAATTCCGGCTGAACCCATCAATAAAACAACTGCAATATTTAAAATTTTCTTTATCAAAATGTGTATATTTAATTCATTTTTTAATTTTTCTGTTATCTATATATTGACTAGCAATTAGCGTGCCAAAGCATTGTAAATGAATAATAAAAGAACATATGTTTTATCAGTAACTTAAATGCTTTTTATATATAATAAAGCATATTATTAAAGACTTCAAATAGAATAACATAGTTTATACATGTTATAATATAGTACGCTGACTATTTTATTATTTGTTATGGTTATTAATTTTTTCATTTGATACATTTTTTAGCGTATAGTCTTAAGCTTTTTTATGGAATTTAATACCCTGGGACCTGGTCTTGTAAACACATTCTCGTCTAGAACATAATAAGATTTTCCTCTGACAGATTTTAATTTGTCGAATCTCTTTTCGAGTTCAATTGAAACGATTTCTTCGTTTGATTTTCCGGCAAAAATGAAGAGGTAATCGGGATCTTTTGAGAAAAGATCTTCCTCGGCAATTGCAGGATAATCAAGATTTTCATTTTCATATAAGTTTCTGAATCCACTCTTTTTAAAAACATCACTTAGAAAAGTATTTTTATTAAAAGAGACAAGAGGTTTCAGAGCAAGAAATCCGGCGAACTTTCTTACTTGGGAATCATCAGCAATCGAATTCAATTCATTTTTGAATTCTTTAAGAGTAATTTCACTTACTGGATTTTTAAATATCGAATTCAGTTTTTCGAGTGAGGACACTATACCGTCAACATTTTTAGGATTGAGAACAAATACTCTGAACCCAAGGTCTTTCAATGATTTATAAGTAATCTGCGAATTCCCTTCCGTGGTAAGTAATATTAAATCAGGCTTCAGATTTGCAATTATTTCTAGATTTGGGTCGAGCATGCCTCCAATGTTTATCTTTAATTTTGCTTTTTCAGGAAAATCACAGTATTGAGTAACACCAACAAGATTTGCATCAAGTCCTAGAAAATAAAGAGACTCAGTAATACTTGGAGCGAGTGAAATAACTCTTGCGGGTATTTCTTTAAATTCAAATTTATTTCCAAGATCATCAGTAATGGTTACTCCAGATGAATCCGGCGTATTTTTGCAGGAGAAAAATAGGAACATTGAAAGGAATATGAATGCTGCACTTTTCAAGTTTTCAACTTCTTCTTTTTTGCTGCCGGAAAAAGGACATTGTTTAAAATCAGTCGGTAACCAGGTGAATTCGGATGCAAACTTAATTCTGTCGGCGGTGCACCGACAAGATGTGCATAGTCTTCAGGGTCATGTCCGCCGAAGAATGTAAAAGTTCCCTTGCCGTAGTTGCCATGTATGTATTTCACAATATTCAACCCTTCGTTCATCCCCATAACTGTAACATTCTTCTTCAGGAATTCTTTTCTAAATCCGCTTGTCTGTCCGAGAAAACCGGATACCAAAGCTGTGTGGCATTGGGTAAGCATAGACGGAACGGGGTCTAACTTTGCTGAAAAATCAACAAGCTTAAAATAATCGTTAAGCTGTCCTACTGTCAACAAGTCCTGTGTTATATCGATGTTGGAATATCTGTACACGTAAGGATTAAGTTCAACCTGAAAATTTTCAAGCGCCATGCATTCCGAATAATCAAGCTTTGAATTTGCATCAGGGTCGAAAGGGTCGCCGTCATACATCACATCGCATATATCCGTGTATTGGCTTGCTAGAGCTATATCATAAGTATCCGTCGCACTGCACATCGTGAAAAGGAATCCACCGTTTGAAACATACTCTTTCAACTTATTAACTACAGCAAGTTTCAGTTTAGAAACTTTGTTAAACCCGAGCTTTTTCGCCGTTTCTTCATTAACAGCTTTCTGTGTAAGGTACCATGGCGACGCTCCATAATTCGCAAAAAACTTTCCGTATTGACCCGTGAAATCCTCATGATGAAGATGAATCCAGTCAACGCCTTTTAGCTTCTCGGATAAAACTTCCTCGTCCCATAATTTCTGATATGGAATTTCCGCATAGTCCAGAACGAGCTGCACAGCATCGTCCCAGGGTAAAGCATTCGGCGGAACATATACCGCTATCTTAGCGACCTTTTCAAGCCGTATGATATCCATGTTATTATTTTCATCCTTAACCGTTGCGTAAACCTGTGCTGCTGCGGTACCATTCAGAAGCTCAAAGCTCACACCTTTTGATTTGCATTCATTCTCAATCCTTGACGAATAACTAAACATAAACGCACCGCCTTTGTAATTTAACAGCCAGTCAAGTTCGCCCCCTTCAAGAAGAAATCTGTACGCAATACCGTATGCCTTGAGATGATTTGTTTGTCCTGAAGTTTCCATAGGAATTAACAGCTTCGATTGAGAGAAAGCAAAGCTGTTAAATAAAAACAGAATCAGTATAACTTTTAACGTTTTAAAATTCATATAATCAAATTAATTTACATTACGTAAATCTTCAATGTTAATAATAACAATTTTTGAGTACATATAGTTTGAATATTCTGGCGTTTGAGTCTTCTTGTGATGAGACCTCTGTTGCAGTTTTACATAATAACAAAGTTCTGTCAAACGTTATACTCTCACAGGAATACCATAAAGCTTTCGGAGGAGTTATTCCTGAGATAGCTTCACGCGAACATTTAAGAAAAATCCCCGAAATGACGGAGAAGGCTTTGGAAAAATCAGGTATTGAACTTAATAATATTAACCTTATAGCATCGACATCGGAACCCGGTCTTATTGGGGCAATTCTAATCGGTCTTAATTATGCAAAATCACTTGCCGCTTCTTTGAATGTACCCTTTGTTCCCGTGAATCATATTCATGCACATTTATACTCTGCTTTTCTGAGCAATGAAAAACCGCGATTCCCTTTCCTTGCTTTGATAGTATCGGGTGGACATACTTTGCTCGTTTTGGTGGAAGATTTTTTCAAGCACAAAATACTCGGAACTACCATTGACGATGCAGTCGGAGAGGCATTCGATAAAGCTGCAAAAATGATGGGACTAGGATATCCGGGCGGTCCTCTGATAGATAAATACGCAAAAAACGGTGACATATATTTTCATAAGTTTCCAATTGCTCAGCTCAAAAACAACAAATATAATTTTTCGTTTTCAGGATTGAAAACATCCGTTCTTTATTATTTGAAAGAAATAGAATACGAGAAGAACAGGTCAGACAAGCTGATAAGCAACATTGCCGCATCATTCCAGCACACTGCTGTTGAGACGCTTTTTCTAAAGGTAAAAAAAGCAATAAAGGAATACAAAGTTAATTATGTAACTGTATCCGGAGGTGTATCTGCAAATTCATACCTGAAGAAAATGTTCCGAGAACTTCAAATTGAAAATATAAAAATTAATGTTCCTGAAGTTATATACTCCACAGATAACGCTGCGATGATAGGAATCACAGCATATTTCAAATACATTAAATCAAAAAATAAAGAATTCTTTAAAAAAGAATCTCTCTCCGTAAAAGCAAGACCAAGACTGGACTTCGAGAATTTCTAATCCTTCTTCTTCATCTTCCCCTTGCCGTATTTACCGAATCCCGACCAAACCATTATTGCAGCAATTAGATGTATCCAGAACCAAGGACTCGAAGTTCCGAGATTTTCAACGATGAATATTAATATCAGCACTCTCGGCAGAAATACCGTAAATAGTACATCGCCGAAAAAAGGTACTTGATTATACGGTATCTGGTGAATAAAATAATAAATAATCAGTGTAACCCTCGGAAGAAATAGACTTAATACTAAAAATATTGTATCCATTTTCTATGAAATTAATTTGACTTGAACGCTCGTTAAAGCATTAGTAATTTAATACATAATTTAACAAAAAATTTAAACAAAAGTTATGGATATAATTTCCCTTCTCGAAAAGAATAAAGATAAAGTGATTGAAGAATCCTGCAGACAAATTAACGAAGTAAAACTTAAAGGATATACAAAAGTCGGATCATCAATTACAAAACAAAAACTCACAAGCCTGTACAAGAAGGTTATTGAATGTGCCAACAAAAAAGAACTCATCCCAATGCTTAATTATACCGAGAAGATTGCAAAAGAAAGGTTTGCAAGCGGATATGACCTGCATGAGGTTCAGACTGCAATCAACGCGCTTGAAGAAAACATCTGGCAGATCATTTTTAAGAATATTAAACCCGATAAACTTGCTGAATCACTCGGACTTGTAAGCTCCATTCTTGGTGCGGGAAAGGATAACCTTGCAAGGAATTATGTTGCTCTTGCTACTCAAACAAAAGCTTCAACGATTAATTTACAGAGTCTTTTAAGCGGAAGCGAGAGTATTGCCGATAACGGTTAGACATAAAATCAGGTGTTATTATCGAAAAAGATCTGATACCGATATTATGATTTGTATTACATTCAAAACCTGAATCAAATTAATATTGTATAATTGGTTATATTGCAGGCAAAGAGAAAGTAAACTTACTTCCCTTTCCGGATTCACTTTCTACACTAATACTGCCTCCGTTTAATTCAACCATTTCCTTGCATAATAAAAGTCCTAAACCGGTTCCTTTTTCGTTCATTGTTCCAACCCCAGTTAATTGCTGATCAATTTTAAATAATTTAACTATATCCTCATAATTTATCCCGACTCCGTTGTCAATAATTTTGATTTTAATAAATCCATTGGAGGTTTCACTTTCAACCTTGACTACTCCGTCTTGTTGAGTAAACTTAATTGCATTAGATATTAAATTTCGGATTATTGAACTTAGCATATTCACATCTGCGGAAACGAATACTAAATTACTGACATAATTGAGCAAAGATATTCTTTTTCTGATTGCGTTTGGACTCAACAGCTCAATAACAGAATTGACTTCTGAGTAAAGGTTCAGCTTCTGAGGCTCCACATCTATTCTGCCTGTTTGCAGTCTTGACCACTGTAAGAGATTATCAAGAAGATTATATGTATTTCGAGCTGAAGACCTTACGTGTCCAATGTATTCCTTTTTTTCATTATCAGTCAGGATATCAAAATCAGTGTAAAGAAAGTCCGAAAAACCAAGAAGACCCTGAAACGGACTTTTTAAATCATGAGCAACTATCGAGAAAAATTTATCCTTACTCGCATTCAGCGCTTTAAGTTCATTGGCATACTTTATCAAAGCTTCTTGTACGTGAATTGGTTCCGTCATATCCATTGCGACTCCTCTTATACCGACAGATTTGCCATTCTCAATTATTGGTGTAGCGTTAACACTTATAGGTACTTTTTTCCCGTCTTTTGAAATAAATGTGTAATTAATATGATACAAGGTCTCATTTCTGAATATTTTATCTATGTTAATTTCCATTTTAGAGTGTTCATCCGGATCTATTAAATCTGTAATTTTCACTCCTGTTTTAAGATCTTCATAGTTAATATTAAGCAATCTCATTCCAAAACTATTTATAAAAGTAAGGTATCCATTCATGTCGAGTTCATAAACTGCTTCAGGAAGCAGCGTTATTATATCCTGATACTTTCTTTTGCTGTCAATTAATTCCTGTTCAACTTTTTTCCTGTATTTAATCTCCTTTTCAAGTTTTACATTTTGATACTTTTGATTGCTGATTATAACCAGCGAAACTACCATCCCGCCGAGAAGTAATATCGAAATCGTTATAAACCACCATGATTTATAGAAAGGAGAATTTATTTTAATTAATCCTGACGATCTTACTTCACTCCATTCTCCGGAAAAGTTTTTCACCATAACGAAGAACTGATATTCCCCTGGATTAACATTAACATACTTGACTTTATCGAGTAATGATTGATTAATTTCCTGCCATTCTTTATCGTACCCATCAAGTTTATATTTGTAAACCATCGATTCTTCGTTGACAAAAGATATTCCGCGAAAATTAAATAAAAAAGTGTTATATGCATAAGGTACCGAAATATCATCATCAAGTTTGTAAAGGATTCCTTTGGTGTCTTCTAAATCCATTAGTTTTAATTTTGGAATAGGTATTTTTGTGTAATTATATTCAGGCATGAAACAAGATAATCCTAAATCAGTTCCAACCCATACCCTCCCCTTTGAATCGAGCAAACCGGCAGATCGATTTGTTTCATTACCTGCAAGACCGTTTTGAGTGTTAATTAATTCAATGTTTTGTTCACCATCCCATTTCATTACTCCGTCATTTGATCCAAGCCAGTAATTGCCTTTTCTATCCTGCAGAATAAAATATACGGGTCTATTTATCTCAATTCCGTTTGAACTATACTTTGCAAGCTGACCATTTTCAATAAAGAATAATCCTTCAGATGTTCCTACAAATTCTGTTCCTGATTTGTTCTTGTAGTATGCGTATGTGTTGGCTTTTTTCCCGTTTTTCGCAGGTATCTGCTTAGCACCCGTATCATCTGCATACCAGATACCATTGCTCCCTAATAAGTACATACCGCCTTTATCAGAAGCAAATAGCTTTCTGTTAGAATTATTGACTTGAGAGTTATAGTCATATTTTATCAGTTCATCGTTTTTGACGATAAATATATTATTTCCGCCAGTGCCTATCCATATTCTTCCTTTGTTATCCATACTTACACTAATATATTGATCACTGCTATTACTTCTATACCATTTTATTTTTCTGTCAGGATACATTTTACCAACACCGTATGATGATGCAGTAAACCAAACATTGCCGTCTTTATCTTCAAACATATCCAGAACTCTTGTGGAATTATGTCGTTCATATTTAAAAGGAATTCGTTCAAAATTATTATTTGATTCAAGTATAGACAATCCGTTTAAATGCCCAAATATAAATTTTCCGTTTGTTAATTCCGCAATTGCAGTTACTTCATCGTCAAGAAGCCCGTTGCTTGCAAAATAATTAACAAGCGATAGTTTATTTATTTTATCTATACCTCTCGTACTTGCAAACCACACATTATCTTCCCTGTCAATAAAAATTGAAATAGCTCCATTTGATGAAAAACCGTTTGACGTCATTAACGGGAGTATTTTATCCGAGTCTCTGCTAATGTAATATTTAGAATTATTGTTTCCGAAAAATACTCTGCCTCTTTTATGAAACCCAATGAATCCGGTTTCGTACGCGAGAAATTTCGAAAGCTGCAAATCACTTTTATATACTTTAAAACTATTTCCTTCAAAATATCCCAGATAGTCATAACTTAAGACCCATAGCTTTTCATCTGGCATACCGGTATTTTCAAATTCTATAGTCAGCAGTTCGCCTGATACTCCGGATAATTTGTTATTCAGTCTTCTGTCGATTTTTTCGTTTTCCAGTATAAATATTCCCGACTTCGTTGAAAGGTAGAATTTTCCATCCTTCGCAATCACACGCATTACAAAATTATCTTCCGTCTTTTCAGAAACATTAATTCTTTTCCATACTTCGTCCTTAAACAAATATATACCATTTGAACCGCCGACGCATATTAGCGGTTTTTCGTCGATATACATTACTGCAAAATCTAACATTGTATAAGTAGGATCAGGTATGCTAATCGGAGTAAATCTGCTGAAGGTATTGTTGCTATAGTAAATTAATGTGTCTTTAATGTAAAAAGGCAAAAACCATATTTTACCTTTTCCATCGTTCAATATTCTTTTATAATGCTGTTCAGGAAGCCCGTCATTTCTGTCATAATTCTTAAACTTAAAACCATCGTATGAACTAATTCCTTCGTGAGTTGCCGCCCAAATAATACCTGTACTATCCTGACAGATATTGTAAACCAATCTTGTCGTTAAACCGTCCTCAATATTGTATGATTTTATGAAGTATTTCTGGGAAAAGACATTGTGGGATAGAAATGAAAATATTACAAATAATATAATTCTATTTAACATAGAAAATCACTTTTTTAGCTTAATATGAACATAATTTACAATAATCATCAGTATAAGTTAATTTTTTGACATTCAATTTTCAATGTTTTTCAAATAGAGAAACATGCATGTAAAAAAACTATGACTATAAATTAATGCTGACTATTTGTTACTATTTTATAAAATAGAATTTTATTCGGTTTCAATTGTTTAAATTGCTGAGATATTATAACTTAACCGTTAATTTAAATTTGATATAAATATGGACTTTAAACTATCAGAAAATCAATTAGAGACACAGAAACTCGCAAGAGATTTTGCACAAAGGGAAATCGCACCAGTCGTTATGAAATACGACGAACCTCAGGAATTTCCTCATGAAATAGCTGAAAAACTTGGTGAAATTGGATTTCTTGGAATTACTTTCCCCGAAGAATACGGCGGTGCGAATTTAAGTACTCTTGAGTATGCTTTGATTATTGAAGAGATTTCAAGAGTTGACCCTTCTGTAGGTCTGATAGTTGCGTCTCATAACGGACTCTGCACAAACCATATAAATTCTTTCGGTAATGAAGCGCAGAAGAAGAAATATCTTCCCGATCTCGTAACGGGTAAGAAATACGGTGCTTGGGGGCTTACGGAAAACGTCTCCGGCAGCGACGCTGTTGCAATGACAAGCTTTGCCGAGAAAAATGGCGATAAATATATTCTTAACGGCAGCAAGATGTTCATTACTCAGGGTACGGTTGCAGGTACATTCGTGATTACAGCTGTTACTGCTAAAACCGACGGCAAAAACAAGATTTCCGCATTCATACTCGAACCCGGTACAAAAGGTTTCAGAATCGGAAAGAAAGAAAATAAACTCGGTATGAGAGCCTCGGATACTGCGGAATTGATTTTTGAAAATGTTGAGATACCCGCCGAAAACCTTATAGGTGTTGAACATGAAGGATTCAAACAGGTTATGAAAATTCTCGACGGCGGAAGGATTGCTATTGCGGCACTTTCACTCGGACTTGCACAGGGTGCGCTGGATGCAAGCATTAAGTATTCAAAACAAAGAAAGCAGTTCGGCAAAACTCTCAGCGAATTTCAGGCAACTCAATTCAAACTTGCCGAAATGCAGACAGAAATAGAAGCTTCAAGATTATTAATATATAAAGCCGCAACGATGAAAGATGCAGGAGAAAACATCAACATGGCTGCTTCAATGGCAAAACTTTTTGCGAGTGAAGTTGCCGTCAGGGTTTCCAACGAAGCAGTGCAGATTCACGGTGGTTACGGATTTATTAAGGAATTCCCAGTAGAAAAATTTTACCGCGACGTAAA
>JBAYUG010000025.1:0-37403 GCA_041675325.1 Kapaibacterium sp. (SeqCode)
AATCCAAAAGACCAAGTGTTCAGGTTGGAGATCCATTCACTGAAAAGCTGCTTCTTGAGGCAACACTTGAAGTTATTCGTTCAGGTGCCGTAGTAGGAATTCAGGATATGGGGGCTGCAGGAATCACTTGTTCTTCAAGCGAAATGAGTGCTAAAGGTAATTGCGGAATGGAGATTAATCTTGACAAAGTCCCGCTTCGCGACGAGGATATGTCGGCATACGAAATTATGCTTTCAGAATCACAGGAAAGGATGCTTCTTGTTGCTCATTCCGGAAAAGGAAATGTCGTAAAAGATATATTTGACAAATGGGATTTAAACTGTGTTGAGGTAGGAAAAGTAATTTCAGATGATAGAATTAAAATTTATTACAAAGATAAACTTGAAGCCGATATTCCTGCAAATGTTCTCGTTCTTGGCGGAGGTGCACCGGTTTATAAAAGGGATACAAAGATACCCGAATATATAAAAGAGACTTCTGTATTTGATCAGAATGAAGTACCTGAACCAGATGACTGCAATGAAGTTTTATTAAAACTTTTATCTTCACCTAATATTACAAATAAACGATGGGTTTACGAACAGTATGATTCTCAGGTACGTACAAATACATCATTAATGCCAGGAGGCGATGCTTCAGTGATTCGTATAAAAGGAACTAATAAAGGCCTTGCTATGAAAACTGACTGCAATGGAAGATACTCATATCTGAGCCCTTACGCCGGAGGTATGATAGCTGTCTGCGAAAGTGCTAGGAATGTCGTATGTACAGGTGCAGTTCCTCTTGCTATTACAAACTGTCTGAATTTCGGTGATCCTTATAATCCCGAAATGTACTATCAGTTTGTAGAGTGTGTTAAGGGTATGGGTGAAGCCTGCAGATTTCTGGGAACTCCGGTAACTGGCGGTAATGTAAGTTTTTATAATCTTTCAAAAGACTATGCAGTCTTCCCTACTCCAACAATAGGAATGGTGGGATTGATCGAAGATATTAGTAAAATGATGACAAGTTATTTTAAAAATGAGAATGACGATATTTACATTATAGGAAAGGATTTCTTTGAAATCGGAGGTTCAGAATATCTAAGCAGAATACACAAAATAGTAAAAGGTAACGCACCGCAGATATCCCTTGAAAATGAAAAGAGTCTTCATGGCTTTGTTCTAAAAACTATTAATGCCGGTCTAATCAAATCCGCTCATGATGTATCTGATGGCGGACTCGCTGTAGCATTAGCTGAATGCTGCATAATGGGTAATCAAAAATCCGTCGGTTGTGAGGTTTTTGTTTCTGCTGATACACGAAAAGATTTTACTCTTTTTAGTGAATCACAATCAAGAATAATTATTTCAGCTGCAAAAAAGAACAAGCAAAAAATATTTGAACTCGCGGAAAAGAACAGTTTGATTATCGAATTAATTGGAAATACTGGAGGGTCTGCAATTAATATAAACAATTTCATAAGATTAGAACTAGATAAGATTTTTGATTCATATTTTAATAGTATTCACAAATTAATGGAATAAAATTGAAGGCTCTGTCATTACATTATATCGGACTTATATTAGTAATAGTTTCTATATTAATTTCCGGATGTTCTGGTTCGTCCGAGGATACTGATAGTGGTGTTAACTCGGACACCATTGTTGTTGACAAAAATGTAAATATAACCGAAAAACATGATATTATTACAACTGCTTTAAATGAAAGAGAAAACAAAATGTATTCACCATCTGAAGATACGACATATCTATACTGGCTAAATAATTTTCCACTCATAATTGAAAATACTTCAAAGTGCAATATTTTTGCTCTCAATACTCTCTTTAAAGCAGGTTATAAAACACCAAAAGAAAACGCTCTATCGCGAGACCTGTTCAATGATTTACTTTTTCAGGATTTTATGCCGATTGTACCTATTACTAGTTTAGGCGACATTATAACTGGTGATCTTGTTGTTTGGAAAACACATGTAATTATTTTTGAATCACTCGTTTATGTGAAAGAAAAACCTTATGCATTAGGTATCTGGGCGGGAACATCTCAAAAAGATAACGGAAAAAATATAATAAATAACGTAAATTACAGCAAATATCCATTAAAAGGTGAATTTAAAGTAAGACGTCCTCAGAAAAATATTCAATAATTATATTTTGTCAAGCCTAATTGTAATCCAACGATTTAAATCAGCGTTACACGTTTAACTGAAAAAATATACTTTATAATACGTTTATACTTTAAAAATATGTAATATATAACTATATTGTCCAATTATTTAATAAAATTAAAGGAGTAATTTAAAATGACAAAAGCAGAAGTCGAAGCAAAAGTAAAACAAGCAATCATCGATAAACTTGGAGTTGAGGAATCTAAGATCACTACCGAAGCACATTTTATAAACGATTTAGGTGCAGATTCACTCGATACAGTTGAACTTATAATGAAATTTGAGGAAGAATTTGATATTAAGATTCCGGATGAAGACGCAGAAAAGATTGCAAAAGTAGATGATGCAGTTAACTATATTCTTGCAAAAAAAGGTTAATATACTATAAATGAAAAAACGAGTTGTAGTAACAGGCTTGGGCGCCATTACACCTATTGGATTAACAATTGATGAGTTTTGGAATTCACTAATTGAAGGCAAAAGTGGTGTTGGACCGATTACTTATTTCGATACTACAGAATTTGTAACTAAATTCGCTGCAGAGTTAAAAGGATTCGATCCTTTAAATTACATGGATAGAAAACTTTCGCAGAGAGTCGATCCATTCACACAGTATGCAATGGTTGCATCAGATATGGCATTAGCTGATAGCGGTTTAAACCTTGATATAGTTAATAAAGATAGAATTGGTGTCGTTTATGGTTCAGGTATTGGAGGTATGTGGACCTACCATAAACAGCAAAATATTCTTTACGATCGTGGGGGAAATCCTGACAGAATAAGCCCCTTCTTCATTCCGATGCTAATTGCGGATATTGCAGCCGGAAGAATATCAATGAAGTATGGACTGAAAGGACCAAATTACGCGACTACATCAGCTTGCGCTACATCCGCTAATGCTATCATTGATTCATTTATGCTAATTCAAAGAGGCAATGCTGATGTTATGCTTACTGGCGGATCTGAAGCTGTTATTTGTCCGATGGGTATTGGCGGCTTCAATGCGATGAAAGCACTTTCTACGCGTAACGATACACCCGAAACTGCTTCCCGGCCATTCGATAAAACTCGCGATGGATTTGTTATGGGAGAAGGCGGTGCCACTATTGTAATTGAAAGTCTTGAACATGCTCTTTCTAGAGGTGCAAATATTTACGGTGAAATTACAGGCGTGGGTTTAACTGCCGATGCACATCATATAACTGACCCTGCTCCTAACGGAGAAGGCGTTGCAAGAGCGATGAAAATTGCAATTGCCGATTCTGGCATGAAACCTGATGGAATTGATGTTATTAATGCTCATGGTACATCAACACCTCCTAATGATAGGAATGAAACAGCAGCAATAAAAACAGTGTTTGGCGAACATGCACAGAATCTAAATGTGCATTCAATTAAATCTATGGTCGGACATTTACTCGGTGCTGCTGGTGCTATTGAATCTATAGCTGCTTTACTATCGATTAAACACGGTATAGTACCTCCAACAATAAATTATAATGAAAAAGATCCGGATTGTGACTTGAATTACACTCCGAATACTGCTGTTAAACGAAACATAAATGCTGTACTATCTGATAATTCAGGATTCGGCGGACATAATACTGCTATCGTATTCAGAAAATTTGAAAATTAATATACACGTTACTTATCGTGTTTTATGTTTAAATCATTTAAGAAGTTAAAAATATTTATTCCGTTTTTGAGAAAGGAATCTCCGTCAGAAGATTCCTTTTCGAAAGCAACAAAAAAAATCGATTTTGAAAAATTCCAATCTGCTATTCACTATAAGATAATCGATAAAAATTATTTTATAAACGCACTTACACACCGTTCTTTCCTTAAGATTAAAAAAGATTCGTCAAAAGTGAATCTTATTTCAAACGAAAGACTTGAATTTCTCGGTGATGCTGTTCTTGACTTAATCGTAGCAGAGTTTCTTTACAGAAATTTTCCATTAAACGAAGAAGGTGATCTTACGAAATTTCGTTCAATTCTTGTTAATAAAAGATTTCTTGCTGAAAGAGCAAAAAATATAAAAATCCAGGACTTTCTCTTTGCTTCTAACACTGCTTTAAAATCAATTGATCAGGGTTACGATGCTATTCTCGCGGATGCCTATGAAGCTCTTATAGGAGCAATTTTTCTGGATTCAGGTTACGAGAATGCAAAGAAATTCCTGAATTCGGAAATATTCTCAAAGCTTGATGTAAAATGGCTTAATCAGTTCGATGAGAATTTTAAAAGTCGTTTTCTTGAATACGCTCAGGCACATACAGATTTCATTCCCGATTACAGGGTTATTAAAGAGGAAGGTCCTGAACATCATAAACTTTTTACTGTTGAAGTTCATCTCGCAAATCATTGTCTGGGTATTGGTAAGGGAAAATCAAAGAAACAGGCTGAACAAGAGGCGGCTAAGAATGCTTTACAAAACCTCGATGCTATTGATAAAATGGGTATAAAGCGTAAAAAGTAAAAAATTAATTTTTAGGGCTTGACTATTTTTGTTATCAAGTATATCTTTGTAAAAATAAAAGGAGACCAAGTATAAGTATTTCGATACTATTTATAAATTAAAAATTCAACTATTAAAAATAACGGACCATTTATTAAAGACTATCAATTCGGTATGAGGTTAATCTTTAATGAATGGTTTTTTGTTATACTTTTATGTTTAAATTATTACTATAAAAAAGTTTATGCAGATATTTAAATTCGTAAATTTAGTAATGTTTTTTGTCTCTGCTTCTTTTCTGTTTTCTCAGACAGATTCGAAGAATGAGGTTATTAATCATTATTCATCTTCTGTTGATTTCAAGGTTATCTCTTCGGGAAACTCCTTTGTTGAAATTGAATTTAATCCAAAATACACCTCATCGATAGAATTTCTAAATTCAGTTCATAACTCAAATCAAGTCGGTTTTCCCGATATTGGCAGTAGGTTTTTTCCTGTTATTACACCCGGAAGTTCAAATAACCGTATTGAAATTTTAGAAGTTAAATATGAAGAAGTCAATAATATAGTTGTTAAACCTGTTCCGGTACAAAAACGCTCCAAAGACAAACTGGAAGTGATTTACGATTTTGAATATAACGATTCATTGTATTCTTTGAATTCTTATTATCCTAAATTAAACGCCGATTTTATACAGGATGGAATTTTCAGGGATAAATATTTTGGTGTTGCTCAGATTAATCCTGTTCAGTTTAATCCCCTTTCGAAAAGTATTCGCAGAATAACAAATTTACGATTTAGAATAGTATTCTCATCAAATCCTTTATATTCTTCAAAACCAAATTCCAAAGCTGAAGATGATTTCATGAGAGATATTGCAGTTAACTGGTCAAATACAAAAAACTGGGTTACTCAGGAATATAACTCGATAAAAAAGTCAGTTGTTCCAAGTGTACTCGCTTCTGGTGATTACTACAAAATTGAAGTCAAAGAAACTGGAATGTATAAACTGGATAAGAATTTTCTTAGTCAGGCAGGAATAAATGTATCGGGTATAGACCCAAGAACTATAAAGATATATGGGAATGGCGGTGCTGAACTTCCCTATTTAAATTCTGCAACTATTCCTGATGATCTGGTTCAAAATCCTGTTTTTGTCTCAGGAGAACAAGACGGTGTGTTTGATGACAATGATTTTATACTTTTTTACGGTCAATCACCACACCAGTGGTTCGTTAATGGGCAATCATTTTTCCATAAACTTAACACATATTCCAACTCTAACTTTTATTTTATAACTTTTGGAGGAGCAAACGGACTTAGGATGTCTGAAAATGCATCACCAAATGTCCCCAATATTGGACCACTACAATTTTTTACTGATAAATTCTTTGAAGAACCTGAAGTTAATAATCTCGGTACAACAGGTAATCTCTGGGTTAGTCAAAGAATAGGCTATAATGAAGCTTTTTCATTTAGTAAACCTTTGCCCGGATATGTACCAGGATCTTTAATTAAATGTAAACTCGTTCTTGGTAACGGAGGTTCTCAGGACGCAACTTACCTCGTAAAAGATGATAATTCAGGATTTTCAACGTACCAGTCTATTTATGGTGTTAATGGTGTCTTTTCTCACATAACACTTTCAACCGCTTTTTTCGAATATTCTTTGTACAGTGGATCTTCTAACATGAATTTGATTGCATCATTGCCGAACCAGCTGAACTATCCATCTGTTTCTGGATATTATGATTATCTTGAAGTCCTTTACAGCAGATTAACAAACTCAGCTTCAAATAATTTATTAAAAATAACTTCACCTGACACTATTGGAACAATTGAATATCAGGCATCGCCTTTTAATTCTTCTTCAGTTAATGTATTTAAAGTCTCAGGATTCAATGACATTTCTATAATTACTCCTATATCTTATTCAAACAGTGTTGTCAGGTTTCAGGATAATACAAATTACGGTTTAATAAAGGATTACTATGTAGTCGGAGACAATGGCTTCAAAACCCCTAGTTCAATTTCATCCAAAATCCCTAATCAGAATATTAGAGGTATTTCAGACGGTGCTGATTTCATAATCTTTACTGCAAGCGAATTTCTTTCAGCTGCAAATAGACTAAAAGCTCAGCGTGAAGCACCGGGTGAAGGTCACCCAAATTATCTTAAAACACTTGTACTGGAACTCAACCAGGTATATAATGAATTTTCTGGTGGATTGCTTGATCCCGTTGCTATGAGAAACATGCTTAAATATGCATACAATAACTGGACAAAAAGACCTGTATATGTTCTTTTCTTAGGAGATGGAAGTTTTGATTATAAGAATATATATAATCTAAGCTTCAAGAATTATGTTCCTCCAATCGAAAGGTCGGACCCAACCATGAATGAGATATCAAGTTATAACAGTGATGATTTCATTTGTGATATTAATGAAAATTTCACTTCTCCTGAAGCTGTGCGTACAGATTTTTCTAACGGACGTTTCTGTGTAAATTCTCTTGCTGAAGCAAATTCGGTTGTAGATAAGGTAATTGAATATGAATCAAGCTCAAATATTGGGAGCTGGAAGAAAGAAATAATGTATGTCGCAGACGATGGATGGACTACTGAAAATAATCAGGGACAGGAGGGACCGTTACATACAGACCAATGTGAAAGACTTGCAGAATCACATACACCCAAAGATTTTGAGAAAGAAAAAATATATATTGTTACTTACCCTGCAATTATAACTCCGCAAGGAAGAAGAAAACCTGGTGCAAACGTTGATATTATTAAAGGTTGGAACGAAGGCCGCTTATTAATTAATTATACAGGACACGGAAGCACCGACCTGTGGGCTCATGAACATGTTTTTGTAAGAGAAGAATCCATTCCTCAGTTGAATAACAAAAATAAATATCCTTTGGTAACGATTGCCAGCTGCGACCTCGCACGCTGGGATGATCCGTTCTTAATAAGTGCCGGTGAACAGCTTGTATATCATAGCAACGCAGGTGCTATAGGAGTTGTGGCAGCTACAAGACCGGTTTATGCAACTTACAACGAAACATTTAATAATGCACTTTGGGATAATTTGATGTTTGTTAAGGATACCCTTCATTTGCCGATTAGAGTCGGAAAGGCAATGTTTAATGTAAAAAACCAACTGCCTTCAATACTTGAAAACGACATGAAATTTTGCCTTATAGGAGATCCATCATTAAGATTGGGCATTCCGCAGTACTTTACTAGAATCGACAGCATTAATAGAAAATCTGTTACATTTGATACTGTTATTGTTCAGGCGCTTCAGAAAATGAAGATTTCCGGTAGTATTCTTAAGACAGACTCAACTTTCTGGGATAATTTCAATGGAGATATTGAACTTAAAGTGCTTGATGTTAATAAAAATGTTTCTTTTATAGATTTTGGAAGATACTTTAATTTCCGATTAGACGGAGGAACTATTTTTAAAGGAAAAGCCAAAGTAAATAATGGTAGATGGAATATTGAATTTATTGTCCCTAAAGACATTTCCTACAATAATGGAAACGGGCAGATACTTGGTTATTTCAATAATTCAGTATTTGAAGGTTCAGGCTATTCAGGGAATTTTGTTCTGAACGGTATAGATACTTCAGGTGTGAAAGATACCATAAGTCCTGATATTAGTTTGTTTATGGAAAGCAAAAGCTTTAGGAATGGTGATATTGTAAACCAAAATCCAAAACTCATCGCAGATTTCTTCGATGAGAGTGGTATGAACCTAACAGGTACAATCGGTCATAAAATTGAAGCAACATTAAATGATGACGATAATAATAAAATTGACCTTACACAGTTTTATAATACTACTAATGGTTACAAATACGGTACTGTTGAATATAAGTTTGACAACCTTACTGATGGAAATTATACAATTAAACTTGTTGGTTGGGATACATATAATAACTTCAAAGAAACATACGTGAATTTTGTAGTCAAGAGTACTTCGAATCTTGTTGTATCTAATGTTTATAATTTTCCGAATCCAATGAAAGATAATACGCAATTCACTTTTCAGCACAATTTTGATGTTCCGCTTAATGCTGATTTGTACATATATACCGTTGCTGGAAGAAAAATTCAGAATATTAAAAGAACTAATATAAGTGATAAGAATGTTTCAATAGAGTGGGACGGTAAGGACGCCGACGGTGATTATATAGCTAACGGTACTTACATATACAAAATTATTGTCAAATCGGATGATGGTTCGTACTCTAACGTTCAAACAGGTAAGCTCGTAAAATTAAAATAATATAAATATAATATTTAACGGAGGTAAAATGTTAAGTAATTTGAAAGTAAAGTCATTGATCGGGTTAGTTTTAGCAACTGTTGCTTTTTTCTCTTTTGATACGACTTATGCTCAGAACACTATTTCAACTGGTGTTCCTTTTCTATTAATCGGACCAAACTCAAGAATGTCAGGTATGGGTGAAACTGGTACGGCTTTTGCTGATGATGCTACTGCTATGCACTGGAATGCTTCCGGTCTGGCTTTTCAGCAGACTAATACCGAAATCAACTTCACACATTCACCGTGGTTGCCTGGTTTAGGTCTTTCAGATCTATTCTATGACTATCTTGCTGCACGGCAGTACGTTAAGTCTATTAATGGTACCGTCGGTGCAAGTTTAACATACCTTAATATTGGTGATGTTATTACAACTGATGAATTCGGAAATCTTACTGGTAAAGATTATAAAGCCTACGAGTTTGCATTCGCACTTGGTTATGCAACTAAAATTAGCAAGCCTATGGGACTTGGCGTTGTTGCAAGGCTTATTTATAGTAGGTTGTCTCCAAATGATGTAACTGTGGGAAATGAAAAAGGTACGGGAACGGCTTTTACAACAAGCTTTGACCTGTCAATGCTGTATAAAATGGATAGAGGTCCCAAATTTCTCAAAGATAAGTTTTCATTCGGAGTAAATCTATCAAATATGGGTCCGAAAATTTCTTATGTTGATGCTTCACAGGCTGACCCGCTTCCTACTCAATTAAGGTTTGGTATAGCATATACCCTTCTTAAAAACGAAGGCAATGAGCTTTATATAACCGCAGACTTTGCCAAGCTTCTTGTTAACAGAAACGCTGATGGTAGTGTTGATCCATTCTATAAAGCATTCTTTACATCCTGGAAAGGCGGAATTGAAGGCATTGCATCTTCATTCCAGACATCAGTTGGTGCTGAGTACTGGTACGGAAACCCGAAACTCATAGCGCTTAGAGCCGGTTATTTCTACGAAGATCCATCAAACGGTAACAGAAGGTTTATGACCCTTGGAGCAGGTTTAAGATATTCTCTTTATGGTTTTGACTTCAGTTATATTACCGGTACAGAAGATAATCATCCGCTTGCTAACACTCTTAGATTTGGATTGATTGTTGCATTTTAATTAATGCTAAATCCCTTTATAAAAGCTTATAAAAGGCATATATTTAAAAGATATATGCCTTTTTAATTTAATAAAAATTAAAATATTCAAATGAAAAATATCTCTTTAGCATTAGTATTTACTATTATTTTTACATGCACATTGTATGCACAGGATAATAAATTAAACGGAAATATAAGGATGGCTCATTCTTTGTCAAATAATAATGGATATTCTCCGAAACCTTATATTAGATTCTCTGATTCGCTAAAGATTGTTGCAATCCTTGTTGATTTTCAAACTGATTCTGACCCCTTATCAACAGGCAACGGAAAATTTGATATGACTAATAGATATTATAATTCTACATTACAAAGAGATACTGTTATTGATTCTCCTCCTTATGATAGTGCATATTTTGCTGATCATCTCCTTTTTGTTAAGAATTACTTTGCTAAATCTTCAAAAGGAAAACTTAATGTTACTTATGAAATTTTTGGTAATGTTGTTACTTTGCCAAAAGTGATGAAAGATTATTCACCCCAAAAAAATGAGTCAAATCTTAAACTTGGTGAATTGTTCAAGGATGCATGGACTATTGCTGATAATTATATAGATTTTTCTGTTTATGATCCGAATAAAACTGCATTCGTACTCTTTCATGCCGGAGTCGGCAGAGATATTGACTTGTCTTCAATTTTCGGATTCGATCCGACGCCTTACGACATTCCTTCAGTATATCTAGGTCTCAAGACCTTGAAAGATATTTACGGTCAGAATTATAACGGTTTTGTAACACAGGAAGGCTTTACCATAAATAATTCAATGATAATTCCTTCAACTGAACTGAGAATGCTGAATTTAACAAGCGGTGATTTTCTTCTTCAGCTTGGTATAAACGGCATACTCGTAGGCAGTGTCGGTAGTTATCTCGGACTCCCAGATCTTTTCAACACAAAAACTGGAAAGACTGGAATTGGAAGATTTGGTCTTATGGATGGTCAATCGCTCTTTAGTTTCAACGGTATTTTTCCCCCGGAACCATCCGCATGGGAAAAAATATACCTGGGATGGGTACAGCCTGTTGTAATTTCTTCGGGTGATAGTTTTTATAACCTTAAAACCTCATCTATTCCCGTTCAGCAGGACTCTACGGTCTTTAAGATATTGATTAACAGCAAGGAGTATTTTCTCGTTGAAAACCGTAATAGAAATCCTTTCAATACAGGACAAACAGTTTACACAAGAAACAGAGCATTTCAAGATTCATTACTTTTCGTAAAGGATGTCGATGGATTTATTAATTATGATATTTATAAGATTAATGGAAATCTGACTGATGTTTCTTATCTGGATTGGAGTCTCCCGGGAGATATTTCTGATACTTCTAATTTTCGAGGTGGTATTCTTATATGGCAAATTGATGAGAATGTCATTGAAGCAAATTTTTCGACAAATACTATCAATAATAATATAGAACACAAAGGCGTTGACCTTGAAGAGGCTAAAGGTTCTCAGGATATTGGTGTAACATTCAATACACCGTTCGGTGCTATCACAGGTGACGGTACATTCGTTGATTTCTGGTATAACGGTAAACATTACGTACCTTCTTCAATTTACAAAAATGAATTTACTCCGACTTCTATACCAAATTCTCTTAGTTACACACTGGCAAACAACAACATTTTTATCACAGATTTCGATACAATTTCTAACGTAATGAAGTTCAGAGTTAAAGTAGGCAGTAATCAGCTTTCACCGGTTCCCGGATTTCCTAAATATATAGGTGGCAGCATTAATAATGAATTCTCGCAGGTCGTTCCTATTGACATAAACAATGATGGCAAAGAAGAATTGTTTGTTAATAACGGAACAAATATCTTTGCTTTTAATAATAACGGTGCAGGACTTGTTAATTCAAACGGACTTCTTTACAGCGGTTTTGGCTCCTTCCCTGTAACATCCGGATTTTTCGGTTACACAAATGATAACAGGTTAATTGCTCTGCAAAATAATACGACAAATTCTGATTTAGGCTTCTTTAAAATTAGTTCTACAGGTATATCAGACACTTCGTTTATTAACTTAAATTACAAAGTATCAGCACCTCCTCTCGTGATAGACTCATCTAAAGTCGTTCTGGGTTTTAGCAATGGATTCGTATATGAAAAACTACTTAATGTTAATCAGCTCGTTCCTAAGGATACTGTGATTAGAGAACAGATCAATAAATTCTCACGTGATAATTCGATTAACTATAGAACCAGCGTTAACCCGCAGCTAAACTCTATATCCGGCAATTTCATTACTACAACATCATCCGATTACATTTCGCTTTTCAACAACAACGAACTCTGGATTAATGGGAACAAAATTAATGTTGAATACAACACTACTATAAAGAATATCATTAGTGCAGATGTTAATAAAGACGGCAAGCAGGAAATTTTATTTACAAGCAATAATTTGCTTTACGCAGTAAACTCTAACGGTGTTCTTCTTGATAATTTTCCTTTAAAAGTTGAATCTACAATTCTATCCGGTATTTCTGTCGCTGATGTAAATGACGACGGTATTTTTGATATACTTCTTTCAACTCAGTCCGGTGATTTAAACTGCATAGGAATGAATGGAAAATCCGTTAGCGGCTTTCCTGTTAAAGCTGGTCCGAATAATTACTCAACTCCTGCAATCTTTAATTATAACGATACTCTTGCTATTGGACTCGTAGCGGGAGACGGTTACGTGTATTTATTCCGGACTGATAAAAGATATAAAGCAGAAAATGTTCTTTGGAAGAATTACTTGAAAGACAACCATTTCTCAAACAATAATTTCAGGGGAGTTTCATCAGCCATAACCTATTCGGAAAAGCTTCCTTCAGATAGAGTTTATAACTGGCCTAATCCGGTATATGAGTCAAGAACTTTTGTCAGGTATTATATCAATGGAAATGCTTCTTCGGTAAGCATAAAAATTCTCGACCTTGCAGGTGAGCTTGTCACAACACTTACTGGAACTACTTTTTCGAATAATGACAATGAAGTAATATGGGATGTTTCAAAGGTTCAGAGCGGTATTTATTACGGCGTTGTTGAAGCCGTTATTGACGGAAGTAAAGAGACAAAAGTCATTAAGATTGCTGTTGTGAAATAAGGTCTGATGGATATTACAGTACTCATAATTATTGCTGTATATTTTTCCTTACACTTAATATTTTATTACGGTTTAATGCGGTCTGAAGGAATTCAACAAAATTCCTCAGACCGTTTGCCTTTTATTTCAGTTATTGTTGCCGCAAGAAACGAAGAGAGTAATATTGGTTTCTGTATTAATTCCCTGAAGAATATTGTTTATCCTAAAGAAAAGTATGAAGTTATTCTTGTTAACGATAAATCCACAGATTCTACCAAAAAGGTTATGCTTCAAAGTACTAAATATCATAATGAATTTCATATACTTGATACTTTTGATGCACCCGAATCAAAACTCACAGGCAAAGTAAAGGCACTGTCATATGGTATTTCTAAATCCAAAGGTGAATTTATAATGATGACTGATGCAGACTGCATAGTAAATAAAAACTGGCTCACAGAATCCGCAAAATATTACAACAGTAACACAGGGCTGCTTTGCGGATTTACAATGATTGATTACTCACAAGGATTGTTCTCAAAACTTCAGTCGCTTGATTGGATTTACCTTCAGTCTCTCGCATCTGCAAGTTCAGGAATTAATGCAGAATTAAGCTGTATTGGTAATAACCTCTCTGTATCTGCTGACGCTTACAATTCTGTAGGCGGTTACGATGGACTCAAATTCTCCGTCACCGAAGACCTTGCATTACTCAGAAAGATTAAATCTGAAAAGAGATTCAAAGTTCTGTACCCTATAAACCCCAGCTGTTTGGTTCAGACCTTACCTTGTGCTGATTTAAAAGAACTTTATAGACAGAAGAAAAGATGGTTTAGGGGAGGTACTGATATTAACTCACTCGGATATTTACTTGGATTTTTTCTTTACGCTTCTAATATAATACTTCTTTTTGGTCTTCTGTTTCTTTCTCCTTTAACTTACCTGCTATGCATAGCACTAAAAATGATTTCGGAACTGTTGATAATGATTCCTGTTTATAGGAAATTCAACTACAATAATTTAATTCTGTTCTTTCCATTATTTCAGGTTTACTTCGCCATTTATGGATTGTTGCTCCCCTTTACTTTTCTATTTGGATATAAAATTATTTGGAAGGATAGAAAACATTAAAATTTTATTACAGGAATTCTGAATTGTGTTTTTACTGATAAGGAAGAATATTCTTTTGCAAAGTTGTAAGATGTTATTATATCGAAGATATACAGTGTAAACCCTAGTCCGGCTGAAAACACAACTTTTGAATCAGTCAACTTTATTCCTTCAATTTCTTTTTCCGGCGAGATAGTCCTTTTGACATTATACAATTTTACGTCTGCCACAATAAAAGGCATGGTAAAATTTGATTTAAGGTATTTATTTAGAAGCACATAAACACCTCCACCAAAAGAGGTTATTTTTGTTTCTGAAGAGTTTAATATATTCTGTGTTTTAAATGCATCACTTCCCGGGTGATTTTGGAATTGGAATTGCCCGAATACTACTATAGGGTAGATTGACAGCGATGCAAACTCAAGTTTTACTCCGTATGATATTGAATATTTTGAATTATTCGCAAATTCCTGAAGTGGAAAATCAAATCCAAGTATCGGGGCTATGAAAATACCCGACGGTTTTGGATTCGCTGAAACGTATACTTTAGTCTTGCTGGTTGTGTCTATCTGCTGTTCTCCCCTCTCGTCCTGAGAATACAGCATAGAACTCGCAAATAATATTATACATATTAAAATTAATCTATTCATTTATTTAGTATTTCCGATATCAACTTTTCATTAAATTTTTTGTTTTGCTTTCTCGACACTTCGGATAATATTGTGCTTGCCGTCTTGTAATATTCCACAAATTTAGGAAATTTTCCATGCAATAAATCTAAATGGGCCTGAATTGTTCGTATGTCTTCCCTTATGATTGGTCCCGTCAAACTGCCTATTACACCCTCATTATGAAGGTTTTGGGCTGTTTGGGTAAACAACGGTTTAAGTACGTTATAAAACCTTTTCTCGCTTATTCCAAGTGCACTCGAAAATTCTTTCAGTATATAAAAGTTTACTATCATAAAGTTTGATGAGATAACACATGCAAGATGGTACAATGATTTTTTGTTTTTACTTAGTACTATATCATTTGAACCGAGCCTTTTCGAAATATTCTTCAATAATTTTGATGCTCTTTCACCGCCTTCAATTCCGAAATAAATTCCTTTCAGATAATGATTATTCCTGTAAGAAACTTTTGGAAATGTCTGAGCAGGGTGGAATGATGCACAATCTTTTTTGAAAACTTTATATCTCTTAAATATTTCAGAAGTCAATAATCCACTTGTATGCACTAATACTCTCCCCCTGAAATCAATGTCCTTCACTTCACTATAGAACTTTATTAAATCGTCATCTTTAATCGAGAGTAATATTAGATCCGAATTTTCTGCTATTCTCTGCGTCAAGACATTAAATGTTGTTTTACAATCAACAAATTTTGCTAATCTGCTCGCTTTTAATTTCGACTTATCAATAATAGCATTTATCTTGTACCCTTTCTTAAAGAGTTCAATCGCAAATGCTGAACCGACTCTCCCCGCTCCGATTATTGTAATGTTCATCTTTCGAGTATTATAGTTACAGGACCGTCATTCGTTAATTTAACTTTCATGTCAGCTCCGAAAATCCCTCCTTTTACCTTTTCTCCATCATATTGCCCGCTGATATATTTTAAAAACTTTTCGTACATCGGCTTGGACTTTTCAGGTACCTCAGCCATAATATAACTCGGTCTGTTTCCGCTTTTATTATTATCTGCGCATAGTGTAAATTGCGATATTATAAGAAGTTCACCCCCTGTATCCTTAATGCTTAAATTCATAACACCGTTTTCATCGTCAAATATTCTTAAATCAAGTATCTTCTGTGTAAGTTTCTGTATATTTAACTCTGTATCACCTTTTTTTATCCCCAGAAGGACCATAAGTCCTTTTCCAATCCTGTTGTACTCTTTGCCTTCTATTTCGACTGAAGACTCTATGCATCTTTGAACTACTGCAATCATTTCCGTATTATCAAGACTCTGTAATTATTACTGTAATCTTTTTCGAAAGTGTAATTACTAATTCCTTCTTCACGTAATATATCCTCAAGCTTATCCTTTGCATTATAAGCTATTTCTAAAAAATATTTTGAGTTTCTGCTCTTATAAGATTTCAAAAGCTTTCTATAAAATCTTGTTCCGTCTTTAAAATCAGTTACGGCATAATCAGGTTCATACATATTCACTTCGGGCATAAGCTTCTTATAATCCTCAATTGGTACATACGGCGGATTCGATACAACGTAATCGAATCCCTCTTTTATTTCATAATCTTCAGCTGTAAAATTTTGAACCTCTAAACTGTAGTTCTTAAGCTTATAAAAATCAAGATTCTTCTTAGCGGCCGATATTGCCTCTTCTGAAATATCTATTCCATGGTAGCTGCATTCTATGCCCCGCTTTTCAAGTTCTGAGAGTATTGCAACTGCAATGCAGCCTGAACCAACTCCCAATTCAAACACATTAATTTTTTCCTTGCCCGATGTGTATATATCGTTAAGTACTTTTTCTGTTAGTATTTCGGTTTCCTGCCTCGGAATCAGCACATGATTATTTAAAAATATATCATACCCAAAGAAATTTGTTTTTCCGAGTATATATTGAAGCGGTTCTCTTTTAACTCTGCGCCTTAAATATCCTTTGAGTTTTTCTTTCTCATCGCTGCTGAGCGGTTTCTCAAAATCAAGATAAAGTTGGAGCCTTTTACAGTTCATTATATCAGCTAACATTAATTCTGCATTCAGCCTCGGATTCTCTATGCTATTGTCATTTAAATAACCTGATGAATAATTTAGTATTTCAAGCAAGGATTTTAGCTTTTGCTCAGACATTATTATTTGCTGAAAACTGTTTTTCCGTTTATTACAGTTTTTAGGACCTGAATGTCTTTTATCTTCTTCGGGTCATACGTAAAAATATCATCTGATAACACTACAAAGTCTGCATATTTTCCCTTTTGTAATGTTCCTTTTGTCTTTTCTTCAAAACCTGCGTAAGCCGCGTAAACAGTGAACGCCTTTACTGCTTCAAGTATTGAAAGCTTCTGATTCATATTCGGAATGCTGTTTATTGTTGTATCAAGAGGTTGCCTGTTTACAAGTAAGTGTATAAGTGCTATTGGACTTATATAAGCGCTGTAAGGGAAATTTGTACCTGCTGTGATATATTTTGAACTTTGAAGCAATGAATTCCACATCCCGAGATTGTTACCGTTTGATTCAGGCAGGTATTCTCCTATTGTTACAAGGTTATCGATTGTAACTTCAGGTCTTATTGAAGGTATAACACCAAGAGTTCCAAACCTGCTTATATCCGATGGCTGTACAAACTCTGTGTACTCCAGTATCGTTCTCGCATCCTTAGGCTTTTTTTCATTTAATACTTTTTCTATGATATTCAGATTATTATGAACTGCCTTATCTCCAACAGACTTTATGCAGAACTGAAATTCCTTTTCTATTGCTTTCCTAAAATTACTTTCTACTTCTTCGTCGGTAGCATACTGAAAAGTGCTTCTTATTTCCTTTTTGTAAGAATCTTTCATAGACGCTGCCTGAAGGTTTAGAGCACCGTCATAATCAATAGATACCGAACGTACTGTCAGCATGTCCTTGTAATCAACAAGTATTCCCCTCTTTAAATATTCCTCAAATGTTTCATCTCCGACACTTAATACACCGTAAATTTTAACGTAAAATTTATTACTGTCTATTAATTGTCTGAATATGTCAATCGAACCGCTGTTTATTGTTCTGTCGTGAATTTCTGTTATTCCGTACCTTGTTACTTCCTTTGATGCTGTCTGAAGTAGATTGCTGAGGTCATCTTTCGATATCTCAGGTGACTTTTCCTTTACTATATTGACTGCGGCGTCAAATAGAAGTCCTGTAATCTCGCCCTTTTCATTTTTCTCAATCTCACCGTCCTTAGGATTTGGAGTTAAGTTTGTAATCTGTAGAAATTGCAAAAGCTTGCTGTTTGCCCAGACCATATCACCCGTTATATTTACTATGTAAACATGATGATTAGGCGCTGCTTTATCAAGTACACTTTTATCTATGGCTAAAAGCTCATCTTCACTGAAATTCAATTCATTCAAAGCATAACCAACTATCCAGCTTCCATCATTTCTTTTCTTCGCATTTTCTTCTACAATCTTTTGCACTTCAGCAATTGATTTTGCATTCGAAAAGTTTATGAAGCCGAGATTCTTTGCAAACTCAACAATTGACCCTTCCATATCAATAAAGCCCGGCAATACTGTCTTTCCGCCAAGGTCTATTGCTTCGTCAGATTTGTACTTATCTTTAATTTCAGCACTCGTTCCGGTCTCTACTATCTTCCCATCTCTTACAGCCATTGCTTCAAACTGGGAGTTATTATTATCCAACGAGTAAATTTTCCCGTTTAAATAAACAGTTGTAGGTGATTGAGAACAGGAAGTAAGCATCGCTACTGTCAATAATATTAATATAGATTTTATATATCTCATAATAATTTGATTTATTTAGATTCATTGTTAATCCTATTAACATAATAAATACTGCTTTCTTTTAAAATGCAATTTTAATCTTTTCCTATATTTATCTGTATATATAGTAAATAGCCCTGATTTCGGAAGTAATACTTAAAGTGGTATTGATTTATTTATAATTTGTTAATATCTTACGTATATGAAGCAAAGTAATCTGTCAATGAAAGATAAGTTCACTATGAAAAAACTTTACTATTCCATCAGTGAAGTAGGTAAAATAACTGATCTGGAACAGTATGTTTTAAGGTATTGGGAAACTGAATTTGAGCTGTTAAAACCTGCTAAAAATCTCGCGGGTAATCGCATTTACACTAATAAAGATATAAAGCTCATTCTCTACATTAAAAGACTCTTAAAAGAAGAAAAATATACTATCGAAGGCGCAAAAAAACTGTTAAAGAACTATAACTTTAAGGAAGAATCAGTAGCTGCAAAGGGTTCTAACAAGTTTTCTGATTCCATTCCTAAAAGTAAACCTCAGTCGTTTGTTAATAGTCAATCCAGGGAATTAAGCCTTTTTAGCAATGTTTCTGCTGATACTGATGATATTGATTCCGCTTCCGGAAAAGAGCTTAAAAAAGATCTTTACGAACTTAGAAACTTCTTGAAAGGACTTTTGGACGATTTAGATTAAATTCTATTTTCATCCTCCTTATTTCTTTGAGTTTTTATTCTTATATTTCTCTTCTTTTGTATTCTTTAAAATTAATTCAAACTTTAAATTTTTATGCCTGATAATAAAATAATTTTTTCTATGGTGGGAGTTACAAAAACCTTCCCGCCTCACAAAACTGTCTTAAAAAATATCTATCTCTCTTTCTTTTACGGCGCCAAAATTGGCGTTATTGGATTGAACGGCTCGGGTAAATCTACACTCCTTAAAATAATTGCCGGTATTGAACAAAGCTTTGAAGGTGAGGTTCATTTTACTAAGGAATATTCTATTGGTTTTCTTTCGCAGGAACCTGAACTTGATAACTCTAAAACAGTAAAAGAGATTGTGCAGGAAGGCGTTCAGGAAATAGTTGACATTCTAAAGGAATATGAAGAGGTTAATAATAAATTTGCTGAACCGATGTCAGACGATGAAATGACAAAACTTATTGATAGGCAGGGAGAACTGACAGAACTTATTGAGCATAAAAATGGCTGGGAACTCGACGCAAAACTTGCCCGTGCAATGGATGCTCTTCAGTGCCCTGATGAAGATGCTCTCGTTGAAAACCTTAGCGGCGGTGAAAGAAGACGCGTTGCCCTGTGCAGACTTCTTCTTATGGAACCCGATATTCTCCTTCTTGATGAGCCTACGAACCACCTTGACGCTGAATCTGTTGAGTGGCTCGAACTTCACCTGCAGAAATATAAAGGTACTGTCATAGCCGTTACTCACGATAGGTACTTCCTCGATAATGTCGCTGGCTGGATTCTTGAACTCGACCGCGGTGAGGGTATTCCATGGGAAGGAAACTATTCTTCATGGCTCGACCAGAAAGCAAAACGTCTCGAAATGGAGCAGAAATCTGAAAGCAAAAGACGTAAGACCCTTGAACGCGAACTTGAATGGGTTCGTATGTCTCCGAAAGCCCGGCATGCAAAGTCAAAAGCCCGTTTGCAGTCTTACGATAAACTCCTGAACGAAGATACGAAACAAAAAGAAGAAAGACTTGAAATATACATCCCAAACGGTCCGCGTCTGGGAAACAAAGTTATTGATGCAGTTAACGTAAAGAAAGCTTTTGGCGATAAACTCCTTTACGAAAACCTAAACTTCTCTCTGCCCCCTGCGGGTATTGTAGGCGTCATCGGTCCTAATGGTGCCGGTAAAACTACCCTTTTCAGAATGATTCTCGGAACTGAAAAACCTGACGGCGGAAATTTTGATGTCGGTGAAACTGTTACCGTGGGATATGTTGACCAAAGCCATGTTAACCTGAATCCCGATGATACTGTCTGGAAAGCTATTTCAGAGGGTGCGGAAACAATCGAACTCGGCGGTAAGCAGTATAACTCACGCGCTTATGTCGGAAGGTTTAATTTCAACGGCGCTGATCAGGAAAAACTTGTTAAAAATCTTTCAGGTGGCGAACGTAACAGACTTCATCTTGCTCTAACACTCAAATCACAAGCTAATGTTCTCCTTCTTGACGAACCTTCAAACGATATAGACGTAAACACTCTCCGTGCTCTCGAAGAAGGTCTCGAAGACTTCGCTGGCTGCGCCGTCGTTATCTCTCATGACAGATGGTTCCTCGATAGGATTGCTACTCATATCCTTGCATTCGAGGGTGATTCACAGGTCTTTTTCTTTGAAGGCAGTTATTCTGAATACGAAGAAAACAAAAAGAAAAGACTCGGCGAAATTACACCGAAGAAATTTAAGTATAAGAAACTTGTCGAATAACATTAAAGATATTATTTCCAATAAATCCACAGCACTCTTTAATGATGTTGTGGATTTTTTATACCCTAAAATTTGCATCGTATCGGATTTAAGAATTCCTGAAGAAAACTCTAATGATTTTGTTATTGACAGGATTCTTCAGTCTTTTGAAATAATAAATGAAGATGAATTTTCATTTATGCGCTCCAAAATAAACGCCGATTTTTTCTTCTCAAAATATGCATTCAGGCATGAAAGCGGTATTCAGTCATTAATCCATTACCTTAAATACAGAGGTTTCACAAAGATTGGAACATTTCTCGGAAGTATTATTGGTACAGAATTGAAACTACACCACTCTGAAAAACTAAAGGGATATAATTACCTTCTGCCCGTCCCGCTGCACTCCGGAAAGCTTCGTGAACGCGGCTTTAATCAAAGCATGTATATCTGTAAAGGAATCGTGGAAGTGCTGCCTTTTGAAATTCTGAACGAAAATATTATTCGTGTAAAGAACACAAAATCTCAGACAGGGCTTTCGTTCGAAGAAAGAATCGCAAATGTCCGTGATGCATTCGACCTAAACCCAAAACTAAAAACCTCTGAACTCAAAAGCGGTATCCTTGTTGTCGATGATGTCATAACAACAGGTTCAACAATCAAAGAAGTAATCCGTATGCTTAAACAAGACACATCAGTATCAGTCGGTGCCGTAACTATAGGTTTAGCGAAGTAAAATAAATTCCCTTTCAAACTCTTAATAGAAATAATAAAACCCGCAGATGCAACTGCGGGTTTTTGTTTGTTGACGTAAAATTAATTGTTATTTATTCAAGATTATTTCAATAATATCATACGTCTTGTTTCTGTAAATCCATCTGTTATCAATTTATAGAAATATACGCCGCTATTTAAGCCGTTTCCATCGAATGTTGCTTCGTATGTGCCGGTCTTGAGCTGTTCATTCACGAGTGTTCGAACTTCACGTCCCATTACGTCATAGACAACTATCTTAACATCGCCTAAGTGGGCAATATCAAACTTTATCTTAGTTGCCGGGTTAAACGGGTTAGGAAAGTTTTGCGATAAAGAATAAGATGACGGGATTTCCGTGCTGATATTTTGTATGCCTACGATTTCAGAAAGTAAACGACGCCAAACGGATTGTCCATCAGTTCCTGCAAATATGTAATTGTTTGCGATTAACAAAGAATATACAGTTGGTATTGAGCTGAATCCCTGATTTTTTTGAATCCAACTTGTGCCGTTATTAGTGGATAGATAAACTCCATTAAACTCTGTCCCTGCATATATATTATTTCCGCTTATGGCAAGGGAATAAACAGATTGATTATTCAAAGCAGTTTGCGTCCAAGTGCTTCCATTATTTGTGGAGAAATAAACGCCATTTAACTCTGTCCCCGCAAATATATTATTTCCTGATACTGCAATGGAGTAAACATCCCTGTTATTCAAAGCAGTTTGCGTCCAGGTGCCTCCGTTATTTGTTGAGAGATAAACTCCTTTAACATTACCTGTCCCCGCAAATATATTATTTCCTGATACGGCAAGGGATAAAACATCCCTGTTATTCAAAGCAGTTTGCGTCCAGGTACCTCCGTTATTTGTGGTGAGATAAACTCCTTTAACATTATATGTCCCCGCAAATATATTATTTCCGCTGACGGCAAGGGATAAGACATGTTGATTACTCAAAGCAGTTTGCGTCCATGTGCTTCCGTTATTTGTAGAAAGATAAACGCCATAGACATATGTCCCCGCAAATATATTATTTCCTGATACGGCAAGGGATGAAACAATTTGATTATTCAAAGCAGTTTGCGTAAAAGTGCTTCCGTTATTTGTAGAAAGATAAACGCCATTAAAATGTGTCCCCGCAAATATATTATTTCCTGATACGGCAAGGGATGAAACAACTCCTCCGTAAATTCCTTCGCATTGCACCCACTGGGCTTCAGAATTATTAATTATGTACGTTGAATTAATAATTAGTGCAAGAAGAAATAGTAATGTTTTTGTTTTCAAAAGTTCTGTGTTAAAATATTTTAAAATTCCCGTTACTCATTTTTGCCGGTAACGAATTTAAGTTTTTTCATTTCAAAATCTTTTTTGCCCTCTACGAACCTGTAAAAATCCTCTCCGAACAGGTTAAAAATCTCTTCGAGCGGGTAATAACTCTCTCCGAGCGGGTAAGTACCAAAATCTGAACTACTAATAACCCCCTCGGAGCTCCTAAAATCCCCATCATTTCAATAATATCATTCGCTTCGTCTCCGTAAACCCATCCGTCATTAATTCATAAAAATACACGCCGCTGTTTAATCCGTTTCCATCGAATGTTGTTTCGTACGTGCCGGGCTGAAGTTTTTCATTTACCAGTGTTGCGACTTCTTTTCCGAGTATATCGAGCACAACCAATTTTGCCAGACCAGAGCTTTTTACCTGAAACTTTATGTTTGTTGTCGGATTAAACGGATTGGGATAGTTCTGGCTGAGTGAATATGTTGTCGGTGTTTCGGTATTGGTATTTTGTACTTTAAGAATTTCCGATAATGGTCGACGCCAGAGATTACTATTCAAATTAGTAGTAGCTGTCACATATGAATAAGTATTTGAAGAAAAGGTAAGAGAAACAGAAGGAGTTGTACCAAATCCTTGATTTATTCCAACCCAAGATGCACCATAATTTGTTGACAAAAACACACCACTATTTGTAGCTGCAAACAGATTCGTCCCTGAAGTTGACAGAGAATTAACTTTAAGACTAGTAAAACCATTGTTTACTGCATTCCAGTTTCCACCATTATTTGTTGATAAAAAAACACCATAACCTTCACCCGTGCTAATATCAAAAGAGCAAGCATAGATTTTTGTTCCTAAAACAGCAAAGGAACGAACTACTGACCCTGTTGCTAATCCACTATTTACAAAATTCCAATTTGTACCGTTATTTGTTGATAATATAACGCCAGAATAACTTGTTGATCCAAAGATATTAGTGCCTATTGTAGCTAGTGCTTTTATATCATAAATAGGTATTCCATTATTCACCTGATTCCAATTATTACCATTATTTGTTGATAAATATATTCCTCCATATGGATAATCTCTTGTACCAGCAAATATATTGGTACCTGAAATTGCAAGTGAACCTACCTGTTCACCTGAAAACCCATTAGATACCGAAGTCCAATTATTACCATTATCTGTTGATAAATATACTCCGTCCGAGACTCCGGCAAATATATTCATACCAGAAACCAAAAGTGAATAACCTGTCTGATTATTCAAAGACGTAAACCAATTCATTCCGTTGTTGGGTGAAATAGCTACTGTACCCCTAGGATAATTATATGTCCCAGCAATTAAATTTCCACCTGATGATGCTGCTAAAGACATTGTATATACTCCAGGCGAAATAACTTGCACCCACTGCGCATTGGCGCTTACTTCTACGAACATTAAAACGATTAGTAATAATTTTTTCATAATTTTAATATTTAATTAAATTATTAAAAGCATCTTCTTAGTTTCATAACTGACTCTTGCAAATCGGCGCCTTTCTTCGGGTGTGAGGTTGATTACTTTCCCTTCGAGCTGATGCTTGATATTATCAAATGCGTGCCTGATTTCATCAATGTTAGAAGGGTCAAATGTAATAGAGATTAAATTGTCAAGTGCCATAATATTATTTGTATAAATTAATAGAATAAGAACTTAAAAAATCTCTAACGAAACTTATAGATATCCTTTTTTATTGTCAATACAAATATTTTGTTATGTATGTTATGTTTTGATAATATCAAACTAATACTTCGCCAAGCTCTCTAACAGCCTATCGATATCTCCTTCATCATTAAACAAATGCGGTGACACCCTCAGATATCCTTCTCTTATCGCTATAAATATATTCTCTTCTTCAAGCTCTTTCTGAATCGCTGCATTCCTGCTTCTATCGTTGTGCGAAAAGATAAGTATATTCGACCTGTGCAATTCACTCATGTCAGACTCTACATAAAAATTCTTGTAACTGCTTATTCCATCAATAAACCTGTCAAGTAGTGAAGTAATATGCTTGAAAATATTCTCAACACCAAGACTCAGAAATAAATCTAATGACGATTCCAGTCCTATCATTCCCAAAGTGTTCGGAGTTGAGTTCTCATAAGCAATCCCGCTGTCTTTAAGATTAAATTTGTAATCCAGAAAATTAGTAAAATCGTAGTCAATGCTCATCGTGCTTACGTACGTTGGGTTAACGTGCTTCTTAATAGAATTCTTTATGTATGCAAACCCCACTCCCGCAGGCGACATCATCCACTTCTGTGACCCTGCTGCAAGAAAATCAATATCATTCTTCTTCACATCCATAGGCACCGCACCGATACTCTGAATTGCATCAACAACCAGCATTGCATTGTATTTGTTCGTTATCCCTCTCAATGCATCAAGGTCATTCTTAAAACCGAGAAACTCTACCGAACTTACAGTCAGTACATCAATCTTATTCTCCGATATAACTTTTTCAACATCGCTTAGTTCTATCTTTCCGTTCTTAGATGGAATCAAAAAGTTCTTTATACCCCTTAGCTTTTCTTGGTTCATCCATGAATAAACTACCGCCGGAAACTCGGAATCAGCATAAGCAGCGTTCTTGCAAACATCAGTGTTTATTCCGTTTGTAAATATATTTAGTCCGTGAGTCGTTGAAGAAGTTAATATTATATCTTCCGGACTCGAATTAATCAATCTCGATATCTTCTCTTTTAATCTTATAGCAATTTCATTCTGGAAAATGCTGAGATTGTAGTTCGTCTCCGTAAACTTATTTATAAATTCAAAAAGCCTTTTCCGTGTCTCCGTAGAATATGGTGAATAATGCGCCGAGTCAAGATAAACACAGCTTTTCGCCATTGGAAACATTTCTCTCGCCTCTTGAAAACTGCTTACTTTCATTTCTTCTTTTTCTTCCCCTTTTTCATTTTCGGCTCTTCTAAATTGCTCGGATAATAATTCTTGTAGTTCTCGTAATAAAATATAATGTATTCAACATATTTGTAAGGTTCCTGCCAGTTATTAAGCGACCCTCCCGGCGGCCTTCCTGTTTTCGGCCATACGAGTTTGTGAATCGAGTCCTGATTCGATGCTAGATAAGGATAAAACTCTTTCACATCAGACCATTTATTATAATCCTTGCCGAAATAATTTGCAATCGTCATTGCATCTACAACCCTTCCAAGCCCCGCATTATAAGCCGCAAGCGCAAACTTGTACTTATCCTCTCCTGTAAATTCAAACGAGCCGACAAGCGTAGCATAGTAATACATCCCTGCAGTAAGATTATTCGTGGGTGTCTTTGTATCTTCAAGATTAAGCTCATTCATCAAGCCCTGACCTGTCCGTGGCATTATCTGCATGAACCCGTATGCACCAGCACGCGAAACAGCTTCTGGATTGAAATAAGATTCCTGCCGTATCATCGCGAGTATTAGCCGCCAGTCAAGCTTATAATGATTGCAGTGCTGCTTTATTAAATCTCCGTATTGCTCAACAAGCGATGCCACGTTGCCCGGTGAAAAATACATGCTCTTTTTGTCTATCGATTTTACTATCTTTTCGTACTGCTCAAGATTCCAGGCACTGTCATTCATCATAAATGATTTATTGTATGCAACAATATCAAGTATGTACTGCCAGTTAACTATATAATTTTCAAGCTTTACTAAAATATATCCGGAATTGATTGAATTACTTTTTAATTTCATTGAATCCCGAGATGTAGGAAAGAATGCATCGTTGCTCTCAGTAGTCATCTTCTGCTTTTTTGGTTCAAATACATTTACTAATGCAATTCCTATTATTACCAATAATAGCAATATCCCGAGCCAGACGATGTAATTCTTCTTTATGTATTGATTTATCTTATTGATATTATATATACTTATACTTTCCCTTATAACTAAATTAATTATTTCATCCCTTATTAACAGTATAAAAAACATTCATAGTTTAAACTACTTATTATACAACAACAATTTGTAATACAACAGTCAAAATTTTTATTCTATTCTGATTTGAAATTATATTAATTGCTTTTCTTTGCACCCTTTTCTCTTCTTTGTACTACTATCCGTAAAAATGAATAAAATAAACTCTCTTCTCTGTGAGCTCTGTGACCATCTCTGTGGTCTCTGTGGTAAAATCTTTTCTTTGTTTTTAGCTCTTTCTACGTTGTGTGCTTTGTCGTTTGCAGAGTTTAAACTATTTCCCACCTCATCTTGTCTTACTATTGAACGATTTAAAACAGTTGATTATTAATATAATTCTGTTTAATCTTGGATAATTAATAAATGGCAAACTGGATAATAATGAACTAAATATTCAAAGTGATGATAAGTTAATTATCGAAGAATTCTTAAACGGTAATTCTAATGCATTCAACTTAATCGTTCTGAAGTATCAGAAACGTATTTATTGGGTTGTTAGAAGAATGGTGATTGATCATGATGATGCCGATGATATTACGCAGAATGTTTTTATAAAGCTGCATTCTGCACTGAAAGATTTTCGGGGTGAATCAGCTTTGTTCACTTACTTGTACAAAATGGCTGTAAATTTTTCCCTGAATCACATTAAAAAAGTTAAAAGCAAACAAATGAAAGAAACAGTTATCACTAACGATATGATTAATAACATCTCTGACTATAGTAATTACTCATCAGGGTTCGACTCTGATAACAGGTCTCGACTCATTGCTGAAGCTGTAGCAATACTGCCGGACAAGCAGAGAGCTGTTTTTAACATGAGGTTCTATGATGAACTTTCCTATGAAGAAATTGGCTCGGTTCTTGACAAATCCGTCGGAGGACTTAAAGCAAATTATTTTCATGCTTTCAAAAAGATCCAGTCGTTTCTTAAAGATAAAAAGGCGAAAGGAGAAATTGACTAATTATGAATAACAGCAATTCAAACTATGAAGAGCTTTTGTATAATCTTCCCGATTATGTTGCAGGTAAAATTACAGATGAAAATCTTTTACTCAGAATTCAGTCTGAATTAAACTCTAATCCTGAATTCAAAGCCGAATATGATCTGCTCTCTGAGACATACTCTGCCGTAAAGGATATGAAATTCAGCGAACCGCCCGTACATTACTTTACAAACTTGGTTCCAAAGATAAATGAAAAGATTAACAAGCAAAAGGAAAGCAAAGGCATTGCAGGTTTCTTCAGGCTGTCAAACCTTGTAAAATACGCTCTGCCGGCTGTGTCGGTCGTCCTCTTGATTTTCGTCATAACATTTTCCAACAAAAACGATAAAGACGAGTCCATGTTTACTCGGTACAGTGATACTATCAGCGAAATAATGAAACTTGATTCAGAAACATCAAATGTATCCGTTGATGTTGAAACCGATACCGCTTTGGAATCAACCGAAGAGGAAGGCTTTACTGACTCCGACGATGCTTCTGAATTATCCGGTATTGAAAATGAAAACATCATTGAGCTCTACGACGAGAATGGTGATTCGGAAGATGAATACTTTTATTATTCAGATTTCGAAACTCTCTCACAAATTGAACAAAATGAATTAATTAACACACTTTCAGAAACTAAATTTTAATAAACTAAAATACTTATGAAAAACACAAAAATCTTAATCTTCGCAATTGTTCTTACAATCATTGCAGGTTCAAACTTATTCGCTCAGAAAGATACAACTGGCGCAAGAGAAAAACTGCGTAAAGTACTCAAGGAAAAGTTAATCGATAAAGTCGGGCTTTCCGAAGCTACTGCCGATAAAGTTATGGAAATTACTGCCGAGCACAGAAAAGAAATCAAGGCTTTGAAAAAACAAATTAAAACTCTTAAAAAGGAAATCTATGACAATCCGAAAAGTTCTGACGTAGGTACTAAACTCGATGAACTCGCAGCTCTTCAGGAAAAAACTCATAAAAGTCGTACGGATCTCCAGACTAAAATGAGGTCTGTTTTAACGCCAACACAAATCGCCGAAACAATGGCTTTCCAGAAAGAAGTAAAGAAGTTCATGAAAAAGGAAGTTAAGAAAACAAAGAAAACTAAAAAAGACAGAGAAGACCGTGAAGACGGCAGTCGCTAATATCTCCATAAATTACATTGTAATTCTAAAGAGCATTGCCCCTCCGCAATGCTCTTTTCTTTTTACCCTTGACTTTCACAAAAAATATACCTATCTTTATTCTGAAGTTGATAATATTCAACTTTGGCAAAAGTTAAGTAATAAACTTAGTTAAATCCCATCTATAATGACTTAAATATTTGTTAAAACATCATTTCTAATCATTCTCCAATAAAAGTACAGTAATAGTCCAATAATTATGCGGTTATAGTGCGGTATTCTCAGCTTTATCTCGGTATCTTCTCAGTATGTAAAGTATAGTAAACCCCGTCCCGCTAATAAAGACTATGATTGAAATAAAACAAAAGTGTGTCATCCGGGCATGATCTTGGCAGGGATCTAATCATTATTGTTTACAATTCAGCTTTTAAGTTTTACATCCCACCTAAAAATAGTTATAACAAAACCTCCATAGTTTAAACATCCACCCGTATAAAAATTTTGTTTTTCTTATTCAAATTTATCTCTCCTCACCTTAAGGTTCTTACTAAAAAGTACAGTATTTTTCAGTTTCAATTCCTTTTCTCCATTGAATATCCCTCATTTTTTGCGTATTTTACGTGTTTATTAAATTTTAACGCTATTATGTATAAGAATTTGCCCGATAATTTTTCGTTGCCTGATTTAGCAGATGAAATGCTTAATTTCTGGGCTGAGGATAAAACTTTTGAAAAAAGTGTCAGTTCCAAAAATCCAAATAAGCATTTTACTTTCTATGAAGGTCCTCCTACTGCAAACGGACTACCGGGTATTCACCACGTTATTGCCAGAACTGTTAAGGATATTATCTGCAGGTATAAAACTATGCAGGGCTATCGCGTAAATCGTAAAGCTGGATGGGATACACACGGACTCCCTGTAGAAGTAGAAGTTGAAAAAGCACTCGGTCTTAAGTCACGCCATGATATTTATGAGTTCGGTGCCATTAATTTTAATGCTGAATGCAAGAAATCTATATTTAAATATCTCTCTCAGTGGGAAATCCTTACTAAGCAGATGGCTTATTGGATTAATCTCGATGATGCTTATGTCACATTTCATAATGAATATATAGAATCCGTCTGGTGGGCTTTAAAAAAGTTCTTCGATGCAGGTCTCATGGTTAAGGGTTTTAAAATTCTGCCCTTCTGCCCCATTTGCGAGTCCCCTCTTTCTTCTCACGAAGTAGCACAGGGTTACGTTGACCTGAAAGACCCCTCTGTTTATATAAAGTTTAAAATAAAATCTGAAGAGTATAAAGATGCTGAATTCCTCGTCTGGACCACAACACCCTGGACTTTACCCTCTAACGTTGCACTTTGCGTTAATCCGGAATCGGATTATGTTTTGATTAAAACATCAAAAGATGAAAATCTAATTCTCTCCGAATCCCGTCTGTCAGCGGTAAAAGATGAATATGAAGTTATTAAAAAGTTTAAAGGCAAAGATTTTGAGAATATAGAATACGAACCCCTTTTCAATTTCTTTGAACTTGAAAAGAAAGCATACTATGTTACTCTCGGTGATTTCGTAACGCTCGATGATGGTACGGGGATAGTTCACATCGCTCCCGCTTACGGAGAAGATGACTATACAATAGGTCAGAAGTATGACTTGCCGGTATTGCAGGCTGTTCATCGCGATGGACTCTTCCGCTCTGAGACAGGTAAATATGCAGGCAGAAACTTTAAAGAATCAGACCCTGACTTGATACTTGACCTGAAAGCTAATGGAAGGATTTACAAGAAAGAAATGTTTACTCACTCATACCCGCATTGCTGGAGACACAAGGTTCCGCTTATGTATTATGCTACAGATTCATGGTTTATCCGTACGACTACTTACAAGGACAAAATGATTGAGCTGAACAAGCAGATTAACTGGAATCCTACTGAATTCGGTACAGGGCGTTTCGGTAACTGGCTTGAAGAAAACAAGGACTGGGCAATCTCTCGTAATCGTTTCTGGGGCACTCCCCTTCCGGTTTGGTATTATCTCGATGATAACGGTAAAGAAGTTTATGAATGTATAGGCAGCATTGAAGAGCTTAAAAAGAAAGCATCGAATTTCGATGAGGTATATAAGGATATTCCTTTCGATTTACATAAACCTTATATTGATGATATAAAACTTGTTTCGGAAACTGGCAAGGAAATGAAACGTGTTACTGAAGTCATTGACTGCTGGTTCGATAGCGGCTCTATGCCGTTCGCTCAATTCCATTATCCTTTTGAAAACAAAGAATGGTTCGAACAAAACTACCCCGCTGACTTCATCGCTGAAGGTGTTGACCAGACTCGCGGTTGGTTTTATTCCCTGCATGCAATCGGTACTTTCCTGTTTGATAAACCGGCTTATAAGAATCTAATTGTAAACGGTCTAATACTCGATAAGTTCGGAAAGAAGATGAGCAAATCTCTTGGCAATGCTGTTAATCCATTCGAAATGATGGATAAGCATGGTGCTGATGTACTTCGCTGGTATCTTGTCGGAAATACTCCAATCTGGAAATCAAAGAATTTCAATGAGGATGAAATGATAGATACAAAGAATAAGTTCTTTGATACTCTCATAAATACTTACAAGTTCTTTGTTCTCTATTCAAACATGAACGGCTTTGACTATGCTTCTTCTCAAAAAGTAGAACTCAATAATCGTCAGGAAATTGACAAGTGGATTATTTCAAAGCTTAATTCTCTCAAGAAGAAATATTTCGAAAACCTCGAAGGATATGAAATAACAAAAGCAGCAAGATATATTTTTGACTTCACAATTGATGAGCTTTCAAACTGGTATGTACGTAGAAACCGTAAACGGTTCAGATATCCTGAAAACGAACAGGATAGGAATTCCGCTTACCAGACTTTATTTGAATGTCTGATTGAAATCACTAAGATGGTAGCACCAATCTCTCCGTTTATCTCTGAGAAACTTTACACTCATCTTATACCCGGGGCTGGCTCTGTCCATCTCAGCGAATTCACTGACTTTGATGCAAGTGCTATTGATACTGAACTTGAACAGCAAATGTCTCTGGCGCAGAAAATAGTTTATCTCGTAAGGACTGTAAGAGTGAAAAACAACTTAAAGGTTCGTCAGCCGTTAAGACAGCTTCTTGTCCCGGTGCTGAGTAATGAAGATAAGAAAAGACTCGAAAACGTCAAAGATATAATCCTTGAGGAAATAAACGTTAAGGAACTTGTTATTCTCGAAGGCGATTCAGATATTATTGTCAAGAAAGCTAAACCGAACTTCAAGTCCATCGGACCTAAATTCGGTAAAGATGTAAAGAAAGTTCAGCAAATAATTTTATCACTCAATAAGTCGGAAATCTCAGAACTCGAGAATTCCGGACAAGTATCAAAGGAAGGATTTACTTTCACAAACGATGATATTGAGCTCTTTACTGAAAACATCGAAGGATGGATTGTTGAATCAAGCGGAGGCATTACTATAGCTCTTGATACTAAACTTGATGCAGTTCTGCTTGAAGAAGGTCTCGTCAGAGAATTTATCAGCAGAGTGCAGAACTACAGAAAGAATAATGATTTTGATGTTAACGATAAAATAAAGATTTATATTAAAGCTGATGAGAGATTTAGTTCAATGCTCGCAAAGAACATTGAATTTATCTCAAAAGAAGTTGGTTGTATTGATATCGCTAATGTAAATCTTTCTGACAAAGAGTATATCAATACAGAGATAAATGATGTATATTGCGTCTTTTACATTGAAAAAGTATAATAATAATTTATAAATAAAGGGATATTAAAATGGCAAAGACAACAAAGAAAATTGCAGCTAAAAAACCTGCTGCTAAGAAGATAGTTGCGGCAAAAAAGCCTGCGGCTAAAAAGATAGTTGCAGCCAAAAAACCTGTTGCAAAGAAAACTGTAAAGAAGGAGGCAGGTAAAATCCCTGCTGCTAAAACAACATCGAAAAAGGTTGCGCCAAAGACGGAATCCACAAAAGTAAATGTTGTTAAAGCTAAAAAACTGAAGGTTTACAATAACAAGAATAACCGTAAAAGATACTCGGGAAGAGACCTTTTGCACTTTAAGAATATTCTCATTGAAGAAAAAGCCAAGATTATCGCAAGTGCGCGTGCAAACATGAAGACTCTCGTTGATAGTGAGTCGGGTGAGTACGTCGGCGACGACCTCTCTTATGCATCCCACATGGCAGAACAAGGCTCTGATGAGATGGAAAGAGAAAAGAACTATATGTTTGTTCAGAGAGACGAAAAATATCTCGGACACATCGAAGAAGCGCTTACAAGAATTGATCAGGGTACTTACGGTGTTTGTGCTGATTGCATCGAAGAACCTAAAAACTTATGCAAAACCTGTCCCTTAATACCAAAGGAAAGACTTGAGATAGTTCCTATTACTCAGCACTGTATTGAATGTAAAAATTTCAGGAGCTGATACTTAGTTGAGAGTACTTTATATTTCTCTGATTGTCGTTATAATTGACCAGCTTACAAAGCTAACGGTCAAAGGTATAAAAATACCTGCACTTGGAATAAATGTAGAAGGCATGACGCTGGGTTCAAGCATTAATCTGATTGGTGATTTCTTTAAATTAACGTTCATCGAAAACCCGGGTATGGCCTTCGGTATTGAGTTTGGTGGTAAGCTTACTTTGTCAATCTTTACTCTTCTCGCTACATTCTTGATAATTTATTTTATTTATAAGAACAAGAATGAAGGATTCTACTTCAGAGCTTCACTGGCTTTCATTCTCGGAGGCGCTGTTGGTAACCTTATAGACAGACTTTTCTACGGAGCAATATATGGTTATGCCCCTTTGTTTTACGGTAAGGTAGTCGATTTTTTCCATTTTAATATCCCTGATTTCAATCTCTTTGGAAAAACTTTCTATTCATGGCCAATCTTTAATGTTGCAGATATTTCCGTAACCATCGGTTTTCTAATGGTGCTCCTCGGATATTCTAAAATTTTTGATAAAAAAAGTGCCGATGAATCCACCGGCACTTTAAGTTCAGAAGATAACTCTGTTGCTAATACAGAAAATCAAACTGATATAAACTCAGATAATCAGGTTACAATTGAATCAGAAATTAAAAGTGAAAAACAAATAAACTGATTCTTTTTAATATATCTTTCCTTTACTATTAATTATTTGAATTCTAATTTCAACTATCTTCCCAATCCGTCAAGATAATCTTTCTTCTTGAGTAAATCTTCTTCTGTCTCAATATGATTCGGGTCAGGTACGCAGCAATCAACCGGACACACAGCAGCACACTGCGGCTCATCATGAAATCCCTTGCATTCCGTACATTTATCAGGAACTATGTAGAAAAAATCTGTTGAGAAAAATCCTTTTGCTCCTGAGGGCGCTTCCTGCTCCTCTCCGTATTCTGTTCCTGATAAAGCCCAGCTCGCACCGCCTTCGTAAATAGCAGTATTGGGGCATTCAGGTTCGCAAGCTCCGCAATTAATGCATTCTGACGTTATTACTATAGCCATTAAATATCTCCTTTAATATTAAATTTAATTTATTTTTTAATAAATATATTATTGTAAATTACAGTATTTTTCAATCATTTTCCATTAATAAAATAAAGCACATTTTAGTCTGATTTTACACAATTCCCTCAAAAATCCTTTAAATCAGCATAAAATCAAAGGAAATGAATCGTTTTATGAATATTATTTGTTCATATAATATGTTAAATTAAGGATTATACTAAAATAAACCGTATTATGTTAAAGATATTATCAAAAATTTTTCCAAGTAAGCACGAAAAGGATGTGAAATTAGTTCTGCCTCTGGTTGACGAAATTAACAAGTACTATGCTGAATATAATTCTCTCTCAGATGATGAACTCAGAGCAAAAACTCAGGAGTTAAAAGATAGAATAAAATCTGAAATTAAAGAAATTGAAGATAGAATAAATGAGTTAAAAGATAAACTAAAGACCGACCTTGAACATGAAGAAAGATACGCAGTTTATGATGAACTTGATCAGCTCAACAAAGACTATTACGATACAATAAAAGCAACACTCGACGAAATACTTCCTGAAGCATTTGCAGTTGTGAAAGATACTTGCCGCAGGCTTGTAGGTAAAGAATGGGAAGCAGCAGGTACAAAAGTTAAATGGAACATGATTCCGTTTGATGTCCAGCTCATTGGCGGTATAGTTCAACATCAGGGTAAGATTTCTGAAATGGCTACGGGTGAAGGAAAAACTCTCGTTGCAACTCTGCCTCTATTCCTCAATGCTCTCGCGGGTAAAGGTGTACATCTTGTTACGGTTAACGATTACCTTGCAAAGCGTGACAGTGAATGGATGGGCGAGATTTTCAAGTTTCATGGATTAACAGTCGGCGTTATTCTTAACGACCTTAGTTCTGAAACAAGAAGAAAAATGTACAACTGCGATATCACGTATGGAACTAATAATGAATTTGGATTTGACTACTTAAGAGATAACATGGTCGTAGATGTAAACCACCTTGTACAGCGTGAGCATTTCTATGCAATCGTTGACGAAGTTGACTCGGTTCTTATCGATGAAGCAAGAACACCTCTAATCATTTCAGGTCCTGTAGAAGCACCAACCCATAAGTTCGACGAAATGAATGTAAGAATCAAACGTTTGGTTGATGCTCAAAAGAATCTTATTACAGCACTTACAGGAGAATGTGAAAGGTTACTAGCAGAGGGCACTCCAACACCTGAACAGCTTGAACGTATTGGTCTCTTGCTTTTAAGGTCAAACCACGGTTTTCCAAAACATAAGAAACTTCAGAAATTGCTTTCTGACCCTGCAAACAAGAAGTTAATGATTGAAACAGATAACTTCTATAACAGGGATAAGGCTCGAGATATGCATCTTGTTGACGACGAACTATTCTTTGTTATCGAGGAAAAATCACACGTTACAGACTTAACGGAAAAAGGCCGTGAGTATCTTGCGCCTTCTGCACAGGAAAAAGATTTCTTTACTCTTCCTGACCTTGGCTCCGAGATTGCTCAGCTTGAAAATGATGCATCTTTATCTGTTGAAGAAAGAGAAGCAAAACGTGAAATGCTGTATAAAGTTTATGCCGAAAGAAGTGACAGGCTCCATACAGTTCAGCAGCTATTAAAAGCGTACGGTCTGTATGAAAAAGACGTTGAATACGTTATTCAGGACGCCAAGATTATGATTGTTGATGAGTTTACAGGTCGTATTCTTTCTGGCAGAAGATATTCAGAAGGACTGCATCAGGCTATTGAGGCGAAAGAAGGCGTTAAAGTTGAAAAAGATACTCAAACGCTCGCTACAGTAACATTACAGAATTATTTCAGGCTTTACAAGAAACTCGCAGGTATGACGGGTACTGCCGAGACTGAAGCTACAGAATTCTTTGAAATATATAAGCTTGATGTTGTTGTCATACCAACTAACGTAGAATGTGTAAGGGACGATCAGAATGATCATATATACAGGACAAGGCGGGAAAAATACAATGCCGTTATTGATGAGATTGAAGAAATGAGGAAACATAAAAGACCTGTCCTTGTTGGTACAACCAGTGTTGAAGTTTCTGAAACTATTTCAAGGCTGCTTAAAAGAAGAAGCGTTCCTCATGAAGTTCTTAATGCAAAGCAGCATCAGCGTGAAGCACAGATTGTTGCAAATGCAGGTCTGCCAGGTGCGGTTACTATTGCAACTAACATGGCAGGCAGAGGTACTGATATTAAACTTGGACCGGGTGTAGCTGATGCAGGCGGACTTCACATTATGGGTACTGAACGTCACGAGTCACGCCGTATAGATAGGCAGCTTAGAGGACGTGCCGGTCGTCAGGGCGACCCCGGTTCATCAAAGTTTTTCCTTTCGCTTGAAGATGACCTTATGAGACTCTTTGGAAGTGAAAGAATTGCAAACGTAATGCAAAGACTTGGTGTTGAAGACGGACAGGCAATTGAACATAAGATGATTACTAACTCAGTTGAACGTGCTCAAAAGAAAGTCGAAGAAAACAACTTCGCAATCAGAAAGAGACTGCTTGAGTATGATAACGTG
>JBAYUG010000026.1:0-37361 GCA_041675325.1 Kapaibacterium sp. (SeqCode)
ATGGAGTATATTCAGGAATTGATTTTCTTCGCAACATGGAATTAACAGGCCAGAAGTATGATTTCTCAGGTAAGAAAGTAGCCGTCATTGGCGGTGGTAACACTGCTATGGATTGCTGCCGTACTGCTTTGCGTTGTGGTGCCTCTAAAGTTTATATTATTTACCGCAGAACAGAAAAGGAAATGCCTGCCAATCCGATTGAAATCCATGAGTCAAAACTTGAAGGTGTTGAATATATGTTCTTAACCGCTCCTGCAAAAGTAAACGTTAACGGGGAAGGAAAACTTAATTCTTTATCATGCTACAAAATGGAACTCGGTGAACCTGATGCTTCAGGCAGAAGAAGACCTATAAAAGTTGACGGTTCTGAGTTCAACGTTGAACTTGATATCATACTTGCCGCTATCGGTCAAAAGACTGATGTAAACTTTATAGACGATATTAATAATAACTCAGACGAGAAACTTGTAGTAAACAAATGGGGCGATATTGATGCAGATAAAAAGACCTTGCAGACATCAATTAAAACAGTCTTTGCATGCGGTGATGGTGTTACGGGTCCCGCTACACTCATTGAAGCCATTGCACAGGGAAGAAAAGCAGCAAAAAGTTGTCATCAGTTACTATCAGGATTGCCGATAACAGGCGAGAAGTATGAGTTTATTTCTAAACGCGATAATTTTGAGAAACAGATACAAGACGATTATATCGGAAAATACGGAGAACAGCTTAGAGAAGAAATGCCGACGCTTGATCCTGCCAAACGCAGTAACTTTTACGAAGTTGAACTTGGTTACTCACACGATGCAGCGCATGAAGAAACTAAAAGATGTTTAGAATGCGGATGCGCGGAATATTATACATGCGATTTAAAGAAATATTCCACCGACTACGAAGCAGCACAAAACAGGTTTGATGGTGAATTCAAGAAGTATGATGTTGATTTCAGGCATCCGTTTATTGAAATAGATAACAATAAATGCATCCTGTGCTCACGCTGTATAAGAATATGTAAAGATGTTGTAGGTGCAAATGCTCTCGGTCTAGTTAACCGCGGATTTGAATCATACGTTGCTCCGAGCCTCGGTGAAAGCTTGCTCGATACTGACTGTGAATCCTGCGGAATGTGTATTTCCACATGTCCGACAGGTGCAATAACCGAAAATTTCAAATTCAAACTCGGTCCTCTTGAACTCGACTCATTCGAAACAATCTGCAATTATTGTTCAGTCGGCTGTGCAATTAGAATTCACCATAAGAATGGATTTGTTATGAAAGTAACAGGAGCAAGCGGTGAAATAAATAAAGATGAAAATATCTGCCGCTTCCCGAAATTCGGTTACCGATATCTCAACGACGGCAAACGAATAACAAAGCCGTTATTTAAGGTTAATGGAAAGTTCGAAGAAACTACTTTCGATAACGCATTTGATATTATTAAAAAGAAAATTGAATCTGTAAAGCCTGATGAAAATGCTTTCTTTGCTGGAGCAAGACTGACAAATGAAGAATTGTTTCTTGTCAGGAAATTATCAACTACAGTTAAATCAGACAATATCTCAAGTTTCCACTATTTGAATAGGGGAGAGGGTTACGTAAACATTTCTGATGCTAATGTACCTTTCTCTCAAATCACCGATGCTGGGAAAATCTACCTACTTGGTTCTGAGATAAATTATGAGAATCCCGTTGTCGGTTATATGGTCAATAATGCAAGTACTCAAAAGGGTGTTAAGATTAGTGTAATTACTGATAAAGAATTTGATAGAACTCTGAATAAAGCAGATAATGTTCTTAACGTTAAATCATATTTCTACTTTATTAAGGCAGTAAATCAATACATTTTGTCTAATGGTTTGGAAAACAGTGTCTTTATAAATGACCGTGTTAAAGGATTTGATGAATACAGGAAGAATATTCTCTCACAAGATTTTAATAAACTTATTAAACAATCAGGAGTAACTTCCGAAAAACAACTCATTGAGTTTATAGAAGAGTTTAACAATGAACCAAATGCAATACTTATCTTTGCAGAGAAAAACGTATCCTCCGAAACAGCTAAAGAGATTTTTAATCTTATGCTAATCACGGGAAAACTTGGCAAGACTTCATCCGGTCTGATTTCTCTAAAAGAAAAGAATAACTCGCAGGGGCTTTTCGATATGGGTTTTAATAACGTTAATGTTACATCAGAGCTACTTAATAACGTAAAAAATCTGTTCATATTCGGCGAAGATCCATTAGGATGTGCTTATAACAAAGATGAAATTATTTCTACGTTGAATAAATCAGACTTCAAAGTTGTTCAGGATTTTTTCATAACTGATACTGCTTTACTTGCAGATTTAATCCTCCCGGCTTCTTATCCGTTTGAAATTGGTGGAAGCTATTCTAATACTCAGAAATTCATTCTAAATTTTGATGCTGAGCATAAATCTAAACTTGATAAAGATTCACTTTCACAGTTAATTGAATTAATGGTTTTACTTAGTGATAGTAAAAACTCAATTCAGTCTGAGGATATTTCGCTGGAAATAGCATCAATGCTTAAGGATAAAGTCGAAAATAAAGACGACCTGAGATACTCATTAACAGTGACGGCTGAAGATTCAAACATAAAGTTGTTTGATTATGGTTGTGATTATCTCACAAAACGTTTTGAAGAATACTTTGAAAAACAATTGGCTGAATCAAAAGAATTAGTAAATTAAATACATAAAATCATAATGGAAAAATTCAATAACATAGATGATGTCCTCGATTTTGCAATGGACGCAGAGCAGAAAGCAGTTGATTTCTACCACCAACTGGCTGAGAAGATAAAGAACGAGGAAATGAAATCTATTTTTCTTGAGTTTGCTCAGGAAGAGGTCGGTCATAAAGCAAAGCTTAAAAAGATAAAAGAGGAAAAAATGTTTGTTGCTTCTTCGGAAAGCATATCCAACCTTAAGATTAGCGACTATGTCGATTCAGTTATTATAAAACCTGATATGAGCTATCAGGAAGCCCTGACTGTGGCAATGAACCGTGAAAAGGCATCGTTCAATCTATATACACGCCTTTCCAAAAAGACGGACGTTCCCGAATTGCAGAATATATTTAAAATGCTCGCTCAGGAAGAATCAAAACATAAACTTCGTTTCGAAATGGAATACGACGAGTTTGTCCTGCGCGAAAACTAATCTATTTATAGAATATGATTAAAACAAAAGCTCTTTCACCATCAGGTGAAAGAGCTTTCACACAAATAAAACTAAAATCTTTTATCTGCCTACACTGTCTAAATGTTCCTTCTTTGCCATGAGTTGTTCTTTTGTTTCTTCATGGTCAGGATCCATTATAATTGCTTCTGTAGGACATGCTGGAATACATTGTGGTTCATCATGAAACCCAACGCATTCAGTGCATTTATCGGGGACGATATATGTATGTTCGTCAGTAATTGCAGGCTTTGTTTCGCCGCCGATTACCCAGTCTTTTCCCGCTTCATAAATTGCATCGTTTGGGCATTCTGCTTCGCAGGCTCCGCAGGCAATACATTCTTCTGTTATCTTTACTGCCAAAGTTTTACTCCTTGTTTAGAATTTAGTTTGTTAAAGATATACAAATTTAAAAGAAATATTATTAAAATTAAATTCAATTATTCGGTATCTTTAGTGGATTCCGGGGGAAATCAGAGAATTTTACAGTTTAAGTTCCATCTTGATTGTAGGTCTTTCGTAGTGTGTTTTAGTTTTTGAATCGTAATTTACTTCTGCAAAGCCCAGTTTTCTGTATAAATTGACCGCCTTTTCAAGCTTCAAGCTTGTTTCTAGCACCATTTTAGTCGCTCCAAGAGATATTGCTTTTCTTATTGCTTCCTTTGCTAATTCTTTACCTATTTTTTTCCCCTGATATTTCTCTGCTACAGCCATTTTTGACATTTCATATTCATTATCGCTGATTATTTTGACCGCAACCGTGCCGCATACTTTTTCGTCTGCTTTTGCAAATAGAATAAACCCGCCTTTATTAATAATATATTTTTCAGGATTATTTAGAATCAGTTCATCCATTTTTTCCACCTCGAAATATTTGTTCAGCCATTCTAAATTCAAATCTCTAAAATGCTTTTTTAGCCTCGGCGAATAATCAACTATCACGATTTCTTTCTGCCGCTTTACAATTACGAGTGTGTAATCATCTTTATAGAATTCAGATTGTGAAAAGTCTTTTGTTTCTTTGATTATTTTATCTAGCAAATCACAAACCGGCAATTTCAAATTAGATTTAATTACATTAATTAACTTGTCTAAACCAAACTCTTCTTTTCTATAGTTAAATACTTCGGTTACACCGTCTGTATATAATACAATCTGGTCACCCGGATTAAGTTTCGCTTTACCTGTTTCAAAACTAACATTCTCCATTATACAAAGTGATGGTCCGTGTAAATCAAGAAGCTCAACCTTACCGTTCGCCCTGAAAAGCAACGGCGGATTATGCCCGCAGTTCGTGTAATGAAAAGTATTATCCTTCGTATTTAATATTCCGTAAAATGCCGTTACAAAGTCTTTCTTCCTCGTGAAGTCTAAAAGTTGAGTGTTTAAAAACTGCATTAAATCGGAAGGGTCCATATACATTTTTACGTGTGAACGAAGAAGCGCTCTGTATGCTGTCATTATCAATGCTGCCGGAATACCGTCGCCTGAAATATCCGCAACCGTAATTGCTGTATTGTCTTCATCAATCTGTATGTAATCAAAATAATCACCGCCGATTTCACAAGTCGGAATACACAATCCTGCAAATTCATATCCTTTTATTTTTGGAGAACTCTGCGGTAAAAGTCTTGACTGCACTTCACTCGCTATCTGCAGCTGCTTTTCAACCTTCTTTTTCTCAAGTATCTGATTATGAAGCATAGCCTTTTCTATCGACATAGACGCTGCATCCGCAAAGAAACTCAGTATCTCTAAATCAGTTTCGTTAAACGCCCCGAGTTTATCGCTTTCTACATCAAGTGCTCCGATTGCCCTGTTGTTCTTCATTATTGGGACTACTATCTCGGATTTTGTCTGCCTTCTGCCCGGAATGTATCGTAAATCAAGCTTTACATCGGGTATGACAAGGCTTTCTCCTGTATTTATTACATGTCCGACTAATCCCTTTCCTAATGAAAGCATTTCATCTTTTTCAGGCGGCAGATTAAAACCCCTTTGTGCAATCCCTGCAATTATTTGTTTCGGGTAATAGTAATGGGGATGCGAAGAAATATCCTGGCTAAGAATAAAAATTCCCGACGCATCGTGTTTTATAATATTCTTAAGCGCATCAAGAAGATTGTTAAGTATGTCATCCAGCTCTAAAGTGTCTCTCATCTTGTTTGAGATTTCCTTCAGCAATTCATACTTCGTTTTCGCCGTTAATTTACTTTTCATGGGTCATAAGTGTTTTCTCTAATTATTCTAACAATTAATAATTAAAACAAGTCTCACTCCCAAGTGTTAATTCACTATCTCAAATGGTTCATTGAAAGAACTATTAGGCTTTATTAGCAGCTTCTTTCCATAATAATCAAAAACAAGATTAAACCTGCGAAGTGCATCATTCGAAATCACTCCGTCTGCATATTTATCCTTCGACCGCGCATTTCCTTCAAAGAAAGTTGCCGTCACATCCCTGAATTCATATTTCCCGATTTTATAGCTGTGTATTCTTGCGGTTTTTCCATGTACGTCACCGCTCAATCCGAATCCCCCATAATCGGCTATATATTTCTCCGGTAGCCCGAACTTCATACCTTCTTTTATAGTTAATTCGAGCGAAAGACTCGCTGCGTAATCAATATATACATCCAGCTTTACAGGTTCTTCTCCTGCAATCGATAGTGCTATATCAAGATGCGGTTTGTTGTTTCCGTCGAATGTAAGAGGTATTATTTCCCATCCTGCTTCATCAATTGCATCAGTGTTATCATACAAAGTAATTATTTTGTTGTCATAATCAACTTCTACCTTGTGGTGTCCGAAATAAGTGTATCCAATCACACCGTCCGTTGTTGACCCTTTGAATTTATCGTTCTGAAGAAAAATAATCCTTTGATTTTTAAACTCACGGGTTCCTGAATTAAACGTCATCGAATCTGACATTATAGCATTCGAGGGAGGTCCGTCTCCCGCACCCGGTATCTGAACCTGTATCCTGTTATTGAGCTGAATTGAATCAGCCAGTTCACCGTTAAAAAGTATAATCCCGTCAAAACCAAACCCGCTGTCAAGTATTAAATCAAATGTCCTTGACCCCCCTATATTCACAGGCACAAGTACTTTATTATTAACGAGTTTGAAAGGAAATGTATGTTTGACAGCCTTATCAAATGCAGTGCATGTAAATGAGGTGAAAAAAACAATTACCGCGATTGAAAATGCGTATATGTGTTTCATTTTTTACTCCTTCCGGTTTATTATGCTTAATTCTTATACGTGTATATATGCAATAATGTTGTTGTCATATCCTGATATGTAGCCCACGATGAGAAATCTGTTCTATTATTTCATCACATTTTCTATCCATCGCATATATTTTTCAATCGTGGCAGCTCCCGGAAATTCGTGACCTCTGTCCGGTTCGGTTTGTAACTCAATCTTAGCACCCGTCTTTTGCATCTTATCAACAAAATCTAAAGTGGCCTGAAATGATACGTTTAAATCTTTTTCTCCGTGAAAGATAAATATTGGTACATTCTTAAAAGAACCAAGATTCTTTTCGTCAATAAAATCCGGTGCAAGCTCTGCAGGTGCATACCTTGAACCGATGTTCGGTCCTCCGCTGAACACAGCCAGCGCCCTGTATTTATAAGGTGTTTCATAAAACGTTCTGTAAACTCCATATCCTCCCATCGAAAATCCAGTCAAAAGAATTCGTGTTGTATCTACAGAGTAATCTTCGCTCACCGCTGAAATAACTTCTGCAATATCATCCTGTGCATTGTCGCGGGAGTATGCATTCGATTTTCCCCGTCCAAGAGGTCCTACAGCAATAAAATCTTTTGGTATTATTCCGGCCACACCCCGTATGTTATTCTCGTCTGAAGCACTTCCGTGCAGATAAACCATCAGTGGATTTTTCTTGTTCTTATCATAATTCTCGGGAAGATAAACTACATACGGCTGTAATGTGCTGTCAACTATCGAACGGTATGCTTTGCGTATAAAACCATTATTGTTCTCAAATGGGTCAACTCCCATGTTCACTGAATTCATCATTCTGTTTAGTCGTGCAAGATTGACTCGCTCAGTTCTGCATGTCTCGTAAAACTTTAACGCCCCGATTTTATCGCTTATTTCTTTAATCAGAAATTGTACAGTACTGTACGAGCTTTTAGAAAGTACATCTCTGTTTCTCTGCAATACATTGTAAAACTCCTTTTCGTCAAACTTTGGCAGAATCGATAGTCCCATTGCTCCAAGACTTACCTTATTCTGCGATTTCCATTTGAATAAATAAGCTCCTTCAAGCGCCTGCTTAAGGTTTATCCTAAACTCGTGTTTCGTTATTCCGGGTGCGCATTCATATTTTAAAACGTTAACAACCGAAGTCCGTTCACCGGATTCCATCATCACAAAAACATTTTCTTTCGTTGCCTCATTAGAAACTGTTACTGCCTCAGCCTCTAAATCCTCCCCCTCCGTAATATGACCTTTCTTTAAGGATACGAATGTTTGCGGCTTTCCTTCCAGTGGCGGTTTCTGAAATCGCATTAATTCATATTTGCGTTTCTGAAATTCTGCACCCGAATTATCATCCACTGTCTGATACCAGATTTGTCCGTCTGGTTCTGCTGCTTTGCAAAACGTAAGATTAAACCCTATTCCCTCTGAAAGCCATGGATGGTTTGGCCTCACGTCAGTCCAGGGCAATAATAATTCAAATCCTATCTTTCCGTTTCCTTCTGCGAATTCAAGCTTTGTATCTAAACTTGTCGGCACAAATATTTTATCCACATTGTAATTCCAGAAAATATGACGAGTCCATTCTTTCTCAGGTGAGTTCACAGCAGAGCAGGCAAGCTCATAAAATTCATCTGAAGGTTTGTTGCCGGACTGCGGTCTGGCTATTAGTAGAAGAAATCCGTCACCGTTTTGGTAAGCACGGTCGCGGTATGTAAGGTGCTCAGCTTTTGCTTCTATGTAAACGTATAAAAATTCAGTACCGTATGCAATTCTGTAAGTCACGGGAATCGCGGTATCTTTTATCATTCTTGATACATAAGTAAATTTCCGTTCGGGAAGCGATTCCAGATTACTATCAAGCACTCCGTCTATTATTGGTGAGTTAGAAAGGAAATTTATTTCAACTTCGCTGCCGTTTGTATTGTTCTTGAGTGAATCGACAACCCATTGTGCTTTGCTAGTTGAAACACTGCTGAAAAGAATAATTACAATCAGTAATATTCGTATCATTATATTCCTCCGATTAATTGTTAACTTATGAGTCTATTATTAATACGCTTACATTTATGAAAAGTTAAGAACAGTTAAGAACAGATTTCTTTTCTGCTTTGTATTCTTATGAAAATTAATGCAGAAATCAAACATACAATCCCCGTAAGTATTCCTGTTTCGGAAACAATATATGCAGCGAAACCCTTATGAACAGTCATCTCCCAGAACATCCCCATCAGAATAATGTTTCCGCTTGCATGAAGTACCACTCCCGTCCACAAACTTCTCGATTTTTCAATCAGCATAGTCCTTATAAAAGAATATCCTGTTATAACAAGCGTAAATCCCGACAAAGCCACCCACAGTGGAGTTCCCTGTCCGTAGAATCCTCCGAAGATTGCAGGAAAATGCCAAACAGACCAGAACAAACCGACAATCAAAGAAGTAACAGGCACTGAAAATATTTTTAAAAGTTTAGGCGTTAAAAATCCGCTCCACCCGATTTCCTCACCGAGCACTGGAAGACACGTTAATAAAAATCCCAACGTCATTTTTGAAAGCACTCCAACGATGAAAGGCACCGGCAGCTCAAATCCCAGCATCTTAGCCCATTTGTAATTCACGACCTGATTAGTTGTAAATTCCGTAAGACCTAAAAACCATGCTGTTCCGTACGCTATTATAGAAACTGCAAGAGGGAACAAGTATGCGTAAATCAGGAATTTTATCTTGCCGGGTTTCCAACCGTAATTACTGATTTTATCCTTATGTACTAAAGATGTTATTATTGCCGCAATACCGGGCGTACACATCATTAATAATATTACAGCAACATTATCTTCTCCGTCGTTAAACATCCAGATAAAAACCCCTGTCGATATAAAAATTGTAATCCCGAGGAAGGTTATAAGCTGCTTGAAGATATCTTTTCGTTCTTCCATAAAATAAGTATTAAATACTATTCTTTAAAGAAAACTCATAAATGTGTGTATATTTCTTAAGACGTTTAATTCAACATTTGGTTTCAATAAAACAAAATGCGGGATTAAAGAACCCCGCATTTTAATTATCTTAAATTTTAAATAATGTTATTCAAGAAATCATTTCACCAAAACCATACGCTTCACATCTGTAAATTTCCCCGATTCTATTCTGTAGAAATACACTCCGCTTGCAAAATTAGAGCCGTTAAATTCTACAGTATATTTTCCTGCTTGTTTCACTTCGTTGACGAGTGTTTTTATTTCTCTTCCAAGTACGTCGTATATCATCAGCTTAACTTTCCCGTCACCCGGAAGCTCGAAATTGATTTTTGTAACAGGATTAAACGGATTCGGATAGTTCTGCGAAAGACTGTAGCTCAGCGGTAAACTTGTTGTTTCAATTTTCTTTTCTGTTGCCGCTGTTAAGCCTGCAATCAATAAAATGTCTTCTTTGTGTTTCTTAATCTTTTTATCTGTATTCATGGCTCTCAAGCCCCTTAAATTATCCTCCGCTCTTTGCATTAAGTCCGCCCTGACTTCTTTTGAAAGCTGCATAATATTCGGTCGTTTGCTGTTTCCTTTTGAAGTGTTATCCTTCTTTGAAGCATTATCCTTATTGTTCTTGCCTGTGTTTACAGAATTAGAGGACTTAGTTTTATTTGCATAAGTATTATCAATTTCCTCATTTTGTTGTTTAAACATCCCGCTCACAACTCTCATTGTCGAGTCCTTTTGAAGTGCTATTTCTATTTCCGCTAGTACTTTTTCTCTGAATTGTTCAGCGGTTATTTCTTTCTCCGCTCCGCTTTGACCCATTAAATCCTGTACTTCATCGTAATCCCAGCTTGCAAGAAGTCTCATCGCAGCATTAGGGTGGAACATTGCAATAAACTCAAACCCAGTAAGAGCATCATTGTATTTTTCCATGTTTACTTCGCACATGTTTACAAGATAGTATGCTATGTCTATAAATTCTGAATTGTAATACTCGCTCTGTATTTTGTCGTTCAGGAATGTCTTTAAATCGCTGTATAAATTGTCCCTGTATGTTGGACTTGAGCTTGTATCTAATCCCTGATAGCAATCGAATATTTCATACAGTGATGTGTTTAAATATTGGCTTTCGATATGAGTATTAATTAAATTCTTAAAGCCGTTTATTGCATCTAAATATTGTCCGCCCGATATGTAAATCGATGCCTGTGAGTATAATAATTCATCCGGTATTATGTAATAATTTGTTGAGTACGAGCTGGTAAATATTGTATCGTTTATTCCAAATCCCATGTTTTTTACCACACTTCCCGTGTATTGAATAGCAGGCAATTGATTGCATGTGTAACTATCGCTGATATCCGTTATAACGTAAGGATTTTCCGATGTATAAAGATAATTTACCGGATTCGAACCCGAAGAGCACCATGCATTTTCCGCAGCGCTATATGTTTCAACGGTTAAATCAAGAGCACCTGCTATATGGAAATACAACGGGTCTGAATTCTTGCTGAACTGGTTATGCCCGTAGTTTATTGAAGGTAATCCTGCGTCAATGATATTTATGTTTCCAGCGTTTGAAGAAGAAAGTCTGTTTTGTCCTCCATACCAATAGTATGTATTGCTTGTTCTTAAAGGAGATAAATTTGGATAAGAGTGACCGTTTAATATCATCGTAGTTCCGCTTCCGTTTATTAAGTTTCCAAACATATCAGGCGTGCACTGCTGAAGATATATAGGATTGTCTGTATCGGTACCCCAAAATCTGTTGTTCTTTATAGTTCCGGTTATCATTCTTCCTATTATGTTGTAATTCGCTGAACTTCCGTTGAATGTATTTCCATATACATAAACCGGAGTCAGTTCCGATGCATAGCTGTTTAAAACCATCGAACCGAAGCCGTTAGTAAAAGTGTTATTAATAATATTAATTCTTGGCGTAAAGTCATCGCAACTATAGTCTCCGTTGTTTTTAACTTCAAGACCTACTGTCGAACTGTTTTCTCCTGCCATATTGAAATGGTTTCCCTGTATCAATATGTTGAATACGTTCTCTGCATAAATCGCAAAGTCCTGATTGCTTTCGCAGTTGAACACATTGTTCTTAATAATCATTTCCTTATAAGCAGATTCATCGTTTACAATCTTTATCGGAAGCGTTGCATTATTGAAAGTACAATTCTGAATTGTTAAACTTGAATCACAATTTTCTACTTCAATTCCGCCCCACTGCTGTGATGAGTCCAAGCTGTTAAATGTTACACCTTGAACGATGAGCTTTCCGCCTTCACGAACAATGATTTTCTTATCTTTTGCTGCATAGAATCCTATGTTTCCTTCTATTGTCAAACAACCGCCGGACTCAATTTCAATGTTTTCATTGCAATGATATTCATTATTGATAGTAATGTTGTCGAGAACAATCATTGGGGTAGCGCTCGTAAAACCGCTGTAAACTACAACACCCTGACCCGATGTCGCAACCCATAGTTCGTTATCATATGGAAATGGTCTTGCTCGAAGAGACCTAATATAAGGAATAGTCGCAGAGATAGTCTGATTTTCATTCCCCGGCAGTTTTTTCCAATTTAATCCTGAATTTGTGGACATATACAAAGATCGAAACTTTTCTTCAGTGTTATTTATTTTTCTTCTTCCAAAAACTGCTATTCTAGTCTTAACTACTTCAAGATGCGTAGCATCAACAAAATCTCCTCCAGTTGGTAACCAGTTCGCACCGCCATTTGAGCTTACAAATAATCCGCCTTTACGATAATTTGGAGCATAAGACGGATTTCCTTTTATAGCAAGATATAGTTTCCCGTTATTATATTTAATAGAACCTTCGTTTAAATAGTCCACTTGCTGAATGGTAGGATAACCTGCGAAAGAAAATGAGGAACCGTTGTTTGTTGATTTGAAAACCCCGCCATTTTCAAAATAAAGATAGATTATATGATTTATATTATCATAAGTTAAATTAAATTGAGATACAGACCTGTCACCTAAAACGTTATTAAAAGCAGAAGGTAATAGCGACTGTGAATATCTGTCATTTGTTGATATTCCCATAATTGTACTTGGTTCAGTAAATGTACTTTGAGTTACACTTCTACCTCCATTATCTGAATAAAATAATCCTAAAGTATTACTATTAGGTACTATTTTACCGGCATTTTGCCCGACCAGCATAAGTATTCTGTTTGCACCTCCTAAAATTATATTATTTCCCGGACCAACATAATCAACAGTTGTAAACATTATTCCATCTGTTATAAATCGATTATTATCTGTATATATTTCCGGAACTGGTGATATATTATCGGTTCTTGTTATTGTAACATCTGTACCTATTTGACTTCTTTCATATATCATTGCTTTCCCATTATCAGCATTGCCGCCAATTACATAACTTATACCTTGTACACCCGGATTTTCCAGACATCTTGATGCATCTGTCATATAAGTGTTTTGCCAATTAGCATATATCTGTCTTCTGTCATAATGAAGAGGTGAAAAAGAGTGCCCCCAATTTGTACTCCATCCTATAACCCAGTCCATTATTGGAAAAGCTGCCATCTGTGTTCCTGCCGAGTTTCTTATAAAGCTGATGTCATGAACGACCGGCATTGAAATCCCGCTGACTATATACTTCCATCTTGATGTCGCAAAACTGGTGTAACCCGAATTATCAATCGTAACATTCTCCGATTTAAAAGCACCCGCACCACCGCTTGCATACCAGCAGCTTGGATAATGCGGATTTTGTGTAATGTTGTTTAATCCGGTATATGGAAATGGTTCTATTGTTGACGAAAGCTGATGACCGGGTAAATTATGTCCGCTTTCCTCAAACTTAAAAATGATTTGAGTATTGGAACCTGATTGCTGATAATGCCCTCCCCATGATCCTGTATTTCCCGGTATCGTTCCATGAGACTCTCTTATCGGTCTTCCGTAACGTCCTGCAATTAAGTGGGTTTCGTCTATCGTTCCATCAGTTGTTTTTCTTGGAAATATAATCGGTGAAAAATGTGTTGTCTTTTGTTCATTGCTGGCACCTGCATCAAAACCACCGGTCAATTCATCAAATGCAAAATTACCATTGTATGATATCCTTGCAATACCGTATTGAGATTGATTACTGGAATTTAATGTGCCGTAAGTTGCATAAGCTATTCTGTTTGCATCGTTTCCCCACAACACAATTCTTTTCACATGATGAAAAACTGTACCGCAGTACAATGACGACCAGGTATATCCGTTGTTTGTGCTCACATATACTCCTCCTGAAGTTCCAACCCAGATATGACTGCTTCCTTCTTTCATCGCAATACTCGTTATTGTATGAGTATTTTCAGGATAATTTGGTACTCTTCGCCAGGTTAAACCTTCATCCGTGCTTTTGTAAAGCCAGGAGTAGCAGCTTCCTGCCGGTGCGCCCCCTGCGTACATGGGATAAATATTCCCTTCCTTATTTGGTGAAAATATTATGCATTCTCCGCCAAGTTTTTCATAACCTTCGTTTACATTATTATTTCCTTTAAAAACTATTCCGGTAAAATCCATAAATCCGGTATTCAAGGGAATCCAATTTACTCCTCCATTAGTTGATTTTCTTATGTTCTGATAAGGTATTGCATAATTACTCGCATCCTCCATCGAATTACCGCATGCAACAACTATTATGTTTGGATTTTCAGGATGTATCGCTAGTCCTTGAATTGACATTTCTGATGGAGACAATGATATTCCGGTTTGTACTATATCCCAATAATAATTGGTAATATTTGTCCAGTTCTCTCCATTGTTTGAGCTTCGGTACAGTCCTCCTACATCGGTACGAGCATAAAGGATGTATTGATTTAAAGATGGATAGGAAACGTTTTTATATTGCGCGGGAATAATTTCAGTAACCCACCCCCCGCCTTCAAAATTTAGATTTCGGAACCTGCTTGGATGTGTTCCTGCTGAATACGTGTAATTAATTGAACTAACTAAAAACAAAAATAGAATCGTACAGAGAAATTTTTTCATACCACCTCCAAATGAGTTTTACTAAAAAGTTTTATAAATTGTTATTGAATTATGAAGAATTTAATTAACGCTTTTCAATTTATAAAGAACTTGCCTTATAGCTTGTTACCATCTACTCTTGTTGTGAAGTCACGAATTTCAGGATTGATTTCACATCGGTTCTTATAATTTATTATAAATATGAACTTCTAAATTTATTTTACTAATTGCATTATCTTTGTTATAGTGTAACCGTTAGTTATCAGCTTATAAAAATATACTCCGCTTGAATAATTTGCACCGTTAAATGTCACTTCATGAGTCCCGGGGTTTAGTGTTTCATTAACCAATGTTTGTACCTCTCTTCCTATTATATCATACACTACTAACTTTGTATTCCCGGCTTTCGCTGTTATAAATTTTATCTTCGTAGTCGGGTTAAATGGATTCGGATAGTTCTGCGACAATGAGTGTTTCAGTGGAGTTAAATTACTTATGCTTTGTATTCCCGTAATATCTGTAAATGCCCTTCTCCATAAGCCAAGTCCGTGGGTTCCGGTGTAAATGTATCCGTTTTTCTCGTAAAAGGAAGTAATATTATAATTTAACAGTCCTTCATTTTTTGATTCCCAGGTAAGTCCGTTATTACTTGAAATATAGATTCCATTGGATTCAGTACCGGCGAATACATAGTTCCTGTATTTATAAATTGAATTAATTGTTGAAATCGGCAAACCGTTATTCCTCTGTGTCCAGCTTGAACCATTGTCCGTAGAAACATAGACTCCGTAATATCTCAATCCCGCGTAAATATTCATCGAATCGGCTAATAGATAATTAACTATTGGTAAACCTGATGAATCATGAAGTCCGTTATTACACGCCTGCCAGTTTTGTCCATTATTTGTTGTACGACTGATGCCGGAATATCCCCCGCTAAATAGCACATTGCCTTTCTTACAAATTGTTGTTACTAATGACACCCCGGGATTAATAAAATCCCAGCTAATACCGTTATTTCCTGAATATGCAATGCTGCCTTCAGCAGCGGCATAAACTACATTGCCATCTACTAAAAACTGATAAAATGTAGGTCCTGAATTCACATTTACCCAGTTATTTCCAAAATCGGTTGTATAATACGCTCCCCAGGCTGGATTAAACCAGCTGGTTCCAGCTATAATAACATTGTTTATTGAAGCAACACATGTAACTAGTTTATTCGTTAATCCATTCGATTTAACTGTCCACCCTGTTCCGACGTTAGTTGATAAGAAGACACCTTTGTTTGGAACTGCGGCAATTAAATTATTCCCGTAAGATGAGATATCATTTACCGCAACATTGTATAATCCCTTGTTTATCTCTGTCCATGTAGTCCCGTAGTTGGGAATCGAAAAAACTCCGCCGCTTTCACGTGTTCCTGCAAAAACTTTTCCGTTATTTGAGGAGAGGGAAGCAATATATATATTTGTAAGTCCGTTAGTAAGCGAAATCCAGTTTGCTCCGTGATTTGTCGAGCGATATACTCCTCCGCTGGATACACCGGCATAAATACTCTCACTGATTCGGGTTACTTCCACAACATCAACATTCGGCATATCGCCTGATATATTTGTCCAGGTTATACCATCATCAGATGATTCATAAATATCAGTTGTGCCGTAAGTTGCATATAATATGTTGCCGCACTTACTTAAACGAAAAGCCCAGAGATTACAATCTATCCAGTCTGTTCCGTAATTTGTTGAACGGTAAACTCCGTGGCTTGATGGTTTTGAAGCAAGTACTATGCTGTCATAAGCTACTATTGAATAAATTGGCCCGCTCGGAGCTCCGTTTAATAAAGACCAACTATCTCCGCTATTCGTAGAACGAAATATCTGCGAATCCCACGTTCCCGAATAAACATAATTTCCCGATGAAGCTAATGTATTCAAGTAAAGATTTGTTATTCCATTATTGGTTTGAACCCAGTTCAATCCGTAATTCGTTGAACGGAAAACACCACCACCGTATGTGCTTATGAAAACATTATTCCCTGTAATTGCAACAGATGTAACATTAAAACTGGTAATCCCGTTTTTTAACAGAATCCAGTTGCTGCCGCTATCAGACGAATAAAATAAACCACCCTCTGTTGCCGCAAAAACATTATTCCCATCAGCTGTAATCTTGTTCACGCTCGCACCTTCGATACCCGTGTTGACTTGCACCCACTGGGCATTCACGTTTATTGATGCGAAGAGAAATAAAACTACATAAAATATTTTCATATCATTTAAATGAACTGTTTTTATTGTCATCTTTTTAAGTACCCCTTTTTCCCCACCCATAAAAGATGTCAAAATTATTCTATTTAAACATTATAACTCGACTAAACGCACCTGCCTTTCCTTACATGCGTTTTTTTCATAGTAATTTGAAATAATACGAGTGGTAATTATTGGTAAAAGAATTTTTTTAAACGAGATAGTAAACATACTTTTATAATTATAAAATACTTATGTTTTATGTATGTAATATATAAGTTTTAAATTCTTTTTACAATAGCATTTATAGAAGCATTAAAAGTGCTCTGTGAATTTACCCCTTCATCTCTTTCTCCAATTCTTTTACTTTCTCCAAAAACTCATGCATTTTTTCAGAGGGGATTTCTTTGCCGAGCTCGGCAACGGATTTCAATTAAAGAATCATGATTCATAATAATCTTTTGTTAACGATAATATTAAACGACAAATTATTTTATTAAAACCATACGCTTCACATCCGAAAATTTTCCCGATTCTATTCTGTAAAAATACACACCGCTCGTCAGTCCGGAACCGTTAAATTCCACCGTGTACGTTCCTGCCTGTTTCACTTCATTCACAAGCGTACAAACTTCTCTTCCGAGTATATCAAAAATCTTCAAAGTTACAAGACCTTGCTTTGGCAATACAAACCTTATCTTCGTGTATGGATTATACGGATTGGGATAGTTTTGTATTAGCTCATATTTATCAGGCACAGTTTCTGACTCCAAAATTACAGGAACCGTATTTTCGTACGCAATTGTCAATCCCCAGCCGATTAATGTTCCTGTAACTGCAGGGTCTGAGTCATACACCGTTAGTATCCAGTTACCCTGCATGTTAATATTTTTGAATCTCGAAAGAGTATCTCTTCCCTTGAAGTATCCCGTGTAAGGAGCAGTGCCCTGACTTATTGCAAGTAACGCCGTATCAGAAAAATTTGTGTTTATAAAATTTGAGCCGCTGCATAAATTGATTCCAATTAAAGATAACAACACTTCACTTCCTTTTCTTAGTACTACCATCACTTCTGAATTATTAGGATGGTTTATGTTCAGGGTAACCCTTATGTCTTTTATTTTGCCTTCCTGACCTATATAAATACTGTCACGGACTGATGAATTTGCAGGTATTACTTTCGGCACTGTTGTCGAAACAAAAGTATTCGATTTCAAAACGTAATATACATGTACCGTATCAGGCGGTGTGCTGCCCGGCGGGTTTACTCCGCTGCCTCCAATAGGGGATGTGACTGTTAATCCTCCTGACGAGTCCTGCGCTGCTATGTAATAAGAAACTTTTGTTCCTGTTGTTTGCCCGGGTATCATGAACTTGTATTTTCTTCCGCTCACTTCGTATGCATTAATCCAGTTATATTGTCCGTTGTTTATTTTATAGTATAATCTTGGTGAATTTATGCTGGATGCAGTCGGAAAGGGCATTAGTATCTCCGTGCTTGCTGTCCTGCCTGTTTGTTCAAAGCTTGAAGAAAGAGGGGTATGCTGTATCTCACTGTAATAGCCCGTTGCAAGACTTAAAAAAGTGACAATGTTTGCTTTGGCCATTTTCTCGAACATAGCTTGCGTAAGATTAAACCACCTGTCTGTTATGCTGTGATAGTGAGGAGTTAATTCGATTATGAATTCCGAACTTGTGATTGCCATGAATCCTCTGTACCAAAATGCATTATGGTCAGAACCTGCACTGGTAGCCCTGAACGGCAGCAAGTTCAGCTGATAAACAGATACTGCTGAAAGAAATACATTATATAGATTTATTGAATTGTCATTTGAAACAACCGTTACCTTGTTATCATTGTTTCCGTCCCATCCGCACATCTCGCAGTTCAGCACGCCTAAAAGACTGTCGCCCCTTAACTTTGCGCTGTCTGCATAAACATAGCTCCCCATACCCGACGTTTCTTCATCATTGAAAGCAACAAAAGCTATACTGTAGTCTGTGTTAAATCCCTGCAGAAGCCGCGCCAGCTCAAGCATCACGCATATTCCCGTTCCGTTATCGTCTGCACCGTAAATCGTATCAACAGTTGAACCATAAAGAAAATTATCAAAATGCGCCCCTATCAAAAAATACTGGTTCGGATATTTTGTTCCTGTCTTCCATCCGATAACGTCCATTATCATCGTATCAATCATCTGATACCTTGCCGCCAAGCCATACGCTTCAAACTTCTCGCGTATATATTGTGCCGCAAGCTTGTTCCCGCCCGTCATCGAATACCTTGTCACAATCCTTCGAGGTATGCCGCCGATGTTTGTTACCGTATCACCCGTGATTTCTTTGTTAAACTTTATTAATTGCTGTATCGAGACAAGATTCTTTATTGAATCAATCTTATGATTATACACAACCTGTGAATCGGCGCTATGCACTAATCCCCAAATAAGCAAAACTGATATTAAAAATATCTTTTTCATAAAAGAGGTTTTACTAAAATACAGAACATTTGCAATAAAATACATAATAAAACCTTTGCAGAATCCTGTCTCAATCTACCCGTGCTTCAAACACTAAACAGTTTTACATAAACATACATTTATGCCTTCAGATGTTTAAAATCAGTTTTCCGTAGTGTTTTATTTAATTTCACATCAGTTCTTTCTTTTCTTCTCCTTGGTTTCTCCTTAACTTCAAAGTGCGCACAAAGTGCGCATAAAGTGCGCATAAAGTACGCATATTTACGTATTAATTTTGTGTTAGAAAGGTAGATCTGTTGTCTGGAAATTAGATAAAAATCACTATACAGTGTTTTTTATCCATGCCATTACTTATAAGAAATTGACAAAGTATTCTTTAATTATTCAAGAAGAGTTTCGATATTTGCTATAAAATATTTTATGCCTGAGAATAATACACTTATTATCTCTGCTTGCCTGCTGCAGGCCAGACTTTAGGAAGGTATGCTCTGTGATAATTTCAGTTCAACTCTGTGGTAAAATCTATTCCTTATTTGAAGCCTCTATCTACGCCGTGGGCTCTGCGACCTCTGTGGTAAAATTATTTCTTTGCTTGAAGTGCCTGCTGCGCAGTATCATTTGATAATTACAAGCCTTTTTGTACCGGCTAATTTATTATCCGTAAACATCGAATAGAAATATACTCCGCTGCTCAGTGATGAACCGTTAAACGTTACTGCATAAGCTCCCGGATTTAACGTTTCATTCACTAATGTTTGCACCTCTCGTCCAGTAACATCAAAAACTTTAATTGCCACGTTACCCGCCCTGGAAACATCAAAACTAATTCTTGTCACTGGATTGAACGGATTCGGATAGTTCTGATTCAGTCTTGTGGTAACGGGTATATTCTCCGATACCGTGTTTATTCCGGTCGTGAATAAATTAGCATTCTTAAAAATGTAAGAATCCAAAAGTGTTACAGAGTACAAGATGCCGTTCGGTGTTAAATAAGAACCGCTGATGTCGCTGATACTCGATAATAAAAATTTTGGTGACCACGTCAGTCCGCCGTTCGATGTGTAATATCCTGTTCCGTTTGTTCCCATCACAACGCACTCCTGCTGATTCCTTACTTCAACGGTATAATTAGTTATTATTGTCGTGGATGAAAAACTTACATTCGACCATGGCGTTGCACCTCCGTTCGTCGTTCTGTAAACTCTGTTATTCGAACCAACGCAATATCCGGTTTGTGAATTTATCATTTTAATATCATATAAAGCACCTGCAAGATAATTATCCCCTAATAACGTGGAATCCCATACCGCACCGCCGTTAGTAGTTTTCCATGCTCTCGGTCTGCTGCTCAGCAGCCATCCGTTGTTCTCATCCAGCATGCATGCACTGTATATTGTATTACCAGTTGTAGTTGCATTTATCTTTTGCTTCGTCCATGTGACTCCTGAATTTGTTGTTTTATAAATAGTTGAATCATTACCCGCTGTATATCTCGAAAATATCCATCCTGTTTGTGCATTTACAAAATCAACTTTCTGCAATATCAGGTTTGCAGGCATGTTCTGAATTACGAGTGAATCCCAGTTCACCCCTCCGTTTGTTGTCTTATAAACTGCCGAACGGTTTCCGCAAATATAACCTGTGTTATCATCTATCATGTCAATGCTGTAAAACTCAGCATTCGATGTTGCCGATGGCGATACTACCGTCCAGTTATTTCCTGAATTCGTTGACCTTAATATTTGATCTTGTGTAATAGTTGAGACCGAAGGTGCACCAACAGCAATCAGTACTCCCGTACTCGTTGAAGCCCATATATCTTTCATGTTTCCTGTTTTTAAATATTGTCCAAGCGGCACCTTAAAAGTACCAAGTGTTTGATGTATGGAACCTCTCAAACCGACTGTTACCATCGTATCCGCAGTTATAGAAAAATCAGAAGAATAATATGAGTTGCTCCATATTGGCTGTGCGGAAGGCGCCATAAATGCTATCGAATCCCATGTAACTCCATGATTCGAAGAACGGTAAATGTAATTCGAATTTCCCGTAAGATATACCGCATTATTCCTGTACTTAATATCTGTGAAATGAATGTTCCTGTCAAAAAGTACTCCCGCCATATTCGCCCAGGTATAACCGCCGTCATTCGTATAGCGGCACCTGCCCCAGTCTCCGCATGCATAGCCCGTGTTTGCGTCAATGAAAACTGCTTTGTTGAAAGTAACTAAATTACCAATCGGATACGTGCTCCATGAAAATCCTCCGTTAGTCGTTATGAAATTATCTCCAAGCTGATTAAATACTATAAGTTTATTCTCCGTAAAAGCATGCAGTACGGATGGGTTTGAATAGCCCGGGTTCGTACCGATGCTATTCCAGGTAATACCGCCGTTCGTCGTTTTCATCAATCGGTAATCAGTTAAACCGCAGATTACATATCCCGTTAAATTATTTATAAAACTTATTCCTGTAAAAGTAGTATTTGTCGGTGCAGGGTTGTTAGTGCTGTCAAAAGTAATACCCCCGTCAGTTGTTCTGAATATACTTCCAAATGAACCGATTACTATTCCCGTGCTCTGATTAAAAAACCATGCATTGCGTAAATCAGCTTTCTGAATAGGAATCCCCGCTGTTCGACCTGCCGTATGCTGAACGAACCAGTTTGCACCTCTGTTCGTCGTCTTGATGAATGTTCCTTTCCCTCCGATTGCATATATGGTATTAGCATCCCACATCTTTACCCATCTCAGTTCATTACCCTGCGGTGACTGGTGCAGCCATTTCCAGTCCTGATAACTCTGGCTTAATGCACTTGATGCAAACAAACAAATAACGAAGAAAGTAAATATAGTTCTCATTTTAAACATTTATTTCTTATGATTTATTAATTCGATAAATAATAATCAAGAGAAAAATAATTATTATTTATCGCCAATTTGGGATTAGTTGAAATGATTAGCAGTGTGTTCTCAAGACCTTTTGCAAGAGGGGAAAAATATTTACAAATTATAGTTCAGTCCAAGAGAGATTTTGTAGTATGCATTAGAAGAATATGAACTCAGGGTGTGATAATAGTCTTTATAATTTATGGGGTAAAAAATATTGCAAACAGGGCTAAACTCAATTTTAAAATTGTCGTTCACAGGAATTTCTAGGCCGAATCCAAAACTGAAGCCGATAGCCGGTTCGGGGTTTAGTAAGCCAACGTCTTTGTTTTCACCATGATATATCAGAGTATACTTTAAGCTTGAATTGAGATATATTCTTGTTGAACCTCTGTTTAGAAAAAACTTTGGACCAATATCGAGTGAGTACCAGTGTGAAGTGACAGTATAGTCAGCTCTTCCGTCGAACATATCAGTATATTTGAAATCAGAGAATATAATTTCTATGTTTCCTGACAGACTAATGTCTTCGGTTAATTTATAGGAAGCATTCATACTAAAACCGTATCCGACAGAATAATGACTAAAACCTCCTTCGGGGAAAGTGATTGCAGGCATAAGTGCAAGTGTGTATTTTGATTTTTGATTCTTTGCTTTCGTCTTTTCTAAGTCCTGTCCTTGAACACGACCGCACAAGAGCAAAATCAATATCAGTAATTGGATTAGTTTATTTACCATTTAGTGTAAACTGCATGTTTCATAGATATTATTCAATTCGATTATGGTTGCACTGTGAAGGAGTGATTTATAAATTAAAAATGTACACCCGAAAAGATACGGATGTACATTCTTATTGTTTTCTTTCTATTAAACTATCTTCCTGAAAGTGTTTTAGGTATTCTTCCTGTTTTAATGCTTTCAGAACGTAGTCTTTTTCCGACAATTCTTTCCACCATCTTGCCGATGTTCAGAACTTTATCCACATCAAGTCCCGTGTCAATTCCCATTTCATCCATCATTACAACCATATCTTCTATCGAAACAAGTCCGACTATACTGGAATCCTTGTAATAATATTCACCCGTGCCGCTCACTGGTACTCCGCTCACAAAGTTTGCAGGTTGTCCGCCAAGACCGCCCATCGTTGCTTCGTAATTTGTCATTCCTGCCTGTAATGCCGCTAATACATTCGCCATACCCCATCCGCGTGTTGTATGCAGATGAACAATATGCTTATGAGGATTAGTGAACTCATCCATCACCATCGAAAAATATTTATATATTCTGTCTGGTGAGGCAGAGCCGTCGTGGTCAGCATGTTCAACATCGCTCGCACCTATATCAAACCAGCGCTTCGTAAATTCAACTGCTTTCTTCATATCTGTCGGACCTTCAATCGGGCATCCCCATATTGTGCTGACTGTTCCGTTCACTTTTATTCCTGCATCCCTTGCCTGCTTAATATATTTCTCTGCCATCTTCCAGTATTCATCAAGCGAGAGTCCTGAGTTCTTTTGATGATGTGATTCACTCGTAGAAACCATCAGAAGTATCCTGTCAGGTCCAAATCCGTTCTTCCTGTTTTCAATCGCTCTCTCAACTGCTTTCTCACGTATAGTTACGCAGGTTAGCGAAACCGAATCTATAAGATGTGCAATCTTCTTGCTCGTTCTTAATCTCTTCATAAGCTCATCTGCATCCTTGAACTGCGGCATACCTGTAGGATTGCCGAGGTTTGTTACTTCCACATGTTTAAATCCCGCAAGTATGAGCTGCTCTGCAGTCCACAATTTTGCTTCCAAAGGGATGTATATTTCCTCATGCTGAAATCCGTCTCTTACGGTTATATCACCTATTACTACTTTTTTAGGATAATTCATTCTTATTGTTATTTATTTATAAATCTATTTCTGGTATGTCACCTTCTACTATTAGTGTTCCTTCAGTCGCAGCTTTTATCTGTTCAATCGTTACACCGGGTGCTCGTTCCAGTAGTTTAAACCCATTCTCAGTAACGTCTAAAACAGCAAGGTCTGTTACTATTCTCTTCACGCAGTTTACACCCGTCAAAGGCAATGTACATTTCTTTAAGAGCTTCGATTGTCCTTCTTTATTCGTGTGCTGCATTGCAACAACAATATGCTCAGCAGAGGCAACAAGGTCCATTGCACCGCCCATTCCTTTTATCAATTTACCCGGTACTTTCCAGCTTGCAATATCACCTTTTTCAGAAACTTCAAATGCTCCAAGTATCGTGATATCTACATGTCCTCCTCTTATCATCGCAAAACTTGTCGCCGAATCAAAGAATGATGCACCAGGAAGATATGTTATAGTCTGCTTACCGGCATTTATAAGGTCTGCTTCAACAGTCTCTTTTGTCGGGAAGGGTCCCATTCCAAGCATTCCGTTCTCTGATTGTAATATAACTTCAATTCCTTCCGGAACATAATTTGCAACTAAAGTAGGAATACCAATACCAAGATTTACGTAGTATCCGTTCTGCAATTCTTGCGCTATTCGCTTTGCTATTTGATTTTTATCTAATGCCATTATTTATTTTGATAAGGTTAATTGCTCAATTCTCTTTATATAATCAACACCCTGAAATATTCTCTGTACAAATATTCCGGGAGTGTGAATAAAATTCGGGTCAAGTTCTCCTGCAGGAACAAGTTCTTCGACTTCGGCAATCGTTATCTTTCCTGCCATTGCCATCATATTGTTAAAATTATTAGCTGTATATTTATAAATCAGATTTCCCGCAGTATCACCCTTCCATGCTTTTACTACAGCAAAGTCTGCCTTAAACGCATGCTCGAGAAGATGCATCTTGCCGTTAAACTCTCTCGATTCTTTTCCTAATCCGACTTCTGTACCATATCCTGCAGGTACGTAAAACGCGGGAATACCCGCTCCGCCTGCTCTTATTCTTTCAGCCAAAGTGCCCTGTGGTACAAGTTCTACTTCAAGCTCTCCGCTTAGCATTTGTCTCTCAAACTCCGCATTCTCACCGACGTAAGATGAAATCATCTTGCGTATCTGTTTGTTTTGAAGCATGAGTCCCAGTCCAAAATCATCCACCCCGCAGTTGTTTGAAATGATTGTTAGGTTCTTAATATCGGTTTTGGATAATTCAAGTATTATGTTTTCAGGAATACCGCATAGTCCGAAACCTCCGAACATCATTGTCATACCGCTTTTCATTCCTTGAATTGCTTCCTTTGCGTTTTTTACAGTCTTATTCATTCTTATTTATAATTTCAGCAAATTAATGATAAATATTTAATATTACATTACAATAGATAACACTGAAATATGCTTTTCAAGTTCAATTAATACTAAAATCGGTCACATTTAAGTCTTTAATATCATTAAATTTTGTCTTTTCATTGCCCCTTCGTCCGCTTTATCAATATCCCTTGTCTTTATACGGCTAATAACTTATTTTTGAACATCAATAGGGGATTTAGCTCAGCTGGTAGAGCGTTTGAATGGCATTCAAAAGGTCAGGGGTTCGACTCCCCTAATCTCCACAAATAAACTATTTTTAACTCCTTATCTTCATGTATTGATTAAAACCAGCACAATATTAATTCTCAACGGCGATATTCCTTCCCGAAAGATATTTAATAAGTTTTATAAAAAAGGAGATTATGTCATTTGTGCTGACGGAGGTGCGAACAGTGCTGCAAGACTTGGTATCTTACCGAACATCATAATAGGTGACCTTGATTCCATAACAAAATCCAACTTAAACATTTTCAAAAAGAAAGGTGTTGAAATCAGAAAGATTAAGGAACAGGAAACAACCGATTTTGAAAAGGCTCTGATGTATATTGTTGTACATGGTTTGAATAACGTGTTTGTTTTCGGAGCTGTAAGCTGCCGTCCCGACCATACTCTAAACAACTTTAGTGTTTTAAAAAGATATTATAAGCTCATTGATATTAAAATAATAGATAAAGACTTTGAGATATTTTACTTAAATAAAGAGATAAAAAGAAAGTATAGAAAAGGTAAAGTAGTATCATTAATGGGAATGCCAATTGCAATAGGTGTTTCTTCCAATGGTTTAAAATACAAACTTAATAAAGATACACTTGATTACGGTATTCATGAAGGTACTTTAAATGTATCTTCATCTGATAATATATCAATCAGAAAAGAAAAAGGTGACTTGCTTGTATTTCTGAGTATAGTATAAAATCCTGTCCAAATTAATTCTTCAATTCTACAAATCTATCGTGTGTTCCATGTTTTCAGTAATAATCCTTACACGTATATGTGTGTTTTCGTCTGAATGAACCGTACCCCAAATTAGTGCAAGCTGCTGAAGCTGAATATCGGGTTTATATTTTGCAGAAAGACCTATCACAACTTCCCTCACACCAAGCGAGTGAGCAACGTTCATAATCGAGTAGAATGCATTATTCGTCGGTATAACAACAGGAATAACAGGTTTACCAATCTTCTCTGCTATGTTAACAACTTCACTGAAAAGATTAAGCTCATCTGACTTAAGTTCTTTACGTGTATCAGTGTTCAACTTATCCGTAAAGACTCTTGCAATCATTACTATAATATCTTTCTTATCTGTATCAGTTTCATTTATTATTTTCTTCAAATGATTAAGATTATTAGGGTCACGGACTGCAACCATTACCTTATCGGGAAGTTCGCTCTCTATAGATTCAGGTGTAATCTGGGCTTCATCATCTAAATTAAAGTGCTCCAGAACCCTCATATTTTCACTGCTGTGAAATTCAACTTCGGTAAGATTCCTATCCTTCATTATCTTCCTCTTGTTAATATATTCGGATACTACAAATATTATGAAGAAAGTTAATGTAAATATTACCCCTGATATTGTTGCAATCGGTTTTGTGAAAAGGTTTGTTATACCAACAAAAAAGAGTACAAGAAATATTAGTAAAAGTCCAAAAGGTATTTCGTTTTTTCCTATCTTTAAATTCAGCGGTACTTTCCATTCACGTTTGCGTTTATCTTTATACCTGAGTACTATCATTGAAAATCCCATGAAGACAAGGCTCCATACAACACCGAATGCATAAGCCTCTCCGAGTAAAAGTATATTTCCCTGTGATAGAATAATTGTTAGTATCTGAAACAAAGCAATAAGATTTAAAAGCCTGTAAGTCGTTCCGTATTTCTTATGCGGCTTTCTGAACCAGTCGGTAAGTACTTTATCCTCAGCGACTCTGTTCAGAACACTATTTGCACCAACAATTGAAGTATTAACAGCACCTGACAGAATCAAAACACCAACTATTACAACGAAAGCCTGAAATACCAAATTCAGCCAGTGCGGTCCAATCAGAAACATAGCTATACCCCCAATTAGATTATCAATGTATTGCGGTCTCACATCATCAGGAATCAACATTGTACCAAGAAATGATACGCCGGGTGTGAGTATAACACTGAATAGGAAAATAATGAGAGCAGTTCTCTTGAAGTTCCTGAGTTTCGGATATTCGACTTCGCGGTAAACCTGTCCGAGAGTCTCGAGTCCGCTAAGTGCTAGTAGGGAATGTCCGAAAGCAATCAGAATACTTATAAACCCTATAGTTTTAGCCCACTCAGCATTACTAAGCCATCCGTAAGATTCATGTGAAAGATTAATCTCAAAAGGCGGAAAGTGTGCGAAGAATGGTTCTTCCTTCAGAAGTAATGTTACAACTCCCCAAATTATAACCATAACACCCATTATCGCTGTAATAACGAATATTTTTAGAGCTTTAGATGATGACTCTTCAATCCCTTTCACATTTTCCCACCAGAAAAATAAAACTATTACGATTGCTACTGCCATTGATAATATATTCCTGTCGAATTGTATTCCAATGCCAAAAACTTTGAGTGTGTCATTCAAAAGTCCTGCAAGATAATGACCTCCTGATACACTGCTTATAGGTCCTGTAAGAATATAATCGAACACCAGTGCAGAAACCGACACCTTAGCAAACCATCCCCCAAGTGTTGATTTTACCACTCGATAAACACCGCCGCGTGTGAAGAGTGGTGATGATTCCATATATAAAGCCATGACGCAGAAAGCAAACACCATTACACCAAGTATGAAATAAGGTGCAACTTTACCCACGAACTGCTCTGCAATGCCGCCCATGTAATATGCGGTTGACCCCAGGTCGCCAATAACAACGGCAGCAGCACGCCAGAAAGAAATAAAGGTGAACATTACGGTGGTAAGTACAATTACCTTGGTTGCTTTTGCCGTCACTGACGGCTTAAGCATATGTGATTCGGTATCCATTAATTATTTAAAATAATATTAACTATCTATTTTTATGAAGTAATAAAATACAAGAAAAGCATAATATATGAAATAGTATATATTTTGCCTTTAATTTTTAATTTTACCGAATACTTCTAAAAGCTTACTGAACCTGAAATCGAAAATATCTTTTAACTTATTCTTTACCAAAAAAGTGCATATAAAAAGTATTATTAATTCGATAGTTTGAACAAAGATATCAAATAAAATGTTCATAAAATGGGCTATCTGGAAGACTATAATCAGTTAAAGGAAATTTATTCTGAAACAAAAGAGTTAATTCTAATTCCCGGAAGTGATATATCAATTAGGAACTATGGCTTTACTTCCGATGATAACGAATATTATCTTGACAAAAACAGCTTTAACGATTCTATAAATAGAAAACTTCTACTCCTAAACGGTACAGCACCTTTGACAGAATCTTTTCTTAAGAATTCTGAAGAGGCGATAGAATGCAACAGGAGTTTTATTTATCCTTTGTACGGCAATGGTGGAAAGAATAACAAGCTGATAATCCTTTTGCATGGTTTGAATGAAAGCAGTTGGGATAAATATCATACCTGGGCGAAAAAACTTGTTGAATTAACAGGTCAGGCAGTACTGATGTTTCCGATTTCGCACCACATAAACCGCAGACCCGCAAGCTGGGGAGATTCACGAAGGATGAATTCACTTGCAAAAGAGAGAAGGATAAAGTTTAATTCGCAAGAATATTCATTTGTAAATGCTGCTTTAAGCACACGTTTGCAATTTAGTCCTGAATTGTTTTTCTATTCAGGGTTAAGAACATTTAACGATGTACTTAAGCTTATTTCAGAAATACGAAATGGAGATATTGACGAGGTTGAGTCTGACTGCACATTCTCATTATTCGGATATTCTATCGGAGCATTTCTGATTGAGAACCTTATTATGGCAAGAGAAGATATATTTTCTAATTCAAGGATAGTATTATTCTGCGGCGGACCGACGATGGATTTAATGTATCCAACATCAAAATATATTTATGACAGTGCTGCAGAAAAAGTAATGACAGCTTTCTATCCAAAAGATTTTAAGGATAATTTAAATACAGACGAAGTTCTTAAAAGATATTTCGTTGAAAACGAAAGCGATGGAATAGTGTTCAGGTCATTACTGAATAAACACCGGTTCGCTGATTTTCGCTCAAAGAAACTAAAGAAATTTGAGGATAGAATACTGGCAATACCTTTAACAAGCGACGAAGTGATGCCGCCTAAGTCGGTACGAGAGACTCTAAACGTTGAAGGGATGCAAATTAAAATAAAGGAAATGCACTTCCCGTTTGAGTACAATCATATCTCCCCTTTTCCGTTAAACGAAAAGATAAAGAATGAAACAAGTGATTGCTTTGAGAGGGTATTTAATGCGGCTGCTGAATGGCTTCAATAAATTTGTTTAAACAATAAATTTAAAATATTAAATGTGATATGAAGATAATAATATACATGTTTTACTTAGTTTCAGTAATACTGATTGGTGTTGCTTTGTTTGGCGGCACGTTGTCCGAGCCTCTGGTTGAGAATTTTTCTGATGAAGTTATACAGTCAATAGGAATAGACAAATCAAAGATTGATTCGCTTGACTCTCAAATAGACATGTCTTTTTACAACATGAACTTATTCATGTACAGACTGGAGAGATTGAAGAACTTCATTACATTCGGAGATGATGAGCAAAAACCAATAGAATTCAAAAGGCACGCATACATCAGCGATATTGTGTATGAGCCTGTCCTGACTGCAGTTACGTATGTAATCAGGGGAATAATGCTTGCAATCGGAGTAATATTGCTGCTAATAACTGCAATAATCCATACAATAGCGTCGTACATAGAATTAAGAAAAAGAGTAAAAATACTGGAAGAAAAAGTTCTTGCACTGAATACGGGAATTTCTGTGAAATAGATGTTGTTTTAAATCTTAAATTTGAGGAATTAAAACTAAAACTATATGAACAGAAAAGAATGGATTGAAAAAATCGGTGATATAATAGACGCAAAAGATTCAACGGAATTTTCAAACTTATTAACTGAAGATGGAATTTTTAAGTTTGGCAATGCTGACGAAGTAAAAGGCAGAAAAAATATTGCCGATTATGTAGAAGTTTTTTTTAACATGATAAAAGGGAGTCAGCATAAAGTCGTGAACTTCTGGGAACAGGGAGATAACGTTATCTGGCAGGGAGAAGTGCTGTACACCAGGACGGACGGAAAGCAAGTAAACGTAAACTTCTGTAATGTTTTTTACATGGATGGTGATTTGGTTGAAAAGTATATTATCTATATAGATAATACTCCTTTATTTTCTTGACACATTTTGACATAAGCCGGATAAACATCCGGCTTATTGTTTGTATATTAACAGACTGTTTAACTTTTCGTAAAACTCATTCATAATCTCTTCAACTATCTCACCTGCAGGTTTAATTTCATTAATAATTGCAGATACCTGCCCTATTTCGAGTTCACCGTTTTCAAGGTCACCTTCAAACATTCCCTTTTTAGCTTTCCCTTTTCCAAGCAATGCTAAAAGACCTTCTTTAGATACGCATGAATCCTCAGCCTTTTGAATCTCCTCAAAGAACTTATTCTTTAAGAGTCTTACAGGAACAACTTTTTTCATCATAAGTTTTGTATCGCCCTCTGAGGAATTTACAATCAGCTTTTTAAAGTCTTCATGAGCAGATGATTCAACTGAAGCGGCGAAACGTGTACCAATCTGAACACCGTCAGCCCCAAGAGCAAAAGCAGCAAGCATAGATGAACCTGATGCGATTCCTCCTGCGGCAATTACGGGAATATCAACGGCGCTTCTTACCGCGGGTATCAGAGCCATAGTAGTTGTTTCTTCAATGCCGTTATGTCCACCGGCTTCAAATCCTTCGGCGACCACGGCATCAACACCAGCTTCCTGACATTTAACTGCAAACTTTGCACTTGCAACAACGTGTACAACGGTAACTCCTTTTTCCTTTAACAATGATGTGTATTTTTTAGGGCTGCCTGCAGATGTAAAGACTATTTTGACGTTCTCTCTTAATATAATATCTATTACATCATCAATTTGACTATAAAGCAACGGAATATTAACACCAAAAGGTTTATCAGTGTTTGCTTTGCATTTCTTTATGTGTTCCTCAAGTATATCCGTTTTCATTGAACCTGCACCTATAAGTCCAAGAGCGCCTGCATTACTAACTGCTGATGCAAGCTTCCAACCGCTGCACCAGACCATGCCCGCCTGTATAATTGGATATTTAATGCCGAGTAATTTTGTTATAATGTTCATAAAATTTTTGTTATAAGACAATTCAATTTCGAATAATTAGGAATAAAATACCATGAAAAACATAAGCATAATACTGCTAATTATATTTGCAAGTATATCATCTTCTCGATTGAATGCACAAATAAAGATGCTGTATGATACAGAAAAAAGTGAGAAGGAAAGAATTGAGGGGTATATCAATTCAGGATACAGCAATATAAGTATATTCAGAATAGATATTTATGAACAGGAGGCAGAATCGGATACTTCGCTTGTTTTTGATATCAAAATAAGTGATGACAGGAAAACGATTACTGAGAATGATATTAATAATGAAACCGGTACAATAACTAAATTTGATAGTAATATATCTTACAGGGAAATACTGAATAAAGAGGGAAAGTCAGCGGGAAAGACAATTTACACTTATGGTCCGGAGGGATTCATATTAAAGAGGGAATTGTATTTTGGTGAAATAAAGGCTTTGGATGAGGTTTACGAATTCAAGCAAGACAAAACCGGGAATGTTAAATACTATGCTTCCGACGGTACTTTAATGAGTAATTCAGAGTTCAGGTTGAATAGTCAGAATAGTTTGATTGAAGAGTTGAAGTATAATTCAAAGGGCGATACAGAGCAGAAGTATGAGTACATCTATGATTCGAAAGGGCGAATGATTGAAGAGAGGATTATTTTTCAGAATGAACAAAAGACGGTTACAAATTATTCTTATGATGAGAATGATAATATTATTGAGGAGCAGACAAAGGATAATGGCGGAAATATTCTAAGTTATAATAAATTTGCTTATGAAGGGAAGAAAGTAATTGAGGAGTTAAGGGATTCGAGAAATATGAAGTTGAGGAAATTATATAATTATAAGGGTGGGTTGCTAAAGTCAGTTAGGTTTGAGGATTTGATTGATAAAAGTGTTTATGTATGGGTGTATGAGTATAATTAATAAGAGCTCAAGATTATAAAAATGATTTAATTGCCGTTGCCTTTAGGCAACGGATAAATTATAATTAATATAAATGGCTTTAGCCAAATTTATTTACGATATATGTCATTTGTTAAAATATTAGTGCATTTAGTATTTTCAACTAAAGATAGAAGACCTTTAATGTCTAAAGAAGTCAGAAATCTGCTATTTAATCATATTACCGATTATGCTTCTAAAAATGGAATATATCTTGAACAAATAGGAGGTTGGAATGAGCATATTCATCTATTAGTATCATTGGGAAAGGGACAAAGTATTTCAAAGGTTGCTATGCTTTTGAAGGGAGAGAGTTCACATTGGATGAATAAACAAAAGGTATTGTCTGAAGATTTTTATTGGCAGGATGATTATTATGCGGTTTCTATAGGAGAATCCGGTAAAAGTAAGTTGATTGCTTATATCAAGAATCAGGTAGAACATCATAAGTCTCAAGGATACTTGCAAGAAATAAACGAAATTCTTTCAAAGTATAAAATGAATGATTAAAAATAGGTTGGGCTAAAGCCCGAGATTTGATATAATTCATTATCCGTCACCTAAAGGTGACGGTAATTTGAAGAGCAAAAGATTTTAAAAAGTTCAGAGATTTTATTATGGATTGGGCTAAAGCCCGAGATTTGATATAATTCATTATCCGTCACCTAAAGGTGACGGTAATTTGAAGAGCAAAAGATTCGAGTTATATTAATGAATCTATTTAGAGTCTAAGATATTATTTGATTTAACACAAAGCCCCTCGAGAGAGGGGCTTTGTTATTATGTCTGAATATTTTATTTATTGATTTATAAATACTTGTCTCTGTTATCAACGATTTTGGCGTTGTTAGTAAGATTTGTCATCCATTCCTGAACTGCCTGCTGCTTCTTATTTGTAAGGAGCTGCTTGCGCAAATCGGTTGCTTTAACTATATAATCATTCTGGTCAAATGGAGTAATCCAGTTGAGAACCGCTACGTAATAACCGCGAGTACCTTTTATTGGATTTGTAATCTCGCCGGGTTTCATTGTAAATACGGCGTTATAAAGAGGGTAGTCAACACCAAGCTTTGCGTCGGGTTTTGCCATCGAGACGCTGTCTGCAATTCCAAAAACATACTGCGGGAACATGGTCTGAAGACCAAGAATATCGCCGCCCGATATTTTAGAGCGAATATCAACTGCAATCTTTTGTATGTAACCAAATTTCTTTATCTGTGCAACTTTAGGTTTAACGAGTGATACTTTAACTGAATCGAAATTCTTGCTGCCTTCTGAAATTTTATCGGTAATCATGTAAACGCCGTATCCGCCCTGTATTTTAGTGGGTCCGTACAATTTCGATTTCTTGTTTGCGATACCGAAGTCAATAATATTTTTGTTCTGACCTGCGCCCGGAACAAATCCGCCTTTAGAGATTTCCGGTGTAAGGTAAACAGCGATGCCGGAATTCTTTGCGAGTGAATCGATTATTGCACCGTTTTCAACATCAGCCATAAACTCCTGAGCTTTTTTGCGAGCAATATCCTTTGTTCTTTGTCCAGCTGTTACGGGTTTTCTAATTTCAGCAAACTTGAATTCTTTGCTGGATTTATTTTTGATATAAAGAATATGAAAACCAAACTGAGTTTTAATAGGACCGACAATACTTCCGACAGTACCATTCAAAGCTGCGTCTTCGAATTCCTTTACCATGGCACCTTTTGTAAACCATCCGAGGTCGCCGCTATTCTGCTTAGCAGAAGGGTCCTGAGAAAGATCGAAAGCAAGCTTTGCAAAATCCTCGCCGCTCTTAGCACGTTTCAGAATATCCTCTGCCTGTTTCTTGGCAGAAGCTGTATCCGTACCAAAGTTTATTAGTATATGTGAAGCATTGACATAAGATTCATCACCGTCTTTTGATTCAAGCATCTTTATAACTTTGTATCCGTCCTGATCGATTATTAGACCGGAAACTTCTTCGGGTTTTGCATTAAAGAGAAAGCTTAGTGCATTTTTACCGGCGGCTCCTAAAGCGTTAGGTTTTTGGAAATCAGCTTTAAACGGAACTGTTGAGTTGTCGTTTACAAGTTTAATCAAAGAGGAATCTTCCATCTTGGCAGTCTTAATATCCTTTAACATAAACTCCATTTGTTTTCTTACGGAGTTTGTATCATCGATAGTGGGAGCGTCAGAGAAGACAACGTATTTAAATTTGACAGCTTCTTCCTGTTTGAACTCATCTTTATGTTTATTGAAATAATCTTTCATTTCATCTTCGGATACCTGAAACTGCATAGTATCAGTTACTGAGTTAACATCTAGGAAAGCATACTTAAAGCTTGCCTTTATATTATCATCTTTATACTTCTGAAGTACATCTTCTTCGGGGACGATAACAGAAGCGGTAATATAATTCTGAAGTTTTTCTGATAAGAGAACTTCACGCATGTAGATTTCAACCTGATTCCAGAACTGAGTAGCTTCCTGAGTTTTCATACCGAGAGCCTGCTGGTAGAACTCCATATTAAAGACACCGGTGGAATCTATAAAGTTACGTCTAATAGCTTCGGGCAGCTCTTGGGGACGGTTGTATATAAAGTCAAGGATTTCATTATCTGAGACTGTGATGCCGAGTCTATCAATTTCTTGTTTTGTAAGCTTTTGCTGAACGAGTTGATTCCATACCTGTTCTTTAATCTGCTCAAGTGTAGCTTCATCAACGTCTTTGCCGCCATTCTGCTGTCTCATAGCTTCAAGCTGCTGTTGAAGAGCCTGTTCATATTCCTGATATGAAATCTCATTCCCGTTTACACTACCGAAGACAACCATGTCGCCTCCTTTATTGCCTACGTAGTTCATACCCCATTCAAAAACTATAAGACCGACAAAAGCAATGATGAGAAATACGATAATATAAGGCATCTTATCGCGCATCTTATTCATAATGCCTGTACCATGTGAAGCTTTTTGTCTTGTAATCATTACCGAAACAACTCCTTTAAAATGTGTTTAGTGTTATAAAATTAAGTTAAAACAAACATGAAAAATAAGTGATTTATGGGGGAAAATCAATTCAAATGTGAACGAAATAGAGAAAAGGAGAAAAATGTGTGTTGAGGGGTTGAGCCGGGATTAAGGCAAATTTTTTGGGAATATTATCCGGGGAAATTCGGGGTAGTAACAGGTAAAGCTGCGCAAGGGGACGAGGACGGCTTGTGTACGGAGCTACCACGGAGCAAGTCTGTATATAAAGTGAAGTTGAAGTGAATTTGGAGTGGAGATGGAGTGGAAAAGCGATTATGAAGCTGTAATTACAGTAAACAGCTGTAAATTATGCGATTTGGAAAGAAACTAAATGGCGAATTTCGCGTAATTTCAGCTCATACTATTATATGCAATCGAGATTACGTTTTTTTAACAAAGAAATGAAGAAAATAAATCCGTTGAAAAGAAAAATTATTTAGTGTAAGTTGTACGAAATTAAATTGATGAGCATAAAAAAGAAATATGACATAGTCATACTGACTGATTCGAGGTTTTTAAATCCTGAGTCAACGGATGAATATGTACGGAATGTAATATTAGAAGATAATTATGCGAAGGAGGCGCTGGAAAGAAAAGGGCTAAGGGTTGGAAGAACAAACTGGGATAATGCGGATTTTGACTGGACGGAGACGGGGTGTGTTATTTTTAAAACTACGTGGGATTACTTTGTTAAGTATGAAGAATTTTCAAAGTGGCTTGATGATGTAAACCAAAAGACGAAAATGATAAATCGAATTGAAACAATCCGCTGGAATGTTGATAAACACTATCTGCTTGATTTAAATAAAAAGGGAGTTAACATACCGAATACAATTTTTATTGAGAAAGGTGATGAGAGAGCTTTTGCTGATATATTTATGAATTCAGGATGGAAAGATTCAATATTAAAGCCCGCTGTTTCGGGAGGGGCGAGGCACACTTACAAAATTAACAAAGACAATGCGGCAGAGCATGAAGCAATTTATCAAGAATTAATAAAGAGTGAAGCGATGATGCTGCAGGAATTTCAATACAGTGTACCGGAAGAGGGAGAAAAAACATTTATGGTTTTTGGCGGGAATTATTCTCACGCTGTGTTAAAGAAAGCGAAAACGGGCGACTTCAGGGTGCAGGACGATTTCGGAGGAACAGTACATGAATACACTGCAAACAAAAGTGAGATTGAGTTTGCGGAATGGGTTGTATCGTTGTGCAATCCTGTTCCTGTTTACGGAAGGGTTGACGTAATAAAAGACAATGACGGAAACCTTGCGGTAATGGAGCTGGAGCTGATTGAGCCGGAGATGTGGTTCAGGATGAAGCCTGAGTCGGCGGATGTTTATGCGGAGGCAGTTTTTGAAGAGCAGTAAGAGCAGGAAGAGCGGGGAGAGCAGGAAGAGCAGGAAGAGCAGGAAGAGCGGGAAGAGCGGGAAGAGCAGTAAGAGCAGTAAGAGCAGGAAGAGCGGGGAGAACAGGAAGAGCAGGAGACAGTGAAAGAATAGTGACTGAAATATTTTTATAAGATTTAAAGATTAGATCCCCGCCAAAATCATGCGGGGATGACAAGATTTTTTTATTTTGAATGACAAGATTTTTTTTATTTTCCTGTTTTCCGCAAGACAACAATCTTCTAAAATAAATATTTGTATTATTAGTAGTTTATAATTTTGAACTTGTAATTTTGGGTGTCCCGTGGCTATTTTTGAATATGTTTGTAAGGAAAAA
>JBAYUG010000027.1:0-36128 GCA_041675325.1 Kapaibacterium sp. (SeqCode)
AACCACGAAGTCAATAAGAACACTGCGTAGTAAAGCTATAAACAAAGAAAAACTTTCACCACAGAGCTCACCGAGAAGAATCACGGAGAACACAAAGATAAAACAAGAAATATTAAAAGGCATAAAAGATTTTATCGCTAAGGTCGCAAAGAAGAGCAAAGGACGCAGAGAGAACAAAAAACAATATTAACCTGTTTGAAATAGAAGGAAGAAAAATCGGAGGAGGATGATAACTAATATTTACGTTTTTTTGATGAAATAAAACCACTATTTTATCTTTTTATAGTTTAAAATTTTATATGGCAAAAACTAAAACTCCGGTCACAAAAGGCAAACCCGCAGTGACTAAAAACACACAAGAGAAAACCGGTTTTACATTTTTTGATGATAATAAACCTGTGGTTATTCTTACGCTTATCGGTATTATTCTGCTCGCAATTCTTATCTTCTTTAACAAAGGTGTTTTTGAAGGCAAGATATTTGCATCGGCAGACAATCTTTCTCCTCTGACCTTCAGGACTTTTCTGAATGACGCAAAGGAGCAGGGGATTTTTCCGTTATGGATTCCGTATATTTTCATGGGAATGCCCTCGCTGGCTTCGATGACTGCGGCAGTTCCTTCTCTGCATAATATCTATTCGTTCATATGGGATAAGGCATTTGAAATATTTTCGGGCGGAAACTTGTTTGCGCTTACACTGCCTTACTATTTCATTTTTGGTTTAACGCTGTTTCTTTATGCGAGGTATAAGTTTAAGAATAATCTCATATCACTTTTTGTATCGCTGCTCGGAGTTTTTGCCACGGGAATAATTCAGCTGATAATCGTAGGGCATCACACTAAGATGATGACATTTGCGTTCTTTCCGCTTGTACTTTTTATACTTGAAAAGGTTGCTGATGATGAAGAAAAGAACTGGTACAGGCTGTTCTTCTTCTTTGCGGTACTGACTATTACGCTTTACCTGCAGGTGCACTTTCATCATATTCAGATGCTTTTCTATTCGTTTATGATGATAGGACTTTATATGCTTTACCTGCTAATCTATGCTTTTGCAAAGAAGCTTCAGAAAGCAAATATTGTAAAATCATTCATAATGCTTGTTGCAGGTCTTGTTATTGCATTTGCCATGGATGCGGATATTATTCTTTCCATAAAGGAATATAATCAGTACTCGATGCGCGGACAGCCAAGCATTACAGCCATTTCAGAAGGCAAGGGTGATGAGAAACCATTAAACTATGAATATGCTACAAACTGGTCTTTCAGTCCGGGCGAAGTTTTAACTTTTGTACTTCCATATTATTACGGTTTCGGAGGAGTTGAAGTTAAAGATCCAAAAACAAATCAAACACAACGGGCAAATCTCTACTGGGGACAGATGCCGTTTACTGATTCACCTGTTTACTTCGGAGTGATTGTACTGCTGCTTGCAGCGATAGGTGTGTTTTATAACTTTAAACGGAATCCGTTTGTACAGGCGACAACGTTTATAATTATATTCTTTCTATTCCTTTCTTTTGGAAGGACGTTTCCATTGATTTACGACATATTCTATAATTACTTTCCGTATTTCAGCAGTTTCAGGGCACCTGTGATGATTCACTATTACATAGACCTTGCATTCGTTATACTTGCAGGATACGGACTTGTATCAATAATCTCATTCCTGAAAAATTCAACGGACGAGAACAGGCTGCTTAAGACTTCTTATATAGTCGGCGGTATTGCTTTGTTGATGTTCTTTATATCACTTGTGGGTTTTGAATCATCGTACACAAATTCTGTTCTTAATGGACCAATGGCTCAGAAGCTTTCTGCACAGGGCTATCCCGCTCAGCAGGTTACAGGTTATCTGAAACAACAGGTTGCACCGGTTGCATACGAAAATCTGATATCTGATCTAAGAATGCATGGATTTCTTATACTAATAGTTGCAGTGCTTATTTATCTTTATGCGAAGAGGAATATTGCGAGAAACGTTATGCTGCTCGGAATTATAGTAATCGGTCTTTTTGACCTGCTAAGCGTAAGTGCAAAAACATTGCACTGGGATGAAAAGAAACAGAGAGATGACACATTTGCTGAGACCGATTATACGAAGTGGCTGTTGAGCAAAGAGCCTGAGACGCACAATTACAGAGTCGCAGTTATGAATAAGGGTAATCTTATAACTTCGAACGACCTTGCTTACTTCAGGCTGCATCAATTCAACGGATATCAGGGCGCAAAGATAAGAATTTATCAGGATGCTGTTGATGTAGCAGGCGGCGAGAATCCTTTCCTTATGGGGCTTGCGAACGTAAAGTATGTAATCTCTGACAGTCCGATTAATGACACTCTTGCATACACGGAAGTTTACAGAGGAAGCAATATTATATACATGAACAAATTTGTTATGCCGAGAGCTTACTTTGTGAACGAATACAAAGTGGAGAAGGGTATTGATATTCTTAACAGCATACGTGCAGTTAACTTTGACCCGCGCAACACTGCATTTCTCGAGAAGAAACCTGATGTGAATATTGACAAGGCAGATTCAACAAGTACTGCAAGAATTACGAAGTTTGGAATACATGATATCGAATACGAAGTCAGTGCTTCGGGAAACAATCTGCTGGTACTGAATGAAATTTACTATCCTGCGGGATGGAAGGCATTCGTTGACGGGAAGGAAACAGAAATTTATAAAACAAATTATTTCCAGAGGTCGATTGTCGTACCTGCGGGAAAGCATAAAGTAGAGTTAAAGTTTTATCCTGAAACATATTACACAGGAAAGAAAATAAGTATTGCCGCTAACATACTCGTAACGATAATCCTGATTGGAGGTATTGCGGGAATATTTATTTCAAGGAAAAAGAAGGAAACGGAAGATACAACTAAATAAATTAACTTATTATGTTTAAGAAAATATTAATAGCTAACAGGGGAGAAATTGCCGTAAGGATTATAAACACGGCAAGAGAAATGGGTATTAAGACTGCAGCGGTTTATTCGGATTTTGATAAGTACTCGCTTTACACAAAACTTGCCGACGAGGCTTATTATATAGGGCAGTCGCCTGCTGCACAGAGCTATCTGCTTGCTGACAGGATTATTGAGACGGCAAAGAAATGCGGAGCAGAGGCTATACATCCGGGTTATGGTTTTTTATCAGAGCGTGCTGTTTTTGCAAAGGCATGCGAGGATAACGGAATAAAGTTTATCGGTCCGCCGCATCAGGCGATTGAAGACCTCGGCAGCAAGACTAAGGCAAAACAGCTTGCGATAAAGAACAAGGTACCCGTTGTTGCAGGAACAGATTCTGCAGTTACGGATATTGAGGAAGCAAAGAAGGTAGCGAAGAAGATAGGATTTCCTATCATGATAAAGGCAAGTGCAGGCGGAGGCGGTAAAGGAATGAGAGTCGTAAGAGCAGAAGACGAACTCGAAGCTGCAGTTCGCATGGCGCAGAATGAAGCAAGGTCTTCTTTCGGAGATGAGAGCGTCTTTATTGAGAAATATGTTGATTCGCCGAAGCACATTGAGTTTCAGGTACTTGCGGATGAGCACGGCAATGCAGTTCATCTCGGTGAGAGAGAATGCTCGATGCAGAGACGTCATCAGAAGATAATTGAAGAGACTCCATGTTCAATCATGGATGATGATTTGAGATACAGGATGGGAGAATGTGCAAAGACAATCGTTCTTGCGGCAGGATACATGAATGCGGGAACGGTTGAGTTTATGGTAGATAAGGATAATAACTTTTACTTCCTTGAAGTTAATACACGTCTTCAGGTTGAGCATCCAATAACTGAAATGAGAACAGGGCTTGACCTTGTTGAGCAGCAGTTAAGGATAGCTTCAGGCGAGAAGCTGAAATTTAAACAGGAAGACATAAAATTCAAGGGTGCTGCGATTGAGTGCAGAATTTGCGCGGAAGACCCTGATAATAATTTCATGCCTTCAATCGGCAAGCTGAAATACATAAGCCGCAACCTCGGGAACGGAATGCGTGAAGATACAGGAATCGAGCAGGGGAACGAGATATCGATTTATTACGACTCGATGATAACAAAACTTATTGCTTATGCTCCCGACAGGAAAAGCGTTATAGACAAGATAGAGCGTGCTTTGCTGAACTACACTGTGGTAGGGGTTAAGACAAACATAAGCTTTCTTTTAAAGCTTCTTAAATGTCCCGAATACTTTGAGGGTGCTTACAACACACAGTTCGTCGAGAAGACTTTCATGCCGAGGCTTGAAAAGGAGAAGAATGAAATCAGTGACGAGCTCAGGAAAGCAATTGCAATAGGTTCTATTATTATGAAGGAAAAACATGAAAGTTCATCAGCTGTAACTACGGGAGGTAATAATAAGAACAAAGCCAAAGGCGGATGGTTAAGAAGAAAGGAGCTGCACTAATTATGAAGAAGTATCTTATTAACATTAATGAGAATGAAACACCCATGGAAGTAATGCTTTCAGGGAACAGTGTTAAGTTTGCAGACAATGACACAGAAGAATTTGAATATAAATTCCTTACGGATGAACTGCTTCTTGTAAGGCTCGACCATAAGAATTATCTTTTCAAAGCAGACGAAACTATAGAGAGTGAGATAAAGCATACGGAGTTTATGCTTGAATACAATTCACGGTACTATCATACAGTCTGCAAGAATGAAATGGAAGTGCTCATGGAGAAATTTGCAAAGAGCCGCGGAACAGTAAAGATAAAGAACGAACTTCTCTCACCGATGCCGGGAGCTATTGTAAAGATTAATGTGAAGGAAGGCGATGCTGTAAAGAAAGGACAGGTGCTTGTTGTGCTTGAAGCGATGAAAATGGAGAACGAACTGAAAGCCGCGGGTGACTGCAAAATAGCTAAGATACTTATTGAGGAAAAGGAATCTGTTGACAAGAATCATTTGCTGATTAAGTTTGAAGTCTAATTAAAGAATAATATATGTTAGCTTTTGCTTCAATATTTGCGGCTATAATTCCGATGGTAACGTATCTGCTTGTTATCTGGTGGATGGACAGAAACGAAAGAGACCCATTCGGGATTGTCTTTCTAAATTTCTTCTGGGGAGCGACAGGTGCGATAATACTCGGTATAATCGGAAGCCTGATATTTCAGATACCATTGACGCTTGGAATATTTGCTTTCTTTGGTGATGCTGCAGGAGACCTTGCCGACCTGTCGGGTGCTATTATCACTGCTCCGCTTGTTGAAGAGCTGACAAAGGGAATATTCTTAGTAATGATTTCCATGACAAGAAAGTTTGACGGAGTTGTTGACGGAGTAGTTTACGGAGGCGCAATTGGTCTTGGATTCGGGATGACCGAAAACTTCCTGTACTTTCTTTCTTACGGACAAGAACCTGTCTCATGGCTGGTGCTTGTTATAATCAGAACATTGTTTTCTGCCGTTATGCACTGCATGTCAACTGCGACTCTCGGCGGTTTTATAGGAATGGCAAAGTTCAAACCGGCAGGATATAAAATACTATTAATCCCTGCAGGTTACATCATTGCGGTGTTTCTTCATTTCTCATGGAACCTTACAGTCAGTTTTGACAGTACTGCATTGATAGGATTTGCTTTCCTGTTCATATACTTTATTGCATGGATTGCATTATTTCAGGTTGGTATTTACATGGAAGGCAAAACGATTACGAAAGAATTATATGAAGAATCATCAAGCGGACTTATACCTTCGGAACACATGAATCATCTGCCGTATGTATCAAGACGCAATAAATACGGATGGTGCCCTCAGGGAGTTAAGCAGAAAGATTATGTAAGGACGGCAATAACTCTTGCACTCAGAAAAAATCAGGTTAAAAATCTGAAAGGTTCAAAGCGTACTTCATACGAGCAGGAAATTGAAAGGCTCCGTTACGATATAAAGATAATGTTTTATAATGCGCATGTGCAGTATTATTACAACAATAATAAAGCCTGAGCATTTACTCTATGAATGATGAGATAGTTCTTTCAGTTGTAATTGCTACATGGAATACGAAAAAGCAAACTGAAGAGTGCATTCAATCAATCATAAGCCTTCCTGAATATTCGGATAATACAGAAATTATTCTTATTGATAATGCCTCTAATGACGGGACTGCAGAATCCGTCAAAGAGAAATTCCCGCAGGTTAAACTAATTATCAACGATGAAAACACAGGATATGCTCCTGCCTGCAACAAGGGAATAAGTGTATCACGCGGCAAATATATATTACTGCTGGGAAGTGATACAATTTTAAAGCCGGGCAGTTTGAAGAAGACTGTTGAGTATCTTAATAAAAAACCTGATGCAGGTGCTGTCGGCTGTAAGCTTATGTATCCTGACGGTACGCTTCAGGGAAACTGCAAAAGATTTCCAAAACTCTTTAATGCTTTCTTAACATATACATCTTTGAACAGGTTTAACTATGATTATGATATGCGGGGATTCGACTACAATGAAACTATACAGGTAGAACAGATTGCAACGACCTTTCTGATGGTGCGGGGTGATCTAATGAAAAAACTGAAAGGATTTGATGAAAGCTACAGGATAATGTATAATGATGTTGACCTATGTAAACGCATATACGAAGAGGGAAAGAAAATAATGTTTCTTCATGATGCAGAGGTTTATCATCACGGAAGTCTATCGACAAACAAAGCAGACTATAAACTCAGAAAAGTAATGTACGAAGATATTTACCGATACTACAAGAAAAATCACGGTGCGAAAGCTTCTTTTCTATTGCCGGTATTAAAAATAAGATTATTATCCATTAAATTATTCAAGAGCTGAAAATAGATTTGGCAAAACTTATAAAATACATACAGGATAATATCACTACTTCGAAAACGGGAATAAAGGATATGACTGTTTCTTTCGCCCCGCAGATTGCATCTGCTGTATTTGGTTTTGCTATATCGATTCTGCTTGCACGCGGACTTGGTGCTGAAAGCCTTGGGAAATATGCACTCATCACAAGCTTTGCTGCACTAATAACAGGATTTTCCGACCTTGGCATAAACCAGACTGCGATTAGGTTTGCATCAAGGGCTGTATCAAAGAATGATGATGAGCTCCAATATGCCGTGCTGCGCTGGGCTTTACGAATCCGGTTTTCTCTTGTCCTTTTACTTTTCATAATTTCTTACTTTATTGCCGAAGTAGTAGCAACGGATTTCTGGAGCAGTTCCGAACTTGCTACATTAATCAGAATTAATCTTCTTATTGTCCTTTTTAATGTATTCTCATCAATACCGATAATTTACTTTCAGTCAAAACGGCTATTCGGAAAGAATGCATTTGTTGCGGTAGGGCAGGCGGTAATAAATTTTTCAGGAATTGCGTTTATAGCGATTACCGGAACGTGGACTATCTACAACGTCATAGTTGTTACAGTAATCGCCAACTTGATTGGCATGCTTGTATTTCTTGTAATAGTGCCGCGCCGAGCTATCTTCAGAATGCAGGATTTCAAAAACGGTTTTACGAAAATATTCCGTGCACCAAAAGAACATTACATAAACGAAACCACAGTCGATAAGTCTTCAGCAGAATCATTTGCAATCTTTATGGTTATCACTTCAATTATAGTGATACTTACTATGCAGGCAGATGTATGGCTGATGGGACGCTATCTAACAAAAGACCAGATAGGGATTTATAATGTTGCGACAAAACTTGCGTTGCCGCTTATGATGTTTCTGAATGCGTTTAACACAGTTCTGTGGCCAAGGGCTTCAGCAGCTACGAGTATGGAAGAAACTATGGCTCTTCTGAAGAAGACAGTTAAGATTAGCTCACTTGTGTTTTTATTTGTGCTCATATATTCGTTCTTTGCCCCCATGCTTATTACATTTATATACGGACTTGCCTATGACAGCTCAATAATGCTGAGCCGTATTCTTTGTTTCCGATACAGCATATCAATACTTGTATGTCCAATTGGAATTATAGGATATAATCTCGGGTTTGTACGCATATACTGGAAAGTAAATCTTATACAGCTGATATTTGTCGTGTTAATTAATGTCTTTCTGCTTCCCGTAATTGGAGTCTATGCATCTGCACTGGCACTTATAGCGAACGAACTTACAGGGTTTATTGCATCGGTTCTTATAATAAGATATAAAATAAAGAAAGCGAATGCGTAAACAAGTGAACATATTGTTTATAACGGAAAGCTTTTACCCGAATACAGGAGGAGTGGAAAAGCATGTGCTTGAACTTTCCAAGAAGCTTATCGGGGAAGGTAATAAGGTCACAGTGCTGACTTATAAAAGAAATATTAATGATGCTGATACGGAAAATGTATCGGGTGTTTCAGTATACAGGCTTTCAAAAACAAACAGCAAGTATTCAAACTATGCAGGAATATTGTATCAGATTTTTTCGAAAGGCATTCTAAAAGGTCCATACGATATAATTCATTACCATGATTATTCGGTATTCAACATACTGAATCCTATACTTTCGTTAAAGCATGAGATAAGAAATAAAAAGACATACATAACATTTCACGGATGGGAAGGAATATTCCCTGTTCCGGATTTTATAAAGAAGAAAAGAAATTACGCTGCAGAAAAGTCGTACGGAAATATATGCGTCGGGCATTTCATAGAAAAATGGTACGGCACTAAAGCTGACATCGTAACATATGGAGCAGTAGAAGAACGGGAATTAAATTCTATAACTGAGAAAACAATATTATATGCAGGCAGACTTGAACCGGATACAGGATTCCCGGTGTTGCTTGAGGCATTCAATGAAATAGTAAAACATCATCCTGAATATAAATTCGTTGTATGCGGTAACGGTTCTCATATAAATATAATTAAGAATAATCCAAATATAATATATCATGGATGGGTTGACGACACGTTGGAATATGCAGCAAAGGCGGAGGTTGTTTTCGCATCCGGTTATCTGTCTATGCTGGAAGCTTTTATACTGAAGAAGAAAGTACTCGGTTATTATAATAATGATTTGAAGAAAGATTACTTTGAAATGATTCCGCAATGTAAAGATTTAATGTGGACAGCCGGAAGCAAGGAAGAAATAATCAAGCTGTTTAATGATATGCTTGCAGATGACATAAAAGCGAATACAGCTTATAACTTTGCAAGAAAGTATTCATGGAATAATTTAAAACAGGATTATTACAGACTTTGGAATTTATAAACAGTAAATACATAAAGAACGTCAGTCTTATAACCGTTGTTTACAATGAGGGAGAGAACATTAATGATTTCCTGAAAAGTTATCTTGAGCAGGAGTATTATGCAGAAGAATTTGTGGTGATTGACGGCGGTTCCAAAGATGGCACTTTTGAAATCATAAAGGAATTCTCTGTCTCGAATCCTGCACTTAATCTGAAAGTTATAAGCGATGTTAAGTATTCAAAATTATTCTCACAATCTCCTATTGCAGATGCCCGCAACGCTGCAATAGAACTTGCAAAGCATGATTACATTGCTGTAACCGACGCAGGTTGTCTGCTGGATAAAAGATGGCTTTGCGAAATTATCAAACCGTTTGACAACAACTCTGTCGATATTGTTTCGGGATGGTATGAAGCTTTGTGCGATAATCAATTTCAAAAAAAGTTTGCTGAAATATTTCTTCCAAAGAAAGAGGCTACAAATTCTGATGATTTTCTTCCATCATCAAGAAGTCTGGCGTTTAAAAAATCATGCTGGGAAGCCCTTAACGGTTATCCAAACAAGAGTCACTACGGAGAGGATACGATGTTTGATGTTCTTCTTAAGCAGAAAGGTTTTAAGTTTTACTTTGCTTCTGAAGCAGTCGTTTACTGGCGTGTACCAAACAATGTAAAAGAAGCGTGCCAAAAATATTTCAACTACGGAACGGGCGACGGATATTATCGACTTCACAGAATATATTATCTGAAACTTTTTGTTCATGCTGTGTTTCCAATCAAATATTTAATTTCAGAGGATTTCATAATGAAGTATAGGATATATTTTGCACTTCTAAGGGGTTACCTTAATGGAACGTGGAGACGGATTACAAGATGAAAAAAATGCTTTACATAATGGGAGAAAGCTGGTACTGGATAAAACAGCGCCCGCATTTTTTTGCTGAATACCTGAGCAATGACTATCATATCGACCTTGTTTTTGAAAAGCGATATACTAAAAGAGTAGATAACACCGTACCTACTAATATTATCTGCCACGAGTTGTTTAAATTTCCCAAGACTCATAATACTATTATTAAACGTTTTAATAATTCACTGATTAAGAAGTCCCTTAAGAAGATTATTAACGGAAATAAATACGATATAATACTGATAAATAATTATAAACACTATGACCTCATCAAGAACTTTATTTCAGCGGATGACTATGTTGTTTACGATTGTATGGATGACTTTGCGGAATTCAAAGGCTCAAAAAGAAGTGAGGCAGTTCATAATGAAATTCTAAATCAGGAAAAATCTCTTTATTCAAGGAGTAACCTTGTAGCTTTTTCATCAGAGTATCTGAAACAAAAACTAATAAGCAGATACTATGAAAAGGATAATTCCATTGTAATAAACAATGCTGTTGAGCTAAATTTTGATGAAACAGGGAGCTCTCTGCCCGCAACAGTTTTCCCTCTATTCAGTGAAAGTATGAAGAATATTTGCTACATCGGCACAGTCTCAGACTGGTTTGATTTTAGTCTTGTACTTAATACTCTCGAAAAGTTCAAAGATATTAATTTTGTGTTAGTTGGTCCCTCTGATACCGAAATACCTCATCACGAACGTCTGCAATATCATACTCAGATACCTCACAGCAGCTTAATGAAAGTGATGAAGAAGGCTGACCTTCTGGTAATGCCTTTTGTTGTTGATGAACTTGTGCGTTCTGTTAATCCTGTAAAAGTGTATGAGTATGTGTACAGCCGCACGCCATCACTCATAGTATATTATGAGGAAACAGAGAAATTTAAGGATTATGTGTATTTATATAAATCAGAGCTTGAATTCTTTGATTACGTAAGCAAACTTACAAACAATAATCTTCCTACACTTGTCTCTGAAGATGATGCAATTGCTTTTGGGAATGAAAACACATGGGAAAAGCGGATTAAAGTTCTGAAAGAATATTTGAACATACATATTACGAAATGATGGTATCAATACTTATATTAAATTATAACGGGAAAGAATATCTTAAAGAATGTCTATCCTCGGTTCTTTCGCAATCATATACAGATTATGAAGTAATACTTTTTGATAACTGTTCATCGGATGGAAGCATTGATTACATCAGAGAAAACTTTGCTGATTCAAAAATAAAAATAGTTTCATCAGAAAAGAATTATGGGTTCGCAGGTGGAAACAATGAAGCATTAAAACATGCCGAAGGAGAAATGATAGTTCTCCTGAATAATGATACGGTTGTTGATAAGAAATGGCTCTTTGAACTTGTTAAGTGCCTGAATGAATCGCATAATGCCGGAATGGTGCAGTCGCTTGTGCTTACAGACGGAATCCCGACGAAGTATTACAAAAAGAACGGTACAATAAATCTTTTAGGACACAATATAATGGAAGTGTTTGATATAGGGCAAAACGGTATTGGTGAAATATTTCAGGTAAACGGATGTTCGCTGATTATACAGAGAGAATTACTTGATAGAATCGGTGGACTCTTTCCTTATGAGTATTTTGCTTATGCTGAGGACACATACCTTTCATTTAAGGTTAAGTTTTTGGGTTATAAAATATACCATAATGCAAAGTCTGTCGTTCAGCATAAAGGCGGAGCAACGATGAGTAAATATCGAAATGAATTTGTTACATTTTATCAAGAAAGGAATAGGCTGCTGAATTTTCTTGTATTCTTTTCTGATAATTTCAGAATGAAGTATTATCCCTTAATGTTGTACAATTTATTTCTTAAATTGATATATGGGTTATTCTCGGGGAGGTATTCCACAAAAGGCGTCTTAAAAGCTTATGCATGGATAATGAAAAACGGTAAATGGATTGAGGTGGAACGAACAAAACTCAAAACAATAAAGAAAATTAGCGAGGAAGAAGTGCTTGAATATCTCAGCGGTAAAGCGGCGAACGGGGAAAATGCATTGGAAAAAACACTAAACAGCATTATGCTGTTTTATTTAAAACTTGTAAACATAAAAGTGATTGAACTCAAGTAAATGGATTTTTCTGTAATAATAATAAACTATAAACAAAAAGATTTTATTCTTAACTGCGTTGAATCTATCAAAGAAAATCTGAAATGTTCGTTTGAGATAATTATAGTTAATAATTCACCCGAAGATGACTTATCAACTCTTAAAGGTGTGACAATAATTAATAATTTAAACAAGGGGTTTTCGCAGGCGAACAATCTTGCGGCAAATCATGCGCAAGGTAATTACCTGCTTTTCCTTAATTCGGATACAGTTTTAAAGAAAGATTTCTCCCAAGGCTTTTTAACGGATTTCAAGGACAAGGAATTTGGTGCAGCCGGTCTCGGTCTTGTTTATCCTGACGGCAGATACCAGCTCTCTTACTGGAATGAAAATAAGTTTTTTAATGAAATTAAGAATAAGAAGATTGAGAAAGAATTTAAAAACAAGTACCAAGTTGTAACAAAAGAATATAATGATATAATAAAAGAAGTTGACTGGGTCAGCGGTGCAGCATTGATTATGAAGAAAGACATCTTTGAAGGTATAAAAGGTTTCGACGAGGATTATTTTCTATTTTATGAGGATGCCGATTTGTGCAAACGATTGAAACTAAAAGGAGACAACATATACTTTTACCCATTTGACGGGCTTATACATTATAAGGGAGAAAATGTTAACAAAACATTTTTGACAGATACATATTATTATTCTAAGAAATCGCAATTGTTATATTATAAAAAACACAACAGTCTTTATGAAAGGACATTACTCAGGATTTATCTTCTTTTGAAATTTACTTTCAGGGCAATGACAGAAAGAAAAGATATTAACATGAAAGTATTAAAACTATTGTTTGGAGCTGAAAAATGATAAAAGTTATGCATTTAATAGATGGAGGATTCATAGGCGGCGGCCAGTTACATTCTCTTGCGTTATGCAGAAATCTAAATAAAGAGAAATTTTATTCTGTTGTTTGTGCATCCCCAAAAGGAGGGTTTAAGGAAATAGTTCTCGAAAGCGGATTCGAGTTCATAGATATTACTCTTCCAAAGTTTTACCGTTCGAAGTATCTAAATGAACTGCTGCGTAAAGTAGAGAGGGAAAACATAAATATTGTACATGCGCACGGAGGAGTTGCGGGCATGTATGCAAGATTCCTCAAGAAGAAGTTCGGATGCAGGGCAAAGGTGCTGCATACGCTTCATGGTATTCATTACATTCATTCACATAATATATTGAGAAAAGTAACCTCTCTTTATATTGAGCAGTACCTGGCTTCTTCCGCGGATGCATATATCTGTGTATCAGACAGTGATTTTAAAACAGCATCCGGTTTGAAGATTATCGATCCCTCTAAAACATTCGTGATAAATAACGGTATTAATATTGCGAGGTTTAAGAGTATATCAAGGGATATTGCACTTGCTGAAAAACTGGGCATTAGGTCAGATAATTTTGTAATAGGCAACATATCACGTTTTGATGAACAGAAAAATCAAAAGCTTTTAATAAAAATTATGCCTGACATAATAAAAGCAATTCCCGAAGCGAAACTCCTGCTTGTGGGGGATGGTGAACTTCTTGAATCTGCAAAGCATCTGACGAATTCTCTTGGTCTAAAAGAGAATATTATCTTTGCGGGGACGAGAAAAGACACCGAAAAAATATTTCCTTTGGTAGATATTTTTGTGTTACCTTCTTTATGGGAAGGACTTTCTCTTACACTGATAGAAGCATTGGCATCAGGCAGATGCATTGTTGCCGGAAATATTCCTTCCAATGCTGAAGTTATTATTAATGAAGAAAACGGAATGTTGTTTAATCTACACAATAAAACAGAGCTTTCAGAATTGATTGTATCTTTATTCAATGACAGAGAAAAGAGAGAATCTTTGTCGGATAATGCGACTAAATCATCGATGAAATATGATGAGAAAATTATGACGGAAAAAACAGAACAGGTATATTTAAAACTAACAGATAAATAACAATGAAAAGATACGGTATATTTGGGGGCAGTTACAATCCACCACATATTGGACATTCAATTCTTGCAGAAAATGTACGTGAACAACTATCTCTAGATAAGGTGATTTTCATACCTTCGGGTAAGCATCCTTTGAAAGATGATATATCCCTTCAAGATGCAGAGCACAGATTAAATATGGCAAGACTTGCATTCGAAAGCGATAATAATTTTGAAGTGTCTGATATAGAGATAGAAAAAGCAATGCAAGGGATAATTAACTATACAGTTGACACGCTAATTGACCTGTATGAAAAATTCAAAGAAGATTTCATAAAGATATATCTTATTATAGGAATAGACAATCTTATTGAGTTCCCAAAATGGAAAAATCCTAACAAACTATTTCTCATCTCGGAAGTAATTGTTATGAACAGACCCGGATATCTTGTTCAGGATGTACACGATGAATTTGCCAGAAAAGCACGATATGTATCAGTACCAATGCTGGAAATTTCATCTACTGATATTAGGCATAGAATCAGTGCTAAAAAATCAGTAAAATACCTATTGAAACCTGAAGTTGAAGATTACGTAATAAAAAATAAACTATATAAATCATAAAACTATGGAAAATAACAACGAAACAAACTTAGACGTACAGGAACAATCAGTTGAACAACTTTCGTCGACTGATGCTCTAATAGGGGTGCTTTCAAGCCCCGGAGAAACATGTGAAACATTAGCCGCTACAAAGAAAAAGAATTACTGGATTTTATCGGTTCTAATTACCGTTATTATTAGTTTAGTTGTGACATTTATTTTTTTCAGGGATGAGCAGATAATGTCTGGAATGATGGATAAACAAAAAGAACAGCTTGAAAAGAGCATGGAAGAGCAGGTGAAAAGTGGTAAAATGTCGCCGGAACAGTCTCAACAGGCAATAGAACAGGCAGAGAAGTTTATGGATCCAAAAGGTGTATTTTTTCAGATAATAGGATACGGCGGATCTATAGCAATACCGTTTTTGATGGTGCTTATATTGTCGCTTGTATATATGCTTGTGATAAAGATTTTTAAAGCAAATGCGGATTTCGGCAGTTTAATGAACGTCGTAGGTCTGCCCATGATTATCGGGGGAATAGGTTCTATAGTTGCACTTGTGCTATCAGTAGTTACCGGTAAGATGTCATCAGCAAGTCTTGCTCTTTTTCTTACTGAGGATGTTGTCGGTGCGAAGCTGAGCGAATTACTGTTTAAGATTGATGTATTCTCAATCTGGTATTATATAACAGTAGCTATAGGGCTTTCAAAGATTGCAAAGATTCCGGCAGGGAAGGCGTACGTAACTGTGTTTGGAGTATGGATTTTCTGGTTGTTAATAACAACTGTTTCAGGAATGATTTTTAGCTAAAATTAAAAGGGGGTGTTAAATACACCCCCTTTTAGAATAAATAAGATTTACTTTTTAATAGAATTTGGGATATGCTTCTGGTGATGCTTCGTGCATAATTTCATATACTGATTTAACGACATCCTCAACGCTGGGTTTTGAGAAATAATCACCGTCAACTCCATATGGAGGTCTGTGAGCTTTAGCGCTCAAACATTGAGGTTTTGAATCAAGATATTTGTATCCACCCTGTTCGTCAACTATTTGCTGCATCATATATGCAGTAGCACCACCCGGTACATCTTCGTCCACAAACAAGACCCTATTCGTCTTTTCTATTGAATTAAGAATTATTCCAAATCTGTCAAAAGGTAAAAGTGTCTGAATGTCAACGATTTCAACGCTGATTCTCATTTCCCTCAATTTTGCAGAAGCGCCTTTGACAATATCAACAGTTGCTCCGTATGTAACTATTGTTATATCATCGCCTTCTTCGAGCACGTCAGGCATTCCAAGCGGCACGCAAATATCTGCTATGTTATCAGGGAGTTTTTCTTTTACTCTGTAAGCATTAAGTCTTTCTATTACCATCCCGGGATCGTCTGATTTTAATAATGTATTATAGAATCCTGCGGCTTGAGTCATGTTTCTTGGAACACAGATATGAATGCCTCTTAAGCAGCTTATAATTGTTCCCATAGGAGAACCTGAATGGAAAATACCAACAAGTCTGTGTCCCCTTGTTCTTATTATTAGCGGAGCTTTCTGACCTCCGTGTGTCCTGTAATGGAGGTTTGCGAGGTCGTCGGTTAAAATCTGAATAGCATAGAAAAGATAATCAAGATACTGTACTTCAACTATTGGTCTTAATCCACGGAGTGCTGCACCAATTCCCTGACCAACAATGGTCTGTTCTCTTATGCCAGTATCGGTAACCCTTATATCTCCGTATTTTGCCTGAAGTCCTGCCATTCCTTGATTAACATCGCCAAGCTGGCCAACGTCTTCACCAATAGCAAAAACTCGAGGGTCACGCTTAAAGAGGTCGTCAAAAAATGCGAGCAGAATTTCTCTTCCCGCAACCTTAGGTGATTTTTCTGAATAAACAGGTTTTACTTCATTAACAAGCAGAGGACTTTCATCAGACTGACTGAACAGGAAAGTATTAAATCTCTTTTCATTTGATTTTAAATATTCATCATACCAGTCGTTTAACTTTTGTCTTTCTGTTGTGTTATCATCCCTCGTTGCAATTAAAGTATCAAATACTGCTTCAGCTGTGACTTTTCTTTCTGTTCTCGCATCTGCTGCATTAAGTGTTGAGTATATTGATTCAACTTTCTTACTGTTGATGCTTGTTCTTGCAACAGCGTTTATAAGTTTGCTAACTTCAGCTCTTTCATTGAGTATCGGATCGCAGTATTCTTTCCACACTTCCTGCTGGGTTTTCTTTACGTCTGCAGTTATATCCTTTTCAATTTTATCGAGTTCTTCTGCTGTAGAGATGCCTTTCTCAATCATCCACCTTTTCATTTGTGCAATACAATCGTAATCTTTCTCCCACTGCAATCTTTCCTTTGATTTGTATCGTTCGTGTGAACCGCTTGTTGAATGTCCGAGCGGCTGAGTAACTTCGTAAATATGGAAGATAGCCGGAATATGCTTTTCCCTGGTTATTGATATGCCTTCTTTATAAGTGTTTACAAGTTTTTCATAATCCCAACCCGGAATCCTATAAATGTTATAGCCTTGCTCCTTCTTTTCATCGTAAGCAAACCCGCCAAGAATTTCGGAGATGTTTTCTTTCGTCATCTGATAGATGTTTGGCACTGATATTCCAAAACCATCATCCCAAATAGACATTGCAAGAGGCACCATAAGTACACCCCCCGCATTAATAGCTTCATAGAAAACACCCTCAGATGTACTTGCATTTCCTATCGTACCGAATGCAACTTCGTTACCATTGACTGAAAACTCCTTTAAATATTTAAGGTCAGGATTAAGCCTGTATAATTTTGAAGCATATGCAAGTCCGAGAAGTCTGTGCATTTGTGCTGCCGTGGGCGCAATATCGGCAGTAGTGTTCTTCATCTTAATCTGGTTTTTCCACTTGCCGTTTTCATCAAGGAGTCTTGTTGCAAAATGGTTGTTCATCGACCTCCCGCCGCATGCATGTTCTTTATTTACATCAGTTTCACCGTAAAGCTGGTAGAAGAAATGTCTTTTGTCGGACATTCCTGTGCAGAATGCAAAGGTCTGGTCCCTATAATATCCTGAACGCCAGTCGCCGTTCATAAAAGTTTTTGCTAACGCAATCTGCGCAAGTTCTTTACCGTCTCCGAATATTCCGAATTGAGCCCTGCCCATGAGCGTCTCTTTTCGCCCGAGTATGCTGCACTGTCTGCTTTCAAAAGCAATTTTGTAATCAGAAAGAACTTCCGCTTTGTATTCGGCGGTTATTTTCCCATTTTTTGATACCGCAGTGTTTGACTTATCCATCTTTTTGTTTAAATTTTCTTCTCTGTACATTTATCCCTTTCATAAAAACGCACGGGTCATTGGTTAAAATTTAGAATTGTATAAAAAGACCCTATAACTAATTGGTAACATTAAATACACTAAAAACAATCCCGTTTTAATGCATAAATATAAGAATTATAAAGATTTATTTAATGTGAAAGAGCTGTATTCTAAATATATAAATAAAACAGAAATAATTCGAGTTTTTCTCTTATTTCGTTTTTTCACTTGAAAGTATGATTAATTTCTAATAGATTAATGCGAATCTGGGTTATGTCTTAATTACACTCCAGTATTGAAACTTCAAGAAATAAATATTAATATTTCATAAATTATCCAAACATTTATCGGTTTGATAGTTTATTCAAATAATTATTAATCCCTTTTACTAAAATTGAAAGAAAGGTTATGATCTAATGGGGACGAATTCAAAAGATGATTTAATTGCTCAAAATTTTGAGAATTTAAAGACGAAGAAAGTGGCTGAGCTTGTTCAAATTGCTAAAGAGCTAAAATTAACAGGCTATAGTGATCTGAAAAAGCAGGAACTTATTTTTAAAATAATTGAGGCACAGACCCAAAAGGACGGTTTTGCTTTCTCTTCAGGGGTTTTAGAAGTCTTACCGGACGGGTATGGTTTTTTGAGATCTGTTGACTATAATTATCTACCTTCACCGGATGATATTTATGTCTCACCTTCTCAGATTAAGAAATTTTCACTAAAAACCGGTGACACAGTTAAAGGTCAGGTTAGACCTCCGAAAGAGGGCGAAAGATTTTTTGCTCTTCTTAAGGTTGAAGAAGTGAACTTTGGTGATCCCGAAAAGATAAGGGATAGGATTCTTTTTGATAATCTTACACCCACTTACCCTGTAAGGAAGTTTAATATCGAAACGACTCCGGGCGAATACGCTATGCGGGTTATGGATATGTTCATGCCGATCGGCTTTGGACAAAGAGGTTTACTTGTTTCGCCTCCTAAAAGCGGTAAAACAATCTTATTGCAAACTATAGCAAACAGTCTGGCAAGGAATCATCCCGAAGTTACTTTGATTGTTCTTCTGATTGACGAAAGACCTGAGGAAGTTACGGACATGCAAAGAAACGTCAAGGCTGAAGTAGTGAGCTCTACATTCGATGAACCGCCTGAAAGGCACGTTCAGGTTTCTGAAATAGTTATTCAGAAGGCAAGAAGACTTGTAGAAGCAGGCAAGGATGTTGTTATACTTCTTGACAGTATTACTCGTCTTGCAAGAGCTCATAATACAGTTATCCCGCATAGTGGTAAGATATTATCGGGCGGCGTTGACGCTAATGCACTTCATAAACCTAAGAGGTTCTTCGGTGCTGCAAGGAATATCGATGAAGGCGGAAGTCTTACTATTATTGCAACCGCACTTGTGGAAACCGGCAGCAGGATGGATGAGGTCATTTTCGAAGAGTTCAAAGGTACGGGTAATATGGAAGGTGTTCTCGACAGGAAACTTTCAGACCGAAGGGTATTCCCGGCACTCGATCTTAATCGTTCCGGCACAAGAAAAGAAGAGCTTTTATTAACACCTGATGTTCTTAACAGGGTATATCTCCTCAGGAAAATAACTTCTGACCTTAACCCGGTCGAAGCTATGGAGTTTATGCTCGATAAGATGCGCGGAACCAAGTCCAATAAAGAGTTCCTGTCTTCTATGAATTCATAATTTGAATGAATATATAAGTTCTTAATGAAAAAAGAGATTTTAATTAATTCGACTTCATATGAAGTTAGAATTGCAATAATTGAAGAAGGAAAGCTTGTAGAATTGTTTTACGAAAGTCCGGATTTAACACGCAACGTCGGTGACCTTTACTGGGGCAAAGTTGCGAAAGTTATGCCGGGAATAAGAGCTGCATTTATTAACCTCGGTTTCCAGCAGGATGCATTCCTTCATTTTTCAGATATTGATACTTCAATTGATGATTATTCATCTATACTCGGCGATGACAGCGATGTTGACGAGGACGACGAGGACGAAGAAACAATAACTGCACCTGTCAAAACTGCATATAACAGGTCAAGAGCACCGGTTAACATAGAGCGCGGTCAGGATATAATTGTCCAGATCATAAAAGAGCCGGTAGGCAATAAGGGTGTAAGAGTAACCTCCAAGGTTTCTCTGCCTGGAAGATACCTGGTACTGCTTCCTTTCAACAGAAGAATTGGTATTTCCAAGAAAATTTATAATTACAAGGAAAAAAGGAGGCTTAAACAGATAGTCCGGCCTCTTCTTCCCGAAGGATTTGGTTTAATAATCAGGACTGTAGCAGCATCTCAGGATGATAATCTTATAAAAGATGACCTGAAGAAGCTTGTCGCTACCTGGAATGAAATGCAAACCAAAGCTAAAACTATTAAACCTCCTGCAATTCTGTATAAGGATGTTTCAACAACAAATTCCGTTGTTCGAGACCTTTTCAGGGATGATGTTACAAAGGTTTTAATTGATTCAAAAAAATTATACAAAGAAATAAAAGGAAATCTGGATATTAGTTCTCCCGAATTTTCTGAAAAGTTGGAATTGTACTCGAACTCCGCACCTTTGTTTGATGTTTTCAATGTTGAAAAGCAGATTGAAGAATCCTTAAATAAGAAAGTTTGGCTTAAGAATTCAGGTTACATTGTCATTGAGACGACGGAAGCGATGACTGTTGTGGACGTAAACAGCGGAAAGTATGCAAAATCAAGAGATCAGGAACAGAATTCGTTAAGGATAAATTTCGAAGCTGCCAAAGAAATTGCAAGACAGCTAAGGTTAAGAGATATCGGCGGAATTATTGTTGTTGACTTTATTGACTTGTATGAAGATTCCAATAAAAGAAAGCTGCATGAAGAAATTAAAAGAGAGTTTAGAAAAGACCGGGCAAAAATTACCGTTCTTTCTATGACAGATTTTGGGCTGGTTCAGATAACGAGGCAAAGAATCAGGCAAAATATTCTGAACCGGATGTCAGACAGTTGTCCTATGTGCATTGGTACTGGTAGGGTGCAGTCAAAGATGGCATTTGTTACCGAGATTGAAACATGGCTTCAAAGATTCAGGGGCGGCAGCGGAGACATGTTCCTGAGAATGCGGGTAAATCCGTTAATAAAGCATTATTTAACGAGCGGATTAATAAACAAAATTCTTCAGTTATGTATAAAATACAGAACGATTATTAAACTTGAGGTAGATGAAAAACTTCCTTTGTCGGATTTTCGTTTTCTTACAGTAAAAAGTAAGACTGATATTACTGATGAATACAGTGTTTAGTATAAGCTTTATTTATTAATATAAATATTTTCAGATTTGCCGAAATTAATTATAGATAACATTGAGGTTGAGTTTAATGCCGGGCAGACTGTAATTGAAGCAGCAAGGACCGCCGGAATCAAAATTCCGCATTTTTGCTGGCATCCAGGACTGAGCGTATCAGGTAACTGTAGAATCTGTCTCGTTGAAATAGAAAAGCTGCCAAAGCTTGCTATTGCATGTTCTACTGCTGCAACCGAAGGCATGGTTGTTCATACTAAATCCCCGAAAGTAATAGACTCACAGAATGCTGTTATGGAGTTTCTGCTTATTAATCATCCTCTCGATTGTCCTATATGCGATGAAGCAGGTGAATGCAAACTGCAGGATTATGCTTTTAAATATAGCAAAGGACTCTCACGTTTTGATGAAGAGAAAAACCATAAAGATAAGAGAGTTTCACTCGGACCTAATGTAATGTTTGATCAGGAAAGATGTATAAGTTGTTCACGTTGCATAAGGTTTTGCGATGAAATAGCCAAAGAACCTCAGCTTACTTTTGTACAGAGAGGCGAAAAAGTTACTATAAAAACCTTCCCTGGAAAAGAACTTGATAATCCTTATTCAATGAACGTTATTGAGATTTGTCCGGTCGGTGCTTTGACTTCCAAACATTTCCGATTCCGTTCGAGAGTATGGGATATGTCGTTTACGGATTCAGTCTGTCCAGGATGTTCACGCGGATGCAACAGTGTTATCGGTGTAAGGCAGAACGAGATACTCCGAATCGAGCCAAGAGAAAATTCCGATGTAAACAACTGGTGGCTTTGCGACTGGGGCAGATTGAACACAATTAAGGATTTAAGTAATCCAGAGAAAAGATATAACCTTCCTATGATAAAACCTGAAGAAGAAGAATTTGAGGCTGATATAATGATTGAAGTTGCTTGGGAAGAAGCTGTCTCAAAAGCTGTATCCGTACTGAGCAGAAAGAAAGGACATTTGCTTTTTATTGCCTCGCCTTTCTCTACTCTTGAAGATAATTATACATTAAAGAAATTTGCTAAAGAAATTTTTAACAGCAATGAGGTCTTCTACATTCCGAACATAGATGAAACATTCGGTGACGATATACTCCGAAAATCAGATAAGACACCAAACTCAAAAGGTCTTGAAGCTCTTGGAATAAAACCATTATCAAATGAAATTCTGAATGACATTAATGGTGGAAAGTACAAAGCTGTATATGTTATAAATGATGATATTCGAAGAGATTCCAAACTGTCAGATGCATTCACAAATATTGAAGATTCAGTATTCCATTTGAACCTTAAAAACGAATTTGCAGATTCTTTTGCTGATATAATTTTTTCTGAGTCATCTTACGCAGAAATAAACGGAACATTCATGAATTTCCAGGGACGTATTCAGAGAATAAGACCTGCTTTAGCTACGCTTGAACAAGAAAGGCTTATGGGAGAGTATTCGCTTTCAAGGCTCGATAAATTCGGTGCGCCTAATGATAGATGGACAAAGGACAACAGGTTTAATGCGAGACCGACATGGAAGATACTTAAACAGATTGCTAAGGCATTCGGAGTTAATTTTACCTTTGATAACTCTGAAGATGTTTTTGCAGAACTATGCAAAGAGGTATTAGGAATTAATGATATGGATTACGATAAAGTTGGTCACAAAGGATATCTTTTAAAAACAGAAAAGGTTTAAATAATAAAGGCGCACTTTTTTAAGAAGTGCGCCTATTTCTTCTATTTTTGTTCTGCTTCCCTTTCTTTCTTCCTTTTTATAAAATCATTGATGTAGAAGATAAGTGCAATCAAGGAGACTGCCGCCATTATGATTATTATTGTGTTTCCTCTCATACCTCCTACGATGAATAACATTATAGTCGTAAGTCCTGTAAGTCCAACTCCGATATGTGCAGCAACTGAATTCTCTTTTTTAACCGGAAAGACAAGTCCAAGCAGAATTACACCTATTGCGGGTGCTATTAAAGCCGTTGGGCTGCCAGACGTTATATAACCAAATATTCCAAGTGCTATTAACACAATAGCATGAAATGCCATTACCTGATAATTTTTCATATTATTTCATTTATAATTAATTTATAATCATAAATTCAAACACATATAGTATTGTTATCGTTCATTGGGAACATACTTTTTAAAACAATAGTATTAAAATCAAAAACAATTATATGAGAAAAATAAGTTTTTATCTTGTGATGCCTGTTTTGTTCGTTTTTATTTTGTTTGGTTGTGAAAATGAATCAGATAAGCAACCTGTAAATGTTGAGAAGTCAACTGAATTAATGCAGGAGTCGGGTGTTAGGCATAATGAATCCTCAACTTTAAAGTCAGGCAATTTATCCGACAATAAATCTGCCGCTGAAGATAAGCTTCCTGAGATAAAAGACCAGAGGATGATAATAAAAACAGGCTCTTTAAGTCTGGATATAGAAAAGTACGATGATACGGAAACAAGAATTCTGGAAATTATTAAAACACACGGCGGATTCGTATCAAAAAGCAATAACACCGTTAATGCAAGCGGAAGTAAATCTGGTACAATTACTGTTAAAGTTCCTGCTGACAAATTTGATTTGCTCGTCGCTGAAATCAGCAGAATAGGGAAAGTTGTAAACCAAAACATTCAGGCAAGCGATGTGACTGAAGAATATGTTGACCTTGAATCGAGGCTTAAGACACAGAAAGAACTCGAGCAACGACTTTTAAAACTTCTGGATGAAAAAGCAGTTAAACTATCAGATATAATCGAGGTCGAAGAAAAGCTTGCCTCTGTCAGGCAAAAAATTGAAGGCATAGAGGGCAAGATGAAACTTCTCAGATCGCAGTCGGATTTATCTACACTTACTATAAACGTGTATGAGCCTTCAATGTTAAGCACTTCATCAGGTGGAGGTTTCTTCTATGAACTTAAACAGGCAATAAAGAAGGGACTATCAGGATTTACAAAAGTACTTGCAGTATTAATAGTATTTATTATTTCTGTTATACCAGTACTTTTATTAGCATACGTTGTTTACCGCATTATTAAATCAATTCTGAAAAGAAGAAAACAGAATAAATCCGTAAAGCAATAAAATAGTAAATCCTTCCTTTTACTAAAAATAAAGGGAAGGATTTTATTCTTTTTCCATTACGACTGCCGTGCCGTACGCAAGGACTTCTGTCACTCCTGACATAACGTCATTTGCATCGTATCTCATTCCAATTATGGCATTTGCTCCTATATCTTCAGCATGTTTTACCATTATTTCGAATGCCTCAATTCTTGTTTTTTCACATAGTTCTGTGAAAAGAGTAATATTACCGCCAACGATTGTTTGTAATGATGCTCCAATTGTTGCAAACATGTTTCTTGATCGAACAGTAATACCTCTTACAACACCAAGGTTTTTTGATATCTTGTAACCATCAATCGTAAAAGCTGTTGTAATTAATGAATGTTCCATTTTCGTTTAAATTTAAGATGATATTGATTATCTTTATTTCCCTATAAGTAATGGGCGCCCTTATAATAAATTTAACGAAAAATATTGCTAAAAGTTAGAGTATTTTCATTCAGTTTTCTGCATGGCGGTATTCCACCAGATGATTCCGGAAACGGCGGTGGTTTCGTTTTCGATTGCAGGTTTATCGAAAATCCCGGTAAGTTTGATGAATATAAATCTAAAACAGGCAAAGACTTTGATGTAAAATTTTTCATTGAGACTCAGACAAAGATGCCGGATTTTCTAAAGAACGTTTTCACAATCGTGGATGAAGCAATAGAAAAATACTCAAAAAGGGATTTTGAAAACTTAATGGTATCATTTGGCTGTACCGGTGGACAGCACAGGTCGGTATATGCTGCAGAGGCAATGGCTAAACGTATTGCGGAAAAATTCCCAAATGTTCTTTATGAAATAAATCATAACAATTTATAAAACTCATGTATAAAAAATTATTAGTTCTACTTCTCTTGTTTTGTATTAAATCAACTTATGCACAGTTTACGCCAGCTCTCATAAACGTTGATACTGCTATTACAAAGAATATTAAATCTAAATCATTCTATATTAAGAATCCCGTAAACAGGGCTATTCAGATAACGAACATTCGGACTTTAACCCAGCAGTTTACTTTAAATTCTGCACCTTTTAATATTAATCCTTTCGATAGTGCACTGGTAACAATAAGTTTTTATACGAATCAGAATATTACGTACAGGGATTTTTTCATATTTGAAAATAATGGATTGAATTCTCCAATAGTTTATTACCTCGTTGCAACGGCAAAGTACCCTGATGCACTTTATTCTTTCACACAGGGACTTATAGATGAACCATTGAAAACTGCTCTACGGACTTTTACAACCACGGGGTATATTACTCTTGGTTACAACACTGCCCGTGATCACATGTACGGGACGATAGACCACTATGAATCACCCGATACTCTTGAATGTGTTTATACAGGAAGAAGAGCCTACATAAAAACAAGAGCACAGGCTACCAATCAGGGTTTCAACTGCGAGCATACTTATCCTCAGGGATTTTTCAATTCTGCCGACCCTATGGTTAGCGATATTTTCCATCTATATCCCACGGATGATGCGGCAAACAGTGCAAGGGGAAATTATCCTTTTGGTCTGCCGTTAACTGATATAACGTATAATGTCGGAGGCTCAAAACTCGGGAAAGATTTTCAGGGCGAGACCGTTTTTGAACCAAGAAATGTTCATAAAGGAAACGTTGCAAGAAGTCTTATTTATTTCAGTGTTAAATATTCCGGTAATTACGGGGGATTTATGACTGCCAAGCAGGAAGGTATATTAAGACAGTGGAATGTGTTTGATACAGTTGACTCAAAAGAACGTTTACGTAATACAAGAATAAAAAGTTTTCAGAATGTTTATAACCCGTTCATTGACCATCCTGAACTTGTTGAACGTATTAAAAGCACGTATTCCGTAATTCCTGCAGTAACTAAATCAGAAATCTCGGCTTCACCATTCAATGTTCTTTTTGATACTCTTGCGGTAAATGATACATCAAGCTTTTTTGTGGCTGTGATGAATTACGGTACAGGTAATCTTTCAATTAATTCAGTTACATCAAGTATTCCGCAATTTATTGTTGAAAGTATTCCTGCAAGCGTTCCGCAGAATGAACTAAGATACATAAAAGTAAAGTTTAAGCCTACGGAAACAAACCAAACATATAACGGTGTTTTAACGATACAGAATCCCGACAGTAATATTACTGTTAACCTTCGTGGATTCAGTAATATGCAAACGGGTATTATAACGATTTCAACACAAATACCTCAAGAGCTTACTTTGATGCAGAATTATCCAAACCCTTTTAATCCTGTTACAAGAATCAGGTTTGCTGTTCCGTTTAAATTGTCAGGTGTTTATGTTACGCTTAGAATATATGACCTTACCGGAAAGGAAATAGCAAATCCGATAAATACAAACATGAACGCCGGTTATTATGAAACAGAATTCAACGGTTCTAACCTTGCAAGCGGAGTTTACATTTACAAGATTCAGGCGGGTTCATTTACTGAACAGAAAAAGTTTACGCTTATTAAGTAGTATAATAAATTACTTTCAATATAAATTTTTAAGTATAATACCCATGAAAACATTATCAAGCGTTTTGTTAATTTTATTTATTTTTGTTATGAATGTATTTGCGGATGATAATCCGTTCTTGAAACCTTACGACACACCTTACAATGCACCTCCTTTTGGCAAGATTAAAGTAGAACATTATCTCCCTGCTTTTAAAGAGGGCATTAAGCAGCAGGAAGAAATCATTGAGAGTATCGTAAACGTAAAGTCAATTCCTGATTTTTCAAACACAATAGAAGCACTTGAAAACAGCGATATACTTCTTTCTGAAGTAGGCGGTGTTTTCTTTAATATGCGATCTGCCAATACCAGCGAAGAGTTACAGGCAGTCGCAAAGGAAATAGCCCCTCTGCTTTCACGTCACAATGATAATATTCTTTTAAATAAAAGGCTTTTTGAAAAAGTAAAGTATGTTTATGAAAACAAAGAACCGTTAAATATAGAGCAGGCGAAACTGCTTAAGGATACTTATGATAGGTTTGTTAAAGGCGGAGCAGGGCTTGATGATACTAAGCAGGCAAAATTAAGAGAGATTAATGAAAAACTTTCATTGCTCGGGCTTAAGTTTGGAGATAATCTTCTTGCCGAAACTAACGGGTATAAACTTGTAATCGAGAGCAAAGATGAACTTGCAGGACTTCCGCAATCACTTATTGATGCGGGAGCCGAAACAGCAAAGAAATCGAGAATGGAAGGCAAGTGGGTTTACACATTGCAGAACCCAAGTGTTATGCCGTTCCTACAATATTCAGCTAACAGGGAATTAAGAGAAAAAATATGGCGTGCCTATATGAGCAGAGGCAATAACGGTAATTCTTACAACAATAATGAGATAAAAAAAGAAATAGTAAACCTGCGGATGGAACGTGCAAACCTGCTCGGATACAAGACTCACGCTGATTTTGTACTTGAAGATAACATGGCAAAAAATCCGGCGGGTGTTTATAGCCTGTTGGACAAAATATGGATTCCCTCAATTGAAACAGCTAAGAAAGAAGCCGCGGATATACAAGCAATCATAGATAAAAGCGGAAGTACATACAAAGTACAGCCATGGGACTGGAGATATTACACGGAACTTATACGTAAAGAGAAATACGACCTTGACGAAGAAATGCTTAAGCCCTATTTCGAACTTAATAATGTTCGTAATGGAATATTTACTCTCGCAAATAAACTTTACGGTATTACATTTACAGAAAAAACTGATGTCCCTAAATATCATGATGAAGTAAGAGCATTTGAAGTGAAAGATGAAGACGGCTCATACATTGGAATATTTTATCTTGATATGCATCCACGTTCAACCAAAAGGGGAGGTGCATGGATGAATAATTACCGTGACCAGTACGTTATGAACGGAAAGAATGTAAATCCGATTATTGGCGTTGTCTGCAATTTCACAAGACCGACGGGTGATATGCCTGCATTACTGACCTATGATGAGGTTGAGACTTTTTTCCATGAGTTTGGACATGCATTGCAGGGATTTCTTTCAAAGTGTAATTACAAGAGCACATCAGGTACGAATGTTTCGAGAGACTATGTTGAACTGCCCTCTCAGATAATGGAAAACTGGGCGGGTGAACCTTCCGTAATGGAATTTTATGCAAGGCATTATAAAACAGGTGAGATGATACCCAAAGAGCTTCTCGATAAGATGGAAAAGAGTTCGAAGTTCAATCAGGGATTTTCTACAACCGAATATCTTGCGGCATGCTATCTTGACATGGCTTTCTACACACGTACTGAACCGCTAACACAAACTCCAATAGCTTTTGAAGATAAAGTGTTTACGGATTTAGGTCTGATTCCTGAGATAATATCGAGATACAAAAGCACATACTTCAATCATATTTTCAATTCAGGATATTCAGCAGGATATTACAGCTACATCTGGGCACAGGTTCTCGATGCTGATGCTTTTCAGGCATTCGTTGAAAATGGAATATTTGATAAGAAGACTGCTAAATTATTCAGGGATAACGTGCTCTCTAAAGGAGCGAGCGGAGACCCTATGGATAATTATGTTGCTTTCAGAGGTAAGCAGCCGTCAATCGATGCTCTGCTGAAAAGAAAAGGAATGCAGTAAATTATTCAATTCTAAATTTGTTTTCATCCCCGTTAAAGCGGGGATGAAAATACTAATATCATTTACTTGTTAATCAGCAGATTACTGTTCCTAAAATCCTGGATATTCTCGCTGTTTATCTTAATCGTTATCAGGAATGTATTTTCGAAATTCTGAAGGTTAATGTCGTTTAGAATCTTTTCAAATGCAGTATCCTTATCGTCTTTTCTGCTTGCTGAGGAAATCTTTGCGAGACCGATAATTCCATTGAACAGTTTGTCAACGTATAATGTCGATTCTCTGTCAGCGCATTCAAACTGTAGAACAAGGTCAACCTCATTCTTAATCTTTCCGTTAAGTGAAATAGAGTTAACTTTCTCGTACAATCTGTTTAATATAAAATCGTCACTTTTTGTTAAAGAATCATTTGTCTGATGTGCTGTTGACGTGTCTGTGCCTTTTTTATCAAAACCTTTCCCCGACTTCATGTCTATAAAGTTTGCAAATATTCCCCTTATGAACATTCTCTCTGAAGAAACGAGCCACAGACTTTCTTTATACATAATCGCATTTATTGCTTTCATCAGCTCATCATTTTTTACAAGCCCGGTGATTGAAGTGTCGGATATATCCTTCATTTTCGTTAGCTGTTCTGAATAGTTGCTTGCACAGAGAGTGAAGTTATCCTTTAAAAAGAATGATATATTGCTCGGTTTATGTTTGTAATAGCTGAAACTGTTCGCTCCCTCAACCTTTTCAAAAAGAGAATCATTGCTCAGATATCCCGTCATTTTAGCCTTGTCAAATGAACCTTTCATAACTATTGCATTCTCGCCCGTCCATGAATTTGCAAAAAATATCTCATCAAGTCCGTCTGATATAGTTGCTCCCGTAGCTGTTTTAAACACATTCAAAAGACTGCCGAATGTGTTCTCGCTCGTCAGCATTGAATCCGCAATGTTCTGTTTCCAGAACTCCGTGGTTCTTAAATATTTGAAGTTTACGTACATCACAAATTGCGGCTTTTCCGGAAGCAAGTTCAGATTGTTCTTTATCGAAAGCGGAAGCTTTTCAGGTGTCGGATTGTTACTGCATGCCGCAAATATTAATGCAACAATAACAGTAACGCAGTAAATCGGAATACGGGTTTTCATGTCAGTTATCAATAATCTTTTTTATTGAAATACCAGATTGAAAGTACAAGCATAATCGTCATAAACAGCAGCGATGAAATTAAAGGCATATAATTAGCAACGGCATTCTGTGAAACAAAACTTACTGTCATATCCTGCATATCCCATGGTTTCGGAAATATCTGGTAAAAGAACTTCAACAAAGATTCTGCTACCGGACCAAACACAATACTCTTTTCATCGCTCTGAAAATATGTGTTCGCAAGATACAGTAAAAAGCTTAACGGGAAAAATAAAAGCATGTTAATAATGATTGAAAGTATTGTGCTTCTTGAAAGAACTCCTATTAACATAACGCCAGAGTAAAGAACGCTGAATATAAGTGTAAACCAGAGTATGGAATACAAGAACGCCGGATTCCAGAATCCTGTCTTTACCGAAACAAGTATCCAGATTGCTCCCATCAGAAATGTGAATGCTATTAATACTATTAACGTAGCCGCAATAAAATGTCCGATTAATATCTTAGTTCTTGATATTGGTTTTGATAAGAGTAAATCTATATGTCCCTTTTTCAGCATATCGGGAATGAAAGAAGATGTTATAATCAGCATCGATGAAACAAGCATAAACATCGGTATGCCCGCTACAATGTATGACTGGAAAGTAAGCACTGCTTCTCTCAGACTGTTCGCACCGCTCGATTCAAGCATCATCTGCATGCCCTCAACCGTTGAGTTTGTAAGTGCAAAAACAGACAGAATAATTAGTAACGAAAAGAACCCGAAGATTGTAAGAAATATCTTCTTTGCAAGCGCTTCTTTGAAAACTCCTTTGATAAATGCAATTAATACCATAATGTCCTCCTAATTCTTTTGTTCAATTAAGTTTATAAACATGCTCTCAAGCGAATTCTTTTCTTTATATACTCCGTGTATCAGTACATTTGATGAGCGCAGATAGTCAATGATCTTGTTAACATCCTCGACTGTATTTATTATGCATTCAAATTCATTCATCCCGTGCAGTGTCCCTTTATATTCTGTAAGTATCTTGTTCATTATATCCTCGGATAAATCACCGGTGTTGAATATATATTTGTTGCTGGAACTTGTGATATCTGCTACGCTGCCGACTTCAATCAACTCACCTTTGTTAAGTATAGCAACCTTGTCGCAGATAAGCTCTATTTCGCTCAGGAGGTGCGAATTAAGGAATATCGTCTTTCCCTGGCTTTTTAATTCAAGCAGAACGTCCCTTATTTCTTTTCTTCCTATCGGGTCAACACCATCGGTAGGTTCATCGAGGAATATAAGGTCAGGATTGTTTATCATCGCCTGCGCAAGCCCGAGTCTCTGCATCATACCCTTGGAATACTTTTTAATCTTTGTCGTGCCCCACTGGTCCATGCCGACTATCTTTAAATATTTATAAGTAGTCTTTTGAAGGTCTGCTTTGGTAAGTCCGCTAAGTCTTCCGAAATAATCTATCACCTGCTCGCCTGTTAAGTAATTCGGAAACTTATGATTCTCAGGTAGATACCCGATTTTCTTCTTGTTGTTTACATTTGTAACGGGTTTATCGAACAGTTTTGCATTTCCACTCGTTGCGAAAGTAATTCCGAGTAGTACCTTTACGAGCGTGGTTTTGCCGGCACCGTTAGGACCGAGCAATCCAAAAATCTCGCCGCTCCCTACGTTAAAAGATACCTTCTCCAGTGCCTTTATTTTCTCACCTGAAAATTTCTTTCCCGGAAAGTGTTTTGTGAGCGAATTAATTTCAATTACATTCATGTTTATTATCAGTTGCTTTTCATTGCGTTAATAATGTTTGTTATGTGCTCCTCCAGAGTAAAACCGATTTCTTCAGCGCCTTTTTTTATATCGTCTCTGCTGACGTTCTTTGCAAATGCCTTATCTTTCATTTTCTTGATTATGCTTTTTGCCTGTACGTCCTGAAGTCCGTTTTCTTTCATCAGACTGTACGCATGCACAAATCCTGTAACTTCATCGCAAGCGAATAAATACTTAGCCATTGCTGTCTCTCTCGGCACATCCGTCCTGTCGGGATATGCATGTCCGAGTATTGCATTAATAATCTCTTCACTGTAACCCTTATCTTTCAATACGGGAACAGCAGTGTTTGGATGCGTATCAGGAAACTTTTCCCAGTCAAGGTCATGCAGCATTCCCGCCGTGCCCCAGACATCAGAATCTTCGCTCAGCATACCCGCATAATATCTCATGCATTTTTCAACGTGGTAGCAGTGATTCCTCAGGTTTTCATTCTCAATGTATTCTTCAAGAAGCTTAACCGAGTTCTCTCTTGCAATATTCATAACTTAGCTAAATTGTTTTTTAAAGTAATCAAAATCATTCCTGCTCATTCCGTCCGGCTTCTCATCTTTCTTTTTCGGCAAATAGTGGTTTATGTTATCAGTGCTTTTAATCTTTCTGTCCGCAATAAAATCTTCCGATTTCAGTATTTCGCAACCGCATGCTCTTGCAATACTAATTATTTCATTATCAGATGAAACAACGGCTATTGCTTTTTTACTGTAATTATCTTCGATGTATTTACGGATTATTTCGTCAGCTTTTTTAACTCCCGAGAATAAAATATTCTTTGATTTAATATTGCTGAACCCGTCGAATACAAGTATCAGTCTGTCGTTTTTATTTAACCTGCTTCTAATTGACTCATACAAAGAAAGCTGTGCCGCTTCGGGATTCTCCGAAAACAGCTTCCTGATGCCCTGCATCTTATGTATCACATTATTTCCGTCAATTATTATCGTCCTCATTCTACAAACATGAAACCCCTACGGGGTATTACAGACTTGCTATTTTATCAACCTTGCCAAATAAAATAATAAAACATTTGTCATCCCCGCATGTTTTTGGCGGGGATCTTCTCATAACGTATCTAAAATTTCAAAATCTTTCACCACAGAGTTCACAGAGTCCACAGAGCCTTTATTAATATATCTTTCCAGCTATCTCTTGACTCCTATTCCCTATTCCCTGTCCCCTGTTCCCTGTTCTACGGTCTTATCCTATTCGGTCTTCTCGCAAACGGTATCGCTTCCCTTATATGGTCAAGATTACAAACCCAGCTTACCATTCTTTCAATACCCAGCCCGAACCCCGAATGCGGAACGCTTCCATACCTTCTTAAATCAAGATACCATTCAAATTCTTCAATCGGCAGGTTATGTTCTTTTATTCTTTCAAGAAGAAAATCAAGATTGTCCTCTCTCTGCGAGCCGCCTATTATTTCTCCGAAACCTTCAGGCGCAAGCACATCAACTCCAAGCGCAACCTTAGGATTGTTCGGGTCACGTTTCATGTAAAAAGCTTTTGCTTCCGAAGGCCAGCGGTGAACCATAACCGGCTTATCGAAATCTTCAACAATCGCCTCTTCATGCGGAGCTCCGAAATCCTCTCCCCATGGGAACGGACGTATTTGCTCTTCTCCGTTTTCGGTTTTCCTGATTAATGGTATATCTTTCTTTCTTAAAATCTCTACTGCCTCATCATAAGTAACTCTCGGGAACGGTTTAATAACCTTCTCAAGTTTTGAAAGGTCTCTGCCGAGATAGTTCAGCTCCTGTTTCTTATTCTTTATAACTCTCTGCACAACGTATGAAAGAAAGTCCTCGATTAAATTCATATTGTCGTCAATGTCATAGAATGCCATCTCAGGTTCCATCATCCAGAACTCTGTTATATGTCTTCTTGTCATTGAGTTTTCTGCTCTGAACGTAGGACCGAGCGTGAAGACCTTGCCCAGTGCCATAGCACCCGACTCTGCATAAAGCTGTCCCGACTGTGAAAGATACGCTTTGCCAAGGTCAAAGTAATCCGTCGAGAAAAGCGTTGACGTTCCCTCGCATGCATTCGGTGTGAATATCGGTGCATCAAAAAGTATAAACCCGTTGTTGTACATATAATCACGGATTGACTGTATAATCTCGTTCCTTACTCTCATAATAGCAGCCTGCTTTGGCGACCTCAGCCATAAGTGTCTTCTGTCTGCAAGAAAATCGACACCGTGTTCTTTCGGCGTTATCGGATACGGCTCTGCTATCGAAACTATCTCAAGACCGCTTACCTGCAGTTCAAAAACGTTTTCCTTCTTCGGATGCTTTGAAACAATGCCGTTAACAATAACGGACGATTCCTGTGTAAGCTTTCCGAAATCTTCCCATATCTTTTCGCTTACGCCGTTCTTGGCAACGACACCCTGTATAAGACCCGTGCCGTCCCTGAACTCAGGAAACATAAGCTTTCCCGAAGAACGGATATTGTACAGCCATCCTTTAATCGTAACTTCTTTATCAACAAAGTCCGCTATCTTATCTATGTAAACCCACATAATATTTTATTATAAATTAATTTTTAAATTCATTAAACTTGTACTTCCTCTCATTCCCTGAACCTTTATCTTATCGCTTACATCAAAATCAAATAAATGAGCGTCAACATAAGCATCAACAAGATTTATCAGATAAACCAGCCCTGCGTACAAATAAAACTGGTCTCTCTGGTCTCTGTAAAATTCTCTCAGGTTTTTATACCTCACATCACCGCTCGGATTCTCAGGCGTCTGCGAGTTTGCGTATAATTCCCTGTAGTCAATATAATTGTTGTTATTCCTCACAATCTCGTAAGCAAAATATCCTCCTGCTGCCCATATTATCGGTATCTTCCAGTACGACTCATTGTAAAATTGACCCGCACCCGGCAGCACTGCCGAAAAAATCATCGCCTTCGTAGGCGACCTTGTCATCTTATACGTGTATGCCGTATCCTTTTTCTTAATAGTATCCTTCAGTAAAAAATCGTTCAGCTCATATCTTGATTCGGGAAGAGTGCTCTTAAACATTCGCTCCTGTTGTGCAAACCCCGTACCGCAGCAGAGTGTAAAAACAAACAAACACCCCCAAATGAAAAAAGCATCCTGCGGCTGCAAGATGCTTTTAACAGGTTCCCCAAACTTTAGTCTATACTTCAAGTTTCAATTTTATGGCGTATTTTGATTTTGCTGTTGATTCTGCTGTTCAACCGGCATTTGCTGCTGCTGATTCGGAACATTCGGAGGAGGCAAAGTCTGTGACCCTGCGTTCTTCTGAATTATACTCTCGCTCGAACCGCTTCCGCCTTTACTGATATAAAGATTCAGCAATAATGAACCTGCCAGAAATACTACAGCCATTATAACCGTAGCCTTCGATAAAAAGTCCGAAGTCCTTCTTGCACCGAACATTGTCGTTACACCCGTTCCTGCAATCGGTCCCACAAGACCGCTGCCCTTCGATGATTGTAAAAGCACCGCTATTGTCATAAAGATGCATACAAGCACCAGAAATATTATAAGTATTGTTATCATAATCAATAAAGATAAAACTAAAATACCATTTTTTCAAGCCATAATTGCAATATCAGCTCGACTAAAAAGCAACATATTAGTTTTCAATAAGTATCATAAAAACATGTTGTTATGCTTGTTGTTTACCTTCTAATGATCTTAGTGTTGTGCTTTATTCAACAAATTAAATCTCTCTTTTGTGCTTTTGTGTTTTGGTGGTTCATATGCTCTTATCAATAAATTAAATCTCTTCTCAGCCCGACTGCTTAGGCAGTTGTCCTCTGTGAACTCAGTGGTGAAGAATATTTTTGTTCTTAGCAATAAATTAAATCTTTTCTCAGTGGTCTCTGTGAACTCAGTGGTGAAGAATATTTTTATTCTTAGCAATAAATTAAATCTTTTCTCAGTGGTCTCTGTGAACTCAGTGGTGAAAAATCTCTTCTTTGTGTTTTGGTGGTAAAATGCTCTTAGCAATAAATTAGAACTTTTCTCAGTGGTCTCTGTGAACTCAGTGGTGAAGAATATTTTTATTCTTAGCAATAAATTAAAGCTTTTCTCAGTGGTCTCTGTGCTACTATCCGTAAAAAT
>JBAYUG010000028.1:0-35925 GCA_041675325.1 Kapaibacterium sp. (SeqCode)
AACTGCTTACCGAAGAAAAATACCAGGAGGCGCTTGTAAATGAAAGAGCTAAGCTTGGAAATGTAATTATTATTGATAAGGCACCATTAGCTGATAAACCTTCGAAACCCAACAGACAATTAATCGTTACAGCGGGTGCTATTTTAGGACTCGCGTTAGGAATAGGTTTTGCATTCCTTAGAAATTATCTTGACAGGTCGGTAAAAACACCTGAAGAGATTGAAGGTAAAGGTGTATCGGTTCTTTCATGGATACCTTCAATTGAGGAGCTTAAAGATTTAGGCTCATCTCAGTTAGAATTTATTGTTGCTAACAAACCGAATGCAACTGCATCAGAATCGTTTAAAGCTTTAAGAACCAGAGTTTATTACGCCAAAATAGAATCTCAGTTGAAGACTATTCTTGTTACAAGTTCTTTACCTTCTGAAGGTAAAACAACGGTTGCTCTGAATCTTGCCGGAAGTTTTGCATTAGCTGATAAAAAAGTTCTGCTAGTTGATTGTGATTTAAGAAAACCTCGTGTGCATGCAATTTTTCAAGCAGAAAGATATCCCGGATTAAGTGATTACTTATTCTCGAATGTCAGTTCAGATGATATTATCCGCAAGACAAAATTGGAAAATATGGATTTTATATCAAGTGGAACCATTCCTCCTAACCCCTCTGAACTTCTTGGGTCAAAACAAATGGTGGATTTCTTACATCATTTTGAAAGTATTTATGATATTATAGTGCTTGACTCTCCACCTTATATTTCTGTAACAGATGCGGAAATATTGTCGAGAATTTCGGATGGTACTATTCTTGTTTGCCGTGCAAATAAAACACCGATGGATGCGTTCTTAAGGGCTCATGACAGGATAGTTGAGAATGAGAATCATAAATTCTTAGGTTCTGTTCTGAATAATTTCAGTGTCAAATCTGCTTACGGATATTATTATAATTATTATTATTATTATTCGAAGCCTGACAGTCAGGGGAAGAAAAAGGTAAAATCTCAAATAAAAAGTTAATCAACCTTGAATTTTAAATTATTTATTAAAAAGAACGTACAGCTTGCTAGATGTCCTAACTGTAATACTATCGCCTCTTTACGGAGAAGCCGTTCGAGAAATATTTATGAAAAAATCATAAAGAAATTTAAGGTCAGTGCATACTTTTGCCAATCATGTGGATGGAGAGGCAGGTTACTATCATATAAATTAAGCAAAAACTTTTTTAAGTTAATTCTAATTTATATTATTTCTATGTTTGTTTCGGGATATATAGTTTTAAAGTTTTTAAGAAGCTATTTTGGTTAGATTTTATTTATCGTTTCATGGATAAGAAATGGTATGTATTACAAACAAAACCTCTTCAGGAAAAAAAGGTATTTGAACAAATAAACAAAAAGAATATTGAAGTCTATTTACCATTTGTAGAAACAATACGATATTGGTCAGATAGAAAAAAGAAAGTCAAAGTACCTTTGTTCCCAGGGTATTTATTTGTACATGCCGATAAGAATAAACGATATGAAGCAATTTCAAGTACAATAGGTGCTTTAAGGTATCTAGTGTATCAAAAGCGTTTTGCAGTTGTCAAAGAAGAGGAGATTAATAACATTCGTATTTCGTTAATCGAACCTGAACGGGTAAAAATTGAAAACGTTAATTTATATGAAGGTGATAAAGTGGAAATTACAAGAGGTATATTTAAAGGTTTGAAAGGTGCGATAGTCCAATTTCGTGGTAATTACAAACTTATGGTAAATATTATAGAAATGAATACGACGTTTAGTGTTGAATTAAGTAATTCTGAAGTAAAACTTATAAATTGAAAATAATAAAACACTATTATGAACTTAAAACAGAAAATAGAAACAAGTAATTTTATTGTTGGAATTATTGGGCTAGGTTATGTTGGACTGCCGCTCGCTCTGGAATTTGCTGCAAAAAACATAAAAGTTATTGGGTTTGATCTTGATCAAAAAAAGGTCATCAAAATAAATAAGGAAAAAAAATCCTACATTAAACACATTTCAACACAAAAAATAAAAGATGCGGTCAATAAAAAGAAATTAACAGCAACATCGGATTTTTCGAAACTACCTATTCCTGATGTAGTAATTATCTGTGTGCCAACACCTTTAAGTGTAAACAGAGAGCCCGATATTTCGTATGTTATGGATTCGACTAAAATGATTGCAAAGTATTTAAGAAAAGGTCAGCTTGTTTCTTTAGAAAGTACGACTTATCCTGGTACTACAGATGAAGATATGCTGAAAGTTCTTGAATCAACGGGATATAAAGTCGGTAAGGATTTTTATCTTTGTTTTTCCCCTGAAAGAGAAGATCCAAATAATCCCGATTTCTCGACAGCGACTATTCCCAAGGTTCTTGGCGGAGTAACAAAGAAATGCAAAGAGTTGGGAGTGATGATGTACAGCAAGGTTATAAACAAAGTTGTACCTGTATCTTCGACAAAAGCTGCAGAATCAGCAAAGTTGCTGGAAAATATTTTTCGTTCTATCAATATAGCATTAGTCAATGAGCTAAAGATGGTATTTGACAGGATGGGTATTGACGTTTGGGAGGTAATTAATGCCGCAGCTACAAAACCATTTGGTTTCACTCCTTTTTATCCTGGACCAGGTTTAGGTGGGCATTGCATCCCTATTGATCCGTTTTACTTAACGTGGAAAGCAAGAGAGTTCGATATTTCATCCAAGTTTATTGAACTTGCCGGGGAAATTAATACTTCAATGCCATTTTATGTTGTCGAAAAAGTTATACATGCGTTAAATGACCATAAAAAGTCAATAAAAGGTTCAAAAATATTAATATTGGGACTTGCTTATAAAAAAAACATCGATGATTTAAGAGAGTCACCATCACTTAAACTTATTGAATTATTACAAGATCATGGAGCGAAGGTTGATTACAACGATGATTTTTCTACCTCTATTCCAAAACTTCGTAAATATAATTTTAATAAGAAATCTGTAAAAATGACTCCTGCGAATATTAAAAAATATGATTTATTGTTGCTATCAACTGAACACTCTTATTATGACTATAAATTGATTCTTAAATATGCTAAAATTATTGTTGATACTCGGAATGGTTTTGGTTCATTTAAAAATAAGAAAATATATAAGGCATAAATGGGAAAAGCAAAAATAGCATTAATAACAGGAATTACAGGACAGGATGGTAGTTATCTTGCCGAGTTACTTTTGCAAAAAGGTTATGTGGTACACGGAATAATCAGAAGGAGCAGTTCATTCAATACAGGTAGAATTGATCATTTATACTCTGATAAAACTATACTTGATAAGAAGTTATTTCTTCATTACGGAGATGTAACAGATACAAGTAATTTAAACAGACTGCTTGAAAAGACTCAACCTGAAGAGATATACAATCTTGCAGCGCAGAGCCATGTGAAAGTATCATTTGAAGTTCCGGAATATACGGCTGAAGTTGATGCAGTAGGTACGCTTAGATTCTTAGATGCAATACGCGAAACAGGACTGAAAACAAAGTTCTATCAGGCATCAACGAGTGAATTGTTTGGTAAGGTACAGGAAATACCCCAAAACGAAAAGACTCCTTTCTATCCAAGAAGTCCTTACGGTGTGGCAAAAATATACGGATACTGGATAGTAGTGAATTACAGGGAAGCGTACAATTTGTTTGCGTGTAACGGTATTTTGTTTAATCACGAATCACCGCGACGAGGAGAAACGTTTGTCACAAGAAAAATTACAAGGGCAGTTTCCAGGATAATATGCGGACTTCAGAAAAAGTTATTTCTTGGAAACCTGAATGCAAAAAGAGACTGGGGTTATGCGCCTGAATATTGCGAAGGTATGTGGCGGATGCTTCAAAATAAAGAACCTGAGGATTTTGTATTGGCGACTGGTGAAACCCATACAGTAAGGGAATTTGTAGAACTCTCGTTTAAATCATTAGGAGTCGAACTTGACTGGAGAGGCTCAAATGAGAACGAAAAGGGAATCATTAAAAGCATAACCGCTGATTTAATATTAGAAGGGCTAAATGATGTAAAGCCTATGTTACAGGACACGCTGTTGAAATATATAAAGAAAAGCGAAGTTGTTGTTGAAATTGACAAGAATTATTACAGACCAACTGAAGTTGACTTACTGATTGGTGATGCATCAAAAGCCGAAAAAACACTTAACTGGAAACCTAAAACTAAATTTGATGATCTGGTTAAGATAATGATTAATGCTGATTTTGAAAAAGTGCTGAAAAGAGGGTACTAAATCCGACAAAAAATGTATGTTGACTTTTAAAGAATAAAAAATTATTTTGAATAAAACAAAACAAAAAGAGGATTAATACAATGAAAAAAACAATACTGTTAGTAATTGCTTTAGTTTGTTTGTTTGCATTTAGTGATAGTTTAAATGCTCAAACTTATAAAGCACCAAAAACCATCATTGGTTTTACGTTAAATGGTAATATGGCAAGTTTTGACGCTTACGGAACTGATTTTACTTTTGCAGGTCTCAGAAATTATGGAATGATATACGGCAGAGGCATTACTGCACATGCTAAGTTTGGATTGGGTGAAACCAAAAAGAATCGAATAACAGTTTCTGCAACTTGGGATGCTATGGTAAATGATAATGGAACAACAAAGATTCCCTTCTTTACTATCAAACCTTCAGACCCTGCTACTTTTTATCATTTCTGGTCTGGTGCCGTTGGTTATGAATATGGTTTTAATGCAAGATGTAATACAAAACAATTTCTTGGTGCTGCATTAACGGGAACATATATTGTCCCTGGAGAAGGAACAATATATCCTGCATTTGACAACACATTTAGAATGGGGTTAATGTTAAATGGTGGTTTTGAATTTGTATTAAATAAGAATAAATCACTTGGACTTGCTCTTGGAGTGAAATGGCATATGACGAATATTTTTCTCCAGGAAAATGGGATCGGAAAATTAAACGATGGTACAGGATCACCCGGGGCAGGATTCTGGAGAAAACTGGGAATCATCAGTATAACCGCAGGTCTGAACTTCTATTCAGGTGTTAAAGAGTAATAAGTAATTAATATAGAGTTTTGAGGAATGGCACTTTGTGTCATTCCTTTTATTTTATAAAGAAGTATCTTGCCTCGGGATGATGAACTACTATTGCATTTGTTGATTGTTCCGGAACCATCTGCCATTCATCAGTTAAAGTTATTCCAATTCTTTCGGGTTTTAACAGCTCAAATAAAAACTTGTTATCTTCTAGATTAGGACATGCAGGATATCCGAACGAATACCTTGACCCTTGATAACCCTGCTGAAAAAGTTTATTTATATTGTCAGAGTCCTTCTTGTCTATACCAAGTTCCTTTCGTATGATTTTATGCCAGTATTCGGCAAGTCCTTCTGCGGTTTCAACTGATAAGCCATGAAAGTATAAATATTCCTGGTACTGGTTCTTTGCGTATAATTCCTGAGCGTATTCTGTTGCCCGCTTTCCTACAGTAACAATGAAGAATGGTACAACATCGAATTCATTTGATTTAATGTCTTTAAAGAAATCGCTGATGCATAAGAACTTACCTTTATTTTGTCTCGGGAAACTAAACCTTACCCATTCTACAAGATTATTGTTATCGATTTGTTGATTCCATTGTTCATATAATTTATCCGGACTAAGATCTTTCGGTTTAAATACTATCAATTCATTACCATCAGATTTACAGGGGAAATAGCCATATATAACTGTTGGACTTAAAAGCTTTTCTCTTTTTGCTTTAAGTTTAAGTTCATTAAGTTTAGGTCTTATTTCTGTATCAATGAGTCTATTATACTCATCGTCTGACTTGCTGCGGTCTTTATAAACATTCCAGCTGCCTCGGAATAAGGCTATTTCATTAATATACTCGAATGCTTTTTCAAGAGGAATATCTGTCACTATTTTGCTTCCCCAGAACGGTGGAGTCGGAATGTTTGTTATATCTTTAACCGTTTTTGAATAATTAATATGTTCAGTCTTTTCTGTATTTTTTGATTCATCTTTACGCGGGTCAACATAAATTTTTAAGTCAGGTCTTGTTCCTTTTCTCTTGTGATCCATAGTAGTATTCATATACTTTAGTCCGTCGAATGCATCGTTGGCATAGTAAACGTCTCCTTTGTACATTGCTCTAAGTTCGCCCTCGACAAATCTTTTATTAAGGGCTGCACCGCCGAGAATAACAGGCACTTCAATATTTCTATCGTTCATTATCTCAAGGTTCTCTTTCATGATAGCAGTTGATTTCACGAGCAACCCACTCATGCCGACAGCATCAGCTTTTTCATTTGTGTATGATTCGAGCATTGTTTCGAGTGAACACTTGATACCTAAATTAATAACCTTGAAACCGTTATTGGTCAGAATGATATCTACAAGATTCTTACCGATATCATGAACATCACCTTTAACGGTTGCGAGAACCATAGTTCCTTTTGTTGTTTCGCCCTCAACTTTCTCAATATATGGTTCAAGATATCCTACACATGCCTTCATGCACTCTGCAGACTGTAATACAAAGGGTAGCTGCATCTGACCCGAACCGAACAACTCACCGACGACTTTCATACCTTCAAGAAGATGGTCGTTTATTATTTGTAAAGCAGAATACTTTTTCAGAGCTTTGACTAAATCCTTATCTACTCCTATTTTATCCCCGTCGATAATCCTTTGCTTGAGCTTCTCCTCTATCGTAATTTTAGATTCATCAACTATTGATTTTTCTGCTACTTTATTCTTAGAGTAATAAGCAATAAGTTCCTGAAGGGGATCATATATACATCTTATTTCTTTCATGTTATTTATTTCTGAATATTCGGTTTCTTGATTTTTGTAAAAAGATATAAATTGGTGTTAATATTGCTGTTGATAAAAGAATAAACATCCATGTTTTAAAATCAAGGATTATTATCTCGTAAAAAGTTCTTAACATATTAATTATATAAACGTCAATATTAACAGCGGATAAGGCAAAAAACAATACCAATAGAAAAATACCATAAAGGTAGTAAAAACCTTTCTTTTCCTGTGATTCCGATATTACAATAAAGAAGTTAATAACAGAGAGAATTATAAGGATAATCATAACTGCCATTTCAGAATCCTCCTTCGGAATACTCAGGAAATGTGATACCACTCCTTGTGTAATATAACTGCTTAATAGCATGAATGTTGAAGCAGTGATTACGAATGAGAACACATCGCTTACAAAGTTCTTACATTTGTTAATGTTTTTGTTTCGCATAGTAATTATAAAAGCAGGAAGACCGATGCTAAATACATTCAGCAGTGATACTCTTCTAGGAGTCAGGGGGAAATCCATTATTGATAATAAAGAAGCAAGTGTAAGATAAATAACAAGAAAGTTCTTTGTTAAGAATAATTTTGCAACGGCATTAACTGAGTTTACAATTTTGTTGCCTTCATTAAATATCTCGGGAAGCAATGAGAACTTATTTTTAAGAAGAACAATGTCGGCAACTTCTTTAGTTATTGCGCTTCCTTCCTCCATAGCTATTCCGATATCAGCGCTTTTAATAGCAGGCAAATCGTTCACGCCGTCTCCTATCATTGCAGTATGCCTGTGATGTTTACGGAAAGTTTTAATAATCTTCAGCTTGTGCTCGGGTTTTAAACGTGCAAAGAGAGTCTTATTAAATACGGCATCGGTAAAATCAGTTTCATTCATAGTATCCAGCTGCATACCGGTTAATATCTCATTGTCTTCAACTTTCCATCCTATATCATTGAGAATTGCAAGAACAGCTTCAGATGAATCTCCTGTCAGAATCTTAAACTTTATACCATTCTTCTGAAACAACTCTATTACTTCAAAGACGTCTTCTCGAACAGTATCAGAAATTGAAAGGATACATATAGGGAGAATCTTTATTTCAGGATTAGCATCTTTGAAGCTATTTAATTCAACTTTACCGGATACTTCTCCCAAGAAAAGATTGCGGTGAACGCTTAGTTTCTTATTATTATATAATTCAATTGCTTTTGCTTTATCTTCTACGGATAATTTTTCTAATAATATATCGTAAGCGCCAAAAATAAATAATCTTTTGATTGAATCAATCTCAAGTTCGAGCAAGCTCATCTTGGTATCGGAACTGAATGGTATCTCATCGATGTATTTTGCATTTACAATGGACGGTAGATGCTGAATTGCTCTTATGGTTGCATTTTGTTCCGTGGAGTGATAAGCTAATGTACCAAGTAGTTCTTCTATTTGAGTTTGATTAAGTTCCATGTTCAAGCAGGTAATAGAATGAACTTTCAGTTTGTTCTCTGTAAGTGTGCCTGTCTTATCCATGCAGACGAATTCGACGTTTGAGAAAGATTCTATAGCATTAAGTTTCTGAACTATAGCACCAATCTTGCTTATTCTGAATACACCTATAGCAAAAGTTACAGATGCAGTGAACACAAGACCTTGAGGCACGAGCGAAATAAGTATTGTTGCAATTTTGCGTATGTGCTCAACAAAGGTGTAATCTTTTACTTCAGTCAGGTTATACGTAATGACTTCGATTGCAACGAGTAAAAGGGCAATACCAAAAAGAATTTTCAGGATTAGGTTGATTCGTTTTTGTAAGGGGGTAAGAGTGAATTTATATTTCTTAGCGAGATTGGTGACCTGATTGGCGTGACTATCTATACCAATTTTTTCGGCTACATAATAACCGCTGCCAGAGACGCAGAAGCTTCCTGAGAGAACTTCATCGTTTAATGATTTCTCGATAGGTACAGACTCACCAGTTAAAAGTGATTCATCAATTTCCAGCTTCTTTGAGAAAACAACCTTTCCGTCAGCAACAATCTGGTCGCCTCTAACAAGTTCTATCACATCATCAACAACGATATCAGTCTGGTTAATAGACTTTTTAATTGAGTCTCTAAGAACTGTAACTTCACGTTTAAGAAGCAGATTAACCTTATCAAGAGCTTTCTTTGATTTGAACTCCTGTATCAGCGCAATTAATGTGTTTGTAAAAGCTATGAAGAAAATCCCTATTGTATCAAGTAATAGCCGCTGATCATTGTTTTTAAAATAGAAGAAGAAAACAAAACCGATTATACATAAAGTAATAAAATTAAACAGAGAAAATATATTTTCAATAATAATTTCTCCGTAGGTCTTAGTTTTATGAGATGCGTATTTGTTGGTTAAACCCTTTGCAATCCGCTCATTAACTTCCTGTGTTGTTAGCCCTTTTATCTCCAATTTATCATAATGATTCTAATATCATAACTCTTTTACTGCACGAATAAATTCCCTAAAAATGGGCTGAGGATTAATCAACCTTGATTTTAATTCAGGGTGGAACTGAGTTGCAATAAAGAAGGGATGAACCTTCTGAGGCAGTTCGATGATTTCAACTAAAGAGCCGTCGGGTGACAGACCTGATAGAACAAGTTTGTTATCCTGAAGTATTTTCCTGAAGTTGTTGTTTACTTCGTAACGGTGTCTGTGGCGTTCATTTATAAATTCTCTTTTGTAGCATTTGTAAGCCAGAGAATTTTTCTCAATTATGCATGGGTATGCGCCAAGCCGCATAGATGCACCTTTTAAGACAACTGACTTCTGGTATTCCATTATATCAATTACATTGTACTTACTCTTTTTAAATTCGCTTGAGTTAGCATTCTTAAGTCCGCAAACATTTCGTGAGTATTCTATAACAGCACACTGCAGTCCAAGGCATATTCCAAAGAACGGGATTTTGTTTTCCCGAGCATATTTAATAGCAGAGATTTTGCCTTCGATTCCTCTATCTCCGAACCCCGGACAAACGAGAAGACCCTTAATCCCTTTGAGTATTTCCTGAATCTTTTTAGGTGACTTTTCTATTTCTTCGGCATCTATCCATTTAAGGATAACACGGACATCGTTGTATGCTCCTGCGTGAATAAAAGACTCCGTGATGCTTTTGTATGCGTCGTGAATAAGATTATATTTGCCGCATATACCGACAGTTACTTCTTTCTTTGGGTTTAGAATTTTATTTACAGTTTTATTCCATTTACTAAGTTTAGGTTTTGAACACTTGAGGTTAAGCTTTTTAATAATTACTTCATCGAAGCCTTCTTTGTTAAGATTGAGAGGAACGCTGTAGATTGACTTAGCGTCGAGTGCCTGCATAACAGAGCCGACTTCAACATTACAGAACAAAACTATTTTATCTCTCATTTCCTTTGTAATATTCTGTTCACTTCTGCAAAGAAGAATATCGGGCTGGATTCCAATTTCAAGCAAGGTTTTGACAGAATGCTGAGTAGGCTTGGTTTTGATTTCACCAGCGGCTTTAATGTAAGGGACGAGGGTGAGGTGAACACAGAGGGAATTGTTCTTGCCGACTTCATGCATTAACTGACGCATTGCTTCGAGGAAGGGGAGTGACTCGATATCACCGACTGTTCCACCGATTTCAGTGATGATTACATCATACTTTCCTTCTTTGGCGAGGCTTGTCATACGAGACTTTATTTCATCTGTAATATGCGGAATAACCTGTACAGTTGCTCCGAGGTAATCGCCTCTTCTCTCTTTAGTAATAACTGTATTATAAACCTGACCTGTTGTAGTATTATTATTCTTGGACATATTCTCATCGAGGAATCTCTCATAGTGGCCAAGGTCAAGGTCGGTTTCAGCGCCGTCTTCTGTTACGAATACTTCGCCGTGCTGAAGAGGGGACATCGTGCCCGGGTCAACATTAATGTACGGGTCAAATTTCTGGATAGTAACATTCAGACCTCTTGATTTGAGCAACAAGCCCAATGATGCTGAAGCTATACCTTTGCCAAGCGATGAAACAACGCCGCCTGTCAGAAAAACATATTTTGTCTGTTTCATTATTTACCCTTCGTATTTAAATAATGTAATGCTTTCTTATAATCTTTTAAAGTGTCGATAGAAATGGAATCATTTTTAGTAATAATGACTTTAATTTTCTCGCCCATGTTTAATATTCTCAACTGCTCGAGCTTCTCAGTTTTTTCTATATCAGATTGCTTTGTTCTGCTGAAATTCAGCAGGAAATCTTTTCTGTAAACATACAGACCAAGATGTTTGTAATAAATGATATTCGACTTATTTCTTGAGTTGTTTGGAATTACTGATCTTGAGAAATACAGAGCGTAATTATTTTTATCGAATACTACCTTTACTTTATTTTCATCTTTAACATTTTTAGTAAAGGGGAATGCAAGAGTTGAAACATTTAGTTTCTTGTCTTTTAGCAGAGGAAAAATTGTAGAATCGATGATATCGGGATTAATGAATGGCTCATCACCCTGAATGTTTACGACTATATCACATTTAATTCCTTTTATTGCTTCTACTATTCTGTCTGTGCCGGTCCTATGTTTCTTTGAGGTCAATACTGCGTTACCGCCGAAATTTATGACCTCGTTTAAAATTCTTCTATCGTCAGTTGCTACGAGAACATCGTCAATAAGCTTCGAGTAGAATGCCTGTTCATAAACTCTTCTTATCATTGATTTACCGTCAAGTATTGCAAGCGGCTTGCCGGGAAATCTCGTCGATGCGTATCTTGCGGGTATGACTCCTATAATCTTATTCATAATATATTACTAATAATTTTATTTCTGACTTCATTCAGAAAATCTTTATCATTTCTGAATATCATGGGATCGTTTATAACAACATTAACTGTTCCGGGGGTGATTTTGAAACTATCTTTGGGAAGAACTTTGTTCGTGCCTGAGATTGAAATAGGCAGAATTTCTGCATCGGCAAACTCAGCAAGCATGAAGATCCCTTTCTTGAACTCGCCTGTAAGTCCTGTTTTACTGCGTGTACCCTCGGGAAATATTGTAATGGAGAAACCGTTCTTCATTCTGCGGGCAGCTTTCTTAAGTGATTCGATGGCGTTTCGTGCATTGCTGCGGTCGATTGGGACATAACCGCCGAGATAGAGTGCCCATCCGAAGATAGGAATATTTGTTAATGATTTCTTGTAAATGAACCTGATGTTGTTTTTTAATGCTACCATTAGGACAGGTATATCGAGATAACTTAAGTGATTTGAGACAACAATATATTGTTTGCTTTTATCTATATTGGTTTTGTCGATTACGTTTAATTTGATTCCGCAGATAAATAAGAGTGTACGGGCATAAGCTTTATAAACATAGTATGTGCCGATGCCTTTGAAAAAGTTCAGAGGAGTGACAAGGATAGAAAGAGTTGAAAGAACAACCATTGTGAAAACGATTAATAATAGTCTGATGAAATTCAAATTATTATTTTACAATTTTAGAAATTGCTTTAAAAGTATCAGTGCCTGAAACGACGCAAAGCTCGAATAAAATCGATTCATAAGTTGAGATAATTGCGCCTTCCTGTCTCATTCTTTCTATGGCAATACTTTTATCATTTGGATTTCGTGAAGAGACGCAGTCTTCGATTAACACAGGCTGATATCCCATAGCTATAAGGTCAATAACAGTCTGGAGGACGCACACATGGGATTCAATTCCGAAAACGATTACATTCTTTTTGTCAAAATACTTAAGTGAAGAGCAGACCTCATCGGAGCCGCAGCAACTGAACGAATCTTTCTCGACGTGCTTATAGTCGCCGATAGCATCTGATATTTCCTTTGAAGTTCCGCCGAGACCTTTTGTGTATTGCTGAGTGACAATCATTCTGATATCGAGAGCCTTAAGTCCCAGAATGAGCCTGACGGCATTTTTAGTCAGCTTTTCGTTTTCATGAATGAACGGAAACAATCGTTCCTGAAAGTCTATAATGAGCGCTAATGTATCTTCCTTTTTGATTCTCATAATTCGTTAATGGTTATATTCGAGAGAGCTATATTGAATAATAAAGTGTAAAAATAGTAAAATAAATCATGATTAAGTAATTAAAAAACAGATAAAAATCAGATTGCAGATTGAACAGTGCGGGAGAATGAATAAGATAGTGGGGGAGCCAAGCCAGAGCCAAGTAAGAGCTTAGTATAGTGAATATGAAGTGAAGATGAACTGGAGTTAGAGTGTAGGTGGAGTGTAAAAAAGAGGTTATTTTTGATATTTTAGGGTATTATCTAAAATATCTGTAGAGATACTGTCAAATAATGCGATAATTACTGGCATATTTCTCTATATAATAATATAATAGAATTTTTTGTGAATGTCAAGAGATATTTTAGAAAAATGCAATAAAATGTAAGAATATTTTTATTTATAAAATGTTTATCTTTGCTTAAATAAACAAACATGAAACATAAAAATATAATAGCAGTCGGGGCACATCCCGACGACATAGAATTCGGGTGTCCTGTAACGTTGAGGAATTTTATAAAGATGGGTTACAACGTTCATTATGTAATTGCAACAAACGGAGAAAACGGTTTTAAAGCAAAATCATTATCTGCGAAGGAAAGAATTGCGATAAGGAAAAAAGAGGCACTTGTAGCTGCTAGAAAGATCGGAGCGAAGGAGGTTCACTTTCTCGGGTTTAAAGACGGATTTCTGGAATACAATGAATCGCTTAGAGAGAAGCTGACACTGCTGATAAAAGAAATAAAACCGGAGTCAGTGTTTTCGTTTGACCCTGCGAATATGGATTTTGACAATATAAATTTGAATCACAGGGACCACAGGAATATATCGCTGGCGGTATTTGATGCTGTATTTGCTGCGAAGAATGATTTCATTTATCCAGATAAGAACGGAAAGCACAGAGTTGAGAAATTATATTTCTTCGGAACGAGCAGACCTAATTTCACTGTAGATATTACGTCACAGATAGATTTTAAATTAGATGTTTTAAAATCTTTTAAGTCGCAATTTCCGAACTTTGAGAGCTTTGCGAAATTCTTTAAAGAGAACATAGGGAATGCGACTAATGAATACAAATATTCAGAGACGTTCAGGGTTGTGGATGTAGTACAGATAAGCTATTAGAAATTATTTTACCGCGAGTACAATAAGGTCTTTTGATTTGTTAACGTTGAACGGACTGCCGGCGAAGTCTCCCATGTATTTAATCTTTTTGAATCCCGATTTTTTAAGACCTCTGTTGAACCAGATTTTATTATGTTCGTAAAGTTCAGTGGATATTAAATTGAAGTCTGATGTGTTTGTGTTATTGATAGTCAGGATGTTGAACCTCAGCAATTTCTTTTCGATGTCGTAGAAACGAATGAACGTATTACTGTTTCTGCTTGTGATGTTAACTATTCTTTTATTTTCTTTTCTAATCAAATCGTAATTAAGAACCTGAAATAGAAAGCTGCCGCCTTCATTAAGAACAGAGTATGCAAGTTTAATGATTCCAATCAACTCTTTCTCTTTAATATTAGCAAAGGCGTTGCCGAGAGAAACAACGAGGTCAGCTTTTTGACTTTTGGTAATATTAACTTTGCTGAAAGGGGCGCTTATAAACCGTATGTTTAAATTTCTTTCCTTTGCATTCTTGCGGGCTTTAGAAATCATAAGTTTAGACGTGTCGAAACCTGTGACTTTGAGTCCGTTCAGAGCGAGTGAAACAGAATCGAGACCTGTGCCGCATCCAATATCTATGGCATTTTTGAACTTGCTGTCAATTAATTTACTTAAGATATCCTTTCGTTTTTGAAGAGCGTTATCAAAGCCGAGCATATCGTCATAATTTTCAGACAATGCATTGTAGAACTCGGGATTTTTCATCAGTCTTCCCAGACGAATTTGAAAAGGAAAATTGAGACTGTGGTTACGACGACTGTGTACGAAATGAGTATTTGAAGGTTGCCAAGCAGCTCGCCTGTCGGTGCGCCTTCGGCTGCGAGCTTTGTAGCGTCAATCATGGTAATGAGCAGAGGCAGAAGAATCGGAAAAGCAAGAACAGGATAAAGGGTACCTTTTGAGTTTGCTTTAGCGATGATGGCAGCAATTATAGTGGAAGCTGATACAATGCCGAAATTTCCGAGTATAACGGTTAAACCGAAAGCAAAGAAGTTTTTTATCTGGATGCCTGTGATTAAAGAGAACAGAAAGAAAATTACCATATTCAGCGAGAAAGTCAGGACGAAGTTGAATAGAAGCTTGCCGAGAAATACTTCCGTAGCACCTGCTGAAAGTTTTAGTGCGAGTGAGGTGCCTGTTTCCTCTTCTTTTATGAACACACGCGAAAGACCGCTGATAGCAGTAAAGAAAATTACAATCCAGAATAGTCCTGATAGAATTGTATCCTCAACCTTTTCATCACCGAGAGAAAATCGGATTATGGAAATGGTGATGATAACGAACATCAAGAGTGAATTGATGACGTATCTGTTTTTAATTTCAGACTTTATGTCCTTTTTAAAGATTGAGTATGTATGTTTAAGCAATGACAAATAAATTAATTTGATGCAATTTAGGGTTTATAAGGGAAAGAAAAAATTGAGAAGAACAGGAAGAGCAGGAAGAGCAGGAAGAGCAGGAAGAGCAGGAAGAACAGGATTATTAAATAAAGTGATTAGATCCCCGCCAAGAGCGAGCGGGGATGACAAAATAAAAGAAATACAACGACAAAATAAAAAGAAGTACAATGGCAAAATGAAAGAAGTATAATGGCAAAATAAAAGAAGCTTTCTGATATATATATAGGTTAACAGATTTGGGGATTTGGGGAAATCTTTTTGGATTGAGAAAGGTGTAAGTAATTTATATTTTGTATATATCCGAGGAGTAAAAATTGTTATCTAACTCATTTCCTATATTGTCTATACTAAGCTATGGAAAAAATGTTTTTATGAAAAATCATTTTCACAATGATATATCCTATATTTCGAACGAACAACACAAACAAGCAAGTTTTAATTCATATCGAACGATTATTAACAATAATTTAAATCAAAATTATATTATCAATGGAACCAGTATTTAGCAAACAGGAAAGAAAAGGTCCGGTATTGTTTTCCAAGTATAACAGAGGTGATGCGATTAAAAAAGCATTAAAGATTGGAAGGGAAGACATATTATTCGAACTTAAGTCTTCGAAATTAAAAGGCAGGGGAGGCGCCGGATTTCCAACATCAACGAAATGGATGTTAACGGCAGCCGCAAAAGCAGAAGAAAAGTTTTTAGTCTGCAATGCAGACGAAGGAGAGCCGGGGACGTTTAAAGACAGAGTGCTTTTGACGGAGTATCCCGAGCTTGTATTTGACGGAATGGTCGTCGGCGGGTTTACGATTGGGTCGAAATTAGGGATCGTATATTTACGCGGAGAATATGAGTACATGAGAAAATTTCTTGAAGACTATCTTGAGCAGATGCGGAAAGATAATCTGCTTGGAAAGAATATACTCGGTTCCGGATTTGATCATGAAATAGTAATAAGAATGGGAGCGGGTGCCTATGTGTGCGGTGAAGAGACAGCACTGATTGAATCACTTGAAGGCCACCGCGGCGAGGCACGTAATCGTCCGCCATATCCTGTAAACACAGGGTTCAATGGCAGACCGACATCCGTAAACAACGTCGAGACGCTGGCATCAGTCTCACACATAGTTACAAAAGGCGGAGACTGGTATGCAAAAGTTGGAACAGATAAATCAAGCGGTTCGAAATTATTTTCCGTATCGGGTGACTGCGAAAAGCCGGGTGTTTATGAACTTCCATGGGGTACAAAAATCAGAGAGCTATTAAAATTAGTAGGCGCAAAAGATACAAAGGCTGTTCAGATAGGCGGAGCTTCGGGAGTTTGCGTGAATGCTTCTCATTTTGACAGAGTATTAGCATATGAAGATTTAGCGACCGGAGGTTCAATAATGATTTTCGGAAAGAACAGAGATATGCTGAAAGTTCTCAAGAATTTCATGGAATTCTTTGTAGAAGAATCATGCGGACAATGCACGCCTTGCAGGATAGGGAATACAAAACTGCTTGAAGGTGTTGAAATGATTGAAAGAGGCGAGTTTACGTTTGATTACATCAACAAGCTGAAAGAGCTTGGCTTAACGATGCAGATAGCCTCGAAATGCGGACTGGGACAATCGAGTCCGAATTCGTTTATTTCAATACTTGAAAACTTTAAAGATGAAATATTAAATAAAACAGAAGCATAAAATGGATAATACTAAAAATTTAAGAACACCTACGAGTCAGCAGCCTTTCCAGGTTGAAAAACCTGTTGACACAAATACGATAGGCGGGACTGTAACTGTTGAAATTAATGAGAAAAAAGTTTCTGTTCCACTTGGAACTACAATTTTAGAGGCATGCAGGCAGAATCAGGTTCATATACCGACATTATGCCATCATGAGGACCTATGTGTAGCGGGTGTTTGCAGAGTTTGCGCAGTTGAAGTTGAAGGCATGAGAACGCTTCAGGCATCATGCGCATTTCCTATAACAGCACCGTTAAAAATCAAAACATCAACACCGCAGGTTAGAAAAGCAAGACGGCATATAATTGACCTTTTACTTTCCGAGCATTACGGTGAATGCTATTCATGCATAAGGAACGGCAATTGTGAATTACAGGCGCTTGCTGAAGAATACGGAGTTGACGGATACACATTCGGACACTGCGACAAGCCTGCTTATGAAATGGACAAATCATCTTACTCTGTAATCCGTGACATGAGCAAATGCATACTTTGCAAGAGATGCGTACGCACATGCATTGACTTGCAGGAAGTAGGTGTGCTGGAATCGATTGACAGAGGCGACAAGACGCACATCAGTACTTTTATGGAAAAGCCGCTTGCAGACGTAATCTGCATTAACTGCGGACAATGCATAAACCGCTGTCCGACGGGAGCTTTACACGCAAACGACCCATCCGATGAAATATGGGCAGCTATCGACGACCCGAAGAAGCACGTTGTAATTCAAACGGCTCCTTCTCCAAGAGCCGCTATTGCGGAATGTTTTGGAATGGAAGCAGGTACATCTCTTACACAGGAATTAAATACCGCGCTTAAAAGAATCGGTTTCGATGCTGTCTTCGATACAAACTTTACTGCTGACCTTACTATACTTGAAGAAGGCACAGAATTAATTATTAGATTATACAAAGCATTAGTTGGCGGCGATAAGAGCGTAGCTCTTCCGCAGTTTACAAGCTGTTCACCAGGCTGGGTTAAATACATAGAGCACTACTATCCCGAATATCTCGACAATATGTCTTCTGCAAAATCACCGCAGCAAATGTTTGGTGCAATACTTAAAACATTCTATGCAAAGCAGATTAACGTTGACCCGAAGGATATAGTCTCGGTAGCACTTATGCCTTGTTCAGCGAAAAAGTTTGAATGTAACAGACCTGAAATGGATTCTTCAGGTTATAGAGATGTAGATTATGGTTTAACAACTCGCGAGATGGCAAAAATGATTAAAGAAGCGGGTATCTTTTTACCTGAAATGCCAAAGACACATTTCGACAGTCCGTTTGGCGATGCTTCGGGTGCAGGTTTAATCTTCGGTGCAACGGGCGGTGTTATGGAAGCTGCTATTCGTTCAGTTGTTGAATTCGTTACCGGAAACAAAGCAGAAGATATTTTTGCAAATGCAAATGTTACACCTGTCCGCGGATTTGATGGCGTTAAATATGTTGAACTTCCGTTAGGTGATAAAGTTGGACCAGTACCTGATTTAATAAAACATCTGGTTCCTAACTGGGACTGGCTGAAAGGGGCTACGCTGAAGGTAGCGGTTGCACATGGAACAGCAAATGCGAAGAAAATCATGGATGACATAAAAGCAGGCGGTATATTCAGTCAATGCCACTTTATAGAATTCATGGCTTGTCCGGGTGGATGCATCGGCGGCGGCGGTCAGCCGATTCCAACATCTCTGGAAATCCGCAAGGCACGTGCAAAGGCAATCTATGCTGAGGACGAATCACTGACATTAAGGAAGTCCCACGAGAATCCTTATGTGACGATGATATACGAAAAGTTCTTCACGGAAGGACCATGCGGACATCTATCACATAAACTGCTTCACACACACTATACACCAAGGGGCAAGTTTATTTCATAATACAAATTCAACGAACGGGCGGTTAAATGCCGCCCATTTAATTAAAAAATATATGGCTACAAAAGTTGAAAAAGCAGAGAAGAAAACTGAAAAGAAAAAAGCAGTGAAGAAAGCTGTAAAAAAGGCTATTAAGAAAACAGCGGCAAAACAAATATTGAAACCCACGAAGAAAATATTTGCTCTTGAAATAGCTTTGCTGGATAAACTACAGCTTGAACTTTTTGAGGCAATAAGCCGGAAGCCGCAGACGATGGACTTTGACGAGATAAGACTTTATGTGGATAATGTTTATATGGTGCTGAACAAATGCGCAACGATTACGAAGGATGTGAAGAATGCATTGCTGGTTAAGGATTACAAGGAGTTGTTTACGGAGACGTACAATTCACCTGCATAGGCTTAGAAGGTAATAGAAAATAGTAAAGGGCGGGAGCGAAAGCTTCTGCCCTTTTTGATTTAAGTAGAAATATTGAACACTGATTTACGCGGATAGAGATTTTAAAAAGAACGCACGCTGAAAGAACTGATTGTTTATGATAAGATATGATTTAGTATACGTATTGCAAGAAACAATTCTTATTTAAATAAAAAACCCGCCCCGATTAATCGGGGCGGGTTTGCGCATAGAAAAATGTAAAATATTATTTCACAAGAATCATTTTCTTTGTCTGAACGAAATCCTGCGATGTAATTTTGTAAAAGTAAATACCGCTTGTGAGTCCGCTGCCGTCGAAGTTTGTTTCGTAATAGCCTGCATTTGTATAACCGTTATGGAGTGTCTTTACGACCTGACCAAGATTGTTGAAGACTTCGAGCAGTACATTTCCGTTTCTCGGGACATCGAATTTAATCTTAGTTGTCGGGTTAAACGGATTCGGGTAGTTCTGGCTGAGAGCGAATTTCTTAGGAAGATTGTTTCCTATCTGAGTAATTCCGACACTGGAACGATTTCCAACAAATATATCATCAATATTACACCAGAATCCATCAACACTTGTATTCATGTAATATCTGAATCCAAGACAAATTCTCTGTCCTGCAAATGCAGAAAGGGAAAATTCATATTGTGTCCAAACATTGGTTGCAAGAGGTACTCCTGCACTATCATTGCTTCTAATAGTTGCAAGTTTTTCTAGAGTTAAGCCTGAAGATTGCTCAAGTAATGTCCATACCTGCATAGTATCAAGGTAAGGTTGGAAACCTGCAGGACTTCCTAATAGCATCCAGAAAATCAAACTGTCCCCGGGTTGAACGGTAAAAGTATCGGTGATTGTCCAGTCATCAGCAACGGGATTGCCGGCACTCCATGGAATAGTAAGAGCTCTTTTGCTGTCGTGAGCTTTTGAAGTAAGCAATGCATTGGTTCCGACATAATTTGTATTCGAGTCTCTAACAGCCCAGTTTCTGCCGGGACCGCCTGTTCCGTCAACATCTTCTTTTATCCAGTTAGGTGGAAGACTATCTGTGTTAAATCCCGTAGTTTCAAAGTTTTGATTAATGATAATTCTTTGTGCAAAAACACCCGGGATAATAAAAGCTAAAATTAATAAAGTAAAAATTAATTTCTTCATTTCTCTTTCCTTTCATTTGAATTTACCTAAATGTATGAATAATTCTCAATTAAAGAAACGAAAATTTTTATGAGCAAGTTTAAAGGATTAATATATTATTTTACAAATCAAACGATTTTTGACTTTTGAGTTTTAGCAATCTTAAGTATCTTATTAAATGTTAAATTTATACATACCGATTCTATTGATAATGGGGTTTGCAGTATTGCTTGCCTTTATTTTCGTAAAATCATCGTCCTGGTTTGGTCCGAGTAAACCTGATGCAGAAAAGCTTTCAACGTATGAAAGCGGAATGGAACCGATAGGCTCGGCACGCGATAGGTTTTCCGTGAAATACTACATGGTAGCCGTCAGTTTTATAGTCTTTGATATTGAAGTTGTTTTTCTTTATCCCTGGGCTATATCATTTCTGAACTTTCCAAAGCCCGAAATGGTTTATTCATTAATAATAGCTATGCTATTCATCGTAATTCTTGTAGTGGGGCTGATATATGAATATAAAAAAGGGGTTTTAAATTGGGATTAGAAGAAAAACTTGGTAAAGACGGATACCTGACAGGTAAGCTCGATGACCTGATGCAGTGGGCACGCAAACACAGCATGTGGCCAATGCCGATGGGAATTTCCTGCTGTGCTATTGAAATGATGGCTGTTGCGTCTTCGCGTTTTGATATAGCGCGTTTTGGTTCTGAGGTGATGAGGTTTTCTCCCAGACAAAGCGACGTTATGATTGTTGCCGGAACCACAACTTATAAAATGGCAAAGGTCGTCAGAAAGATTTACGACCAGATGCCCGAACCAAAATGGGTTATAGCCATGGGTGCCTGCACGTCTTCGGGCGGCATGTACAGAAGCTATTCTGTTGTACAGGGAATAGACCAGTTTTTACCGGTTGATGTTTATGTGGCGGGCTGTCCACCGAGACCCGATAATCTTTTGCATGCATTGATAACATTGCAGGAAAAGGTACTGGCGAGTAAAGGAAAGAAAGTGCAGGTAAAGCAGGAAGAGCAGTAAGAACAGGAAGAGCAGTAAGAACAGGAAGAGCAGTAAGAACAGGAAGAGCAGGAAGAACAATAAGAACAGTAAGAACAGCAAGAACAGCAAGAACAGTAAGAATAGATTGAAAATGAAAATTATTATTAGACCCTGCTTATAGAAGCAGGTTTTTTGTTTTAACAATATATCTTTGCTTTACAATTTGTGGTACATGTTATCGATAATGTACTTGTATTTTTCCTCGACGAATTTTCTTTTAATCTTTAGCGTGGGTGTAAGTTCACCGCCTTCTATTGTGAAGGGTGTTTGAATAAGGTTGAATTTACGAATCTTTTCGTATGTGGCCAGGTTCTTCTGAGCTTCGTTTATTTCTTTATCAATGTGTTTAAGTACTAATGGATTAGTAAAAAGGTCGGATTCAAATTCAATCGAAATACCGAGCTTCTTTGCAAGACTTTTCAATTCATTTATTTCAGGTACGATAAGAGCTGTAACGTACATCCTTTCATTTCCGATTATCATAATCTGATCAATGTACGGAAGACTGCTGACGAGTTCTTCTATATGAGCAGGAGCTATGTACTTACCGCCGGAAGATTTAAACAATGATTTCTTGCGGTCGGTAATCTGCAGGTAACCGTCTGAATCAAATCTGCCGATATCGCCTGTATGAAACCATCCGTCAACTATAGCCTGTGCTGTTTCTTCGGGCTGATTAAAATATCCTTTCATTACGATATCACCCTTAACGAGTATCTCCCCGTCTTCAGCTATTTTTACCTGAACATTATTAATCGGAGGACCGATAGTTCCGTATTTATTTTTATCGAACCTGTTGACCGAGACAACCGGTGATGTTTCAGTAAGTCCGTAGCCTTCAAGAGTCAGAATACCGATACCCTCGAAAAATTCACCAATGGATTTATTTAGTGCACCTCCCCCCGAAGCAAACAGACGAAGCCTTCCGCCTGTCTTCTCGCGAATCTTAGAGAATACAAGCTTATCGGCAAGCACCCATTTAACTGATTTCTTATTATTCCAATGAGTTCTTGCTACATCAAGTCCCCAGTGATAAATTTTCTTTTTAAAACCTTCTTCCATATCGGCACCTGTTTTCAGGAGCTTGCTGTGTATCTTATCGAGCAAACGCGGGACAGTGATAATAACAGTAGGTTTAACCTCAGTCATCTGTAAACCAATGGTATCAATGCTTTGTGCGTAGTACGTTTTAGAGCCGAAAAAGAAAGCAAGATAATAACCAGTAGTACGTTCGAAGATATGCGAGTACGGCAGGTATGAAAGGAAGACATCGTCTTCGCCCGTTTGCAATATATCAGGAAATGTTTCGAGGTTCGAATAAATATTTTTATGGGTAAGCATTACGCCCTTTGGAACGCCTGTTGTTCCTGATGTATAAATAATAGTCAGCAGGTCATCTTCGTTTATAGTATCCGAAATAATTTCAAGTCTTTCGAGAAGCTCACTCTTCGAAACAGATTTTTTCTCACAGAAGATATCGGTAAACGTTATAACATGCTCTTTGATATTAGCCTTTTCAATGTCGTTAAAAGATATAATATACTTTAAATGCGGGCAGTCCTTTTTGACGGACAGTATTTTATCGAGTTGTAAAGCCGTTGATACGAAAACAATTTCTGCCTTGCAGTCATTTAGTATGTATTTCACGGATTCGGAAGTGAGCGATGGATAAATCGGTACGCTCCGGTAACCCGAAAACATGCATGCAAGGTCAGTAATAACCCATTCAATTCTGTTTTCCGAAATGATGGCAAGTTCGCTGTTCTTCCTGAGTTCAAGCCCCTTAAGATAGTTATTTACACAGAATGAATAGTTAACAATTTCAAACATGCTGATACCTTCATAGGAATCCTTCTTTTTAGTAAAGAAGACATCTCTCATAATATCATATTTCTTAATATTATTGATGAGCAGCTGTATAAGCGTCTTTTTGTGTATGTTCATATTTGTTATTTATTGTTAAAATTAATAAAAATAAAGACCAAATAATATATTTGATTTAATGAGTCATTAAATCAGTTCCTAAATGAACTAACTTTTGAATTGATATATAAGTAAAAAATACAGAATTTAAAAACAATTACTATTATAAATGAGCCGAAAGAAAAAGATAATATTATCAGTTTCAATAATTTTTCTAATTGCATTGAGCATCTTTGTCTATCTAAGATTCCGTGCTATTATGTCTGCATCAGAAAGACGCGGAATGCCGACTCCGTTCGTGGAAGTGACAACTCCTGCAAGAGGTGACATATCGAGTATCATAAGTTTTTCCGGTGATATATTAGCGATAGAGCAGACGAACATTTTTTCACGAGTTAACGGAAACATTGAAAAAATATTTGTTGATGCAGGGGACTATGTTTCGTCCGGGAAATTACTTGCTTCGATAGATAAGAGCCTGTATGCGCAGAACGTTAAACAGATTGAAGGAATTCTGAAGGTTGCGGAGGCAACAGCAGCAAATGATATGATTAACCTTGAAAGAACAAAAATATTGTTTGAAAAGGGTTTAGCTTCACAGGCAGATTTTGATAACGCAAGAACAAAGCTCGATGTTTCCAATGCACAGGTAGAAACAGCAATGGCAAATCTTCAGAATTCAAGAATTCAGCTTAGCTATTGCGATATTAGAGCTCCCTTTTCAGGTTATATAACAAAGAAACTTCTTGAAAGAGGTACGTATGTAAGCTCAACTGGTGCCGCACAGAATACGATGTTTGTTCTTGCGAACATTCGAAAACTAAAGGTGATGGTTAATATTCTCGAACGCGACCTGCCTTTGCTCGACAGAGTTACGGATGTCAATTTGAAAACTGATTCCTATCCCGATAAAATTTTTAAAGGCAAATTCAATAAGATAAGTCAGTCAATCGACCTTGGAACGCGGACAATGCCCGCTCAGGTGGATATTGAAAACGGCGACGAACTGCTTAAACCCGGTATGTTCGCAAGGGTAGAAATAGTTCTTGATACAAAATCTGATGTGTTGAAACTGCCGTCTGAGTGTGTTATAAAGGAAGAAGATAAACACTTCGTTTATGTAATTGAAGAATTGACTGCGGTTAAAAAGTTTGTGGAAACAGGCATTACGGCAAATAATGAAACGGAAATAATCAGCGGATTGAATGACGGTGAGAAAGTTGTCAAGGCTGGTCAAGAGCTGATAAGCGATAAGGCAAAAGTAAAAATAGCAGAGAAATAGTATGTGGCTGACCAGACTTGCGCTTAAATATCCTATCACGACATTAATGGCTTCATTAGCCATATTTGTTCTTGGGCTGGTTTCTTTCAGACAGCTGCCTATTGACATGCTGCCTGATATACAAATCCCAAGCGTTACTGCTATTACTTATTACAGCGGTGCAGGTCCTCTCGATATGGAACAAAGCGTTACAGTTCCTCTGGAAAGGGCAGTCAGCTCAACGAGTGATGTCGATTACATACAATCAACTACAAAAGAAGGTGTATCACAGGTAAGAATTTATTTTAACTGGGATGCAAATACGAGCGAAGGCTTGATTGATATAATTCAAAAAGTAAACCGTGTTTTAAACATATTGCCGACCGGAGTTTCTCAGCCTCAGGTAGTTAAGTTCGATATTACTAATTTCCCGATAATATCAATTGCATTAAGCAGTGACATGGATCAGCGTCAGCTTTATGACATTGCTTATAATAATATTCAGCCTCAGATTGAACATATTCCCGGAGTTGCAGCAGCTAACGTTGTTGGCGGCAGAATCAGGGAAATACAGGTTACATTAAACAGAGACCGTGTTGAAGCAGCAAGTCTCTCTGTCCAGCAGGTAGTTCAGGCAATCAGCGCTTCTAATTTAATATTGCCTTCGGGAGATATCAAGACTGGTGTATTTGATTTTTCACTTAAAACTGAAAGCCAGTTTAATCTTGTCGAGCCTATTACCGATGTTGTAATTAAAAATGTAAACGGTGTACCCATTAGAATTGGTGATGTTGCTTCAGTTTCAGATTCTTATCAGGAACAAACTCAGAAAATTCGTACAAACGGAAATGAAGGCGTAATTTTAAGAGTACAAAAAACTCCCGGTGCGAATACTGTTGAAGTTGTAAACGAAATTATCGAAGCATTAAAAACTCTGCGCGATGTACCGCCGAATGTTAAAACCTCCACTGCCTTCGACCAAAGCAATTATATTCGAGATTCAATCAACGTGCTCATTAAAGAAGGAATGCTCGGAGCAATGTTTGCGATAATAATTATTATTGTCTTCCTGAGAAATCTTCGTAGTACAGTAATAATTATTATTGCAATACCGCTTTCGATACTTGTTACTTTTATTTTCTTCAGGTTTGGTGATATATCCCTGAACATAATGACTCTCGGCGGGTTAGCACTTGGTGTGGGCAGACTTGTTGATGATTCCATTGTAGAGCTTGAAAACATTTCGAGGCACTATACAACAATGCAAAGCCGGAACGTGAGCAAATTAACAGCTACTCTTGAAGCCGCAACGGAAGTGGCTTCCCCGATTTTTGTGTCAACCATAACGACCGTAATAGTATTTTTACCCGTAGTATTTTTAACGGGAATAGCAAAGTTACTTTTTATCCCTCTGGTCGTGACGATTTCTGTATCGCTTTTTGCGTCGTTCTTTGTATCAAGAACGGTTACGCCCCTCTTGTGTTACAAAGCTTTAAAAGGTGAAAGGGAAGTTGATCCTGACTCAAAAAAGTTAGCTGACAGAATGCAGATAAAAACAAAGCATTTCTTTGATAAGTTAGATAACTTCTATGAAGGTTCTCTTGCTTATTGTATCAGAAAAAGAAAGCTCGTTCTGATAAGCATATTTGTATTCTCTATATTATCATTTGGTTTATTTAAGTTTATCGGAACAGAGTTCTTCCCTGATACCGACGAGAATCAATTCAATATAAATATACTTTTACCCGTAGGGTCAAGGATTGAAATGACAGAGGGTATCGTAAAAAAGGTTGAGCAGATAGTAAAAGAAAACGTTCCTGAAGCAAATACTATTACATCCGATATAGGTGTCCCTAACGCAAAAAGCGGCAGCTCATTCGGCGGAAACGCAGGCAGCCATGCGGCAAGCGTACAGATATCACTCAAACCTAGAGCCGAAAGAAAAAGGGACGTTTTTGAAATAATAAAAACACTAAGACCAAAGGTGCAGGAAATTGCAGGTGCTAATTTTTACATGAATCCTTCAGGCTTTCTCAGATTCCTCCTTAACTTTGGTTCCTCAGCACCGATTGATGTTGCTATTTTAGGGTATGATTTTGATGATGCTGATAAATTATCGAAGCAGGTATTTGAAGTCATTAAATCAACCCCCGGCACTACTGACGTTAGAGTTAGCAGGGAGAATAACCTTCCGGAAGCAAAAATAACAGTTGACCGCGTGAAAGCCGGAGCGCTTGGGATAAGCGTTTCGCAGATATCAAACACAATCGCAACAAGTATGAGCGGTACAGTTGCTTCATTATTCAGCGACCCTAAAACCGGCAATCAATATAATATTCTCGTAAGGCTTTCAGAAGATTACAGGAATAAAATTGATGACATTAAAAAATTAACTGTAATAAATTCTCAGGGTAAGCCTATACCTATCGGAAACTTTGTAGATATAACAATGTCCAAATCACCGATAATAATTACAAGAAAATATCAGGAAAGACTTGTAAACGTTACTGCTAATGTAAGCGGAAGACCGCTTGGCGATGTTGCTGAAGAAATAAAAGAAAAGCTTAAAGACGTGAAGATACCTCCTGCATTCGAGGTGCAAATGAGCGGTAATGTTGAACAGCAAAGCAAGACCTTCAATGCATTGTATCTTGCATTCGGACTTGCAATAGTGCTAGTTTACATGGTTATGGCATCACAATTCCAGTCGCTGATAGACCCGTTTATAATTATGTTTTCCGTACCTCTCGGAATGGTAGGCGTAGTCTGGATTTTATTTCTTACTAATACAACATTATCCGTTACTTCATTTCAGGGAGTAATAGTCATGGTGGGAATTGTTGTTTCAAACGGCATACTTCTAATTGATTACATGAACAGGTTAAGGAAAAAGGGCATGGGTCTACACGAAGCAGTTTTAAAAGGCGGTAAGACAAGGCTTCGTCCGATTATTATGACATCTCTTGCAACAGTGCTCGGGCTTATTCCTCTGGCTATCGGTCTCGGCGGACAGTCGGCTCAGGCACCTCTTGCAATTGCAGTCATTGGCGGACTGACTGTTTCAACATTCCTGACATTGCTTTTTGTCCCGACTCTTTACATTGTGTTCGAAGAGAAGTTTCACAGAAAAGAAAAAAGCAAAGAAGAGGAAGAAGAATTAGCTAAGCTGTAATAATTAAAATAAAAACGATTTCTTTATGATAAGAAAATCAGTTATTTCAATAGTGATAGGACTGTTGGTTAATCTCTTTATTGGTCAGTATTCCCCGGTATATTCCCAGTATATTTCAAAATCGGACAATCATATTCCCAAAAGTTTAAAGTTATCAAACCTTGATAAATCAAAAGTATTGTATGATTCAACCTTCAAATATAAACCTCTTGAACTTGAACCAATAACCACTGATAATATAATCAACGAGGTTATTTTAGGCGCTGGATTAGGAGGTGCAGTAACGTTTTTAACCTTAGTCATTGGGGTTCCTTTATTCAATATCAAAATAGACCCGGGTGGCAGTGGCGGTAGCGGCGGAAGATCAACGGCATTGGGAGGATTGGTGTTCCTGTCATTATTAATATCCTTTCAGGCTCTCGCAACAGCAGGCGGTGTCTGGACTGCAGGTACCAATAAAAAAGTTGGGGCAAATTTTGGTTTCACATTACTTGGAAGCTTGTTCGGTGTAGGACTTGAAATAGGTGGAATTGCACTTGCAAATTCAGTAGGAAGCAGCTCAAACGGGAAAACAGGAAACGACACTTTCGCATGGATAATTGCCATTACAAGTTTTTTGATGCCTACCGCAGGTGCAATGGTTGGACTGAACATTACACGATATCCTAAAAGAGTTTATGAAGCACCGAAATCCGTTTTGAACCTGAATTCAAACGGCATGAGCTTATCTTCTCCGTTTATTTACACCGAGCAGGATAAATCAATCGATAAGAAACCTATTACATTTGCAAGATTAGTAACCGTGAGCTTTTGAAGTTGCACAATTTAGTTATTATTATTAAGTTGAGACCATAGAATAAAAAGCTCTACGTCTCTGTCATTCCAGCGAAGGCTGGAATCCAGATACAAAATCTTTATTTAAGTTTGTATGAAAGTTACACTTTATATATTATTCATTCTTTCATTACCTGCAATAACAAATGCATTCACAGATGATTTATGCAGCAAGGGCAAGACATCTTATAAATCTTCTGATTCAGTAGTTTACGATTCCTCAATAGATATAAATTATTATAAGCTTAATCTCAATATCACAACCGCCCCGAATTTTCTTTACAGTATTGCTGATGTAAAAGGAAGCATTAGCCCTCTGAGTAATTCAATCTTCTTAAATCTGAGTAATTCTATGTTCGTGGATTCGGTTACTGGTGCTGGGTTAAGCGGTTTCACTCATTCAAATGATTTACTCGTTATAAACTTTTCCTCAAACATTTCATCTTTCGATTTAAAAATATACTATAAAGGTTTACCTTCTGGTTCAGGGTTTGGAAGTTTTGTTTTCGCAGCACAAAATTCTTATCCTGTGATATGGTCATTAAGCGAGCCATACGGCGCAAGCGACTGGTTCCCGAATAAAAACACTCCTTCCGATAAAGCTGATTCCTCTGAGGTTTGGATTACCTGCTCCTCAAATCTAACGGGTGTTTCAAACGGATTGCTCTACGAAACAATTGTAAATCCTGATAATACAAAAACCTACAAATGGAAAAGCAGATACCCGATTGCAAACTACCTTATTTCAATTGCAATAACAAATTATGAACAGTATGATAACTACTACCGATACAGCATAAATGATTCAATGATAGTTAATCATTATGTATATCCCGGTACACTAAATAGTGTAATAGCAGAGCTGGATAAAACTCCTGGAATGCTTCAGGTCTTTTCGGATAGGTATTCGCAGTATCCCTTTATCGAAGAGAAATACGGTCATGCTCAATTCAGCTGGGGCGGTGCAATGGAGCATCAGACAATTTCATCAATGGGAGTTTTTAATCAGGGTATTATTGTTCATGAACTTGCTCATCAGTGGTTTGGCGATAAGGTAACTTGTCGAAACTTCAACAACATCTGGCTTAACGAAGGTTTCGCAACTTATTCAGAAGCCATTTTCGCAGAGTATCTTGACGGCAAAGAAGCTTTTGACGATATGATAAGAAGCCGAATGATTAGTTCAAAGAAAGCTGTCGGCTCTCTATATCTTCTCAGTACTGATAATGAAAGCGAGATATTTAATTATAACAGAACTTATGCTAAAGGTGCAATGGTTGTTCACATGTTAAGAGGAATTACAGGTGACAGTGTTTTCTATAATATTCTGAGGTCTTACTTAAACGACCCCGCACTCGCTTACAGTACCGCTGTTACAGAGGATTTGCAGAGAGTCGCCGAAACCGTAAGCGGAAGAAACCTAAACTACTTTTTCCAGGAATGGATTTACGGTGAGAATTATCCTAAATACGAAATTAGCTGGGACAAATTTAAAAATCCGAATAACACCTTTGATGTAAAAGTTAAAGTATCTCAAAAGCAAAATACAAACCCGACATATTTCACTATGCCGATTGATTTACAGATAACTTCAAATAAAGGTGATACAACATTTACCGTGTTTAACAACGCTCAGGTTCAGGAGTTTTCATTTACCGTAAAAGATGAACCGCTCTATATTACTCTCGACCCCGACAACAAAATTCTAAAAGATAAAACTGGGGACGAACCTGTTGAGCCAATAGACTTTAAGCTTTTTCAAAATTATCCCAACCCTTTCAACCCAGAAACAAATATCACCTACATGATAAGAGAATTCACCGATGTTAAACTTATCATTTACGATTTACTCGGCAGAGAAATTACAAAATTAGTCAACCAAAAACAGCACCCTGGCACTTACAGTGTTCCCTTCTCTCCCCAAAATCTTGCTTCCGGAGTTTATCTCTATAAACTCATTTCCGGAAATATAACCGATTCCAAAAAGATGGTCTATATCCGATAATCCCAAAATTTTCAATCGAAATCAACAACTGCCAAATATTCCAAAAATTTGACACAGGTGTCAAAACCTCTGCAATTAATGAAAAACCATTATCCCTGTTTTTAAAGTCGTGCTTCAGTAGTAGTCTCAACTATGGTTCGCCTAAGCCTTTTTGTAGCCACTTAATGCGGACAAAGTGCGGTGATTTTGCGGTTGATTTGCGGTGAAAGTGCGGTTGATTTGCGGTTGAAATGCGGTTGAAATGCGGTGATACTGCGGTCAAACTGATTTTTTTCTTATTTTATCTGTTCTCATCATAAATTCCCGAGTAATTTATTCACGTTCTTTTCTTAAACAATATTTGTTTAAAATTGTTCCCCTCAAAATAAAAGTATTACCCCTTAATATTCTCTCTTTTCTCAAATTAAATACTCGCAATAATCTCTTTGTTTTTCCACTTTAATGTTGTAACCGATTTCACAATATTATATGATTGATCTAACTTTAACCAATATAATGAACAAAATAATTCTCACTTTAGTCGCCATTCTGGCAATTCTTAATACAGGTTTTTCACAGCATATACACGAACAAAAAGGTTCTGAACAATGCTCTATGAAGAAAACAAAAATATCAGACCCGGGAAAATATTTCACAGATTCTCCGGGTACGCCGAGACATTCGTTTGATGTTTTAAACTACAAACTCAATCTTGATATATACAGAAGTTACTTCTCACCATATCCTAAAGATTTTGTTGCTTCGAATACTGTTACTTTCAGAGTAGATTCCACTTTGAATAATATTAAATTAAACGCCGTCAACTCTTCAATGGTAGTTGACTCAGTAAGACTTATTAGCGGAACTGCTCTTACATACAATCATACATCCAATATACTTACAATAAATTTAGACAGGACTTACAATCCGGGCGAAGTAGTCAATGTAAAAATAAATTACAGACACTTAAATGTATCTGATAATGCTTTCTATGCAAGCAGTCAGGGTTGGGTATTTACTGACGCTGAGCCGGAAGGTGCACGCAAATGGTTCCCATGCTGGGATAGACCCTCTGACAAAGCTACACTCGATTTGACAGTTAAAGTCCCGTTATCAGTAAGACTCGGTTCAAACGGCAGATTAAACGACTCAACAATCGTCGGAGATTCATTGTGGTATCATTGGATAAGCAGAGACCCTGTTTCAACTTATCTTGTAGTCATGACGTCGAAACTTAATTATGCAATTGACATAGTTTACTGGCATAAAATATCAAATCCGAACGACAGCATACCAATTAGGTTTTATTTCAATACTGGACAAAATATATCACCGGTCAAGAATGTAATACTTCCTATGACAACTTATTATTCACAGGCATTTGGAGAGCATCCATTTGAGAAAAACGGATTTGCCTACGTATCCAACTCAGCAGGATTTACCTGGGGAGGAATGGAAAATCAGACTTTAACAACTATGAACAGCTGGGGTGAGAATTTAGCTTCACATGAGTATGCACACCAATGGTTTGGTGATATGATTAGTCCTGCAAGCTGGTCAAACATCTGGCTTAACGAAGGTTTTGCAACCTGGTCTGAAGGTTACTGGCTTGAAAGAACAGGCGGATATTCTGCTTACAAATCATCAATTAATTCTGACGCAAGTAATTATTTATCAAGCAATCCCGGATGGGCAATCTCAGTTCCTTCTTGGGATGTAACAACTCCCGATGCAAACACATTATTCAATTATGCAGTTACATATTGCAAGGGTTCATGTGTTCTTCATCTTTTAAGATATACATTAGGAGATTCTCTTTTCTTCAAGGGTCTTAAGGCTTATGCAACTGATACAGTAAACTTCAAATTTAAGAATTCAACGATTCCCGATTTCTTTGCTAAGATGTCCTCAGAGACTGGTCAGGATCTTGCATGGTTTTATAATGCTTGGATTTACCAGCCAAATCATCCGGTTTACCAAAATGGTTATAATATTGTAAATCTTGGAGGCGGTCAGTATAGAGTTAATTTCCTCGCAAAACAGACACAGACGAATGCAGGTTTTTTCCCGATTCCAATTATGATAAAATTCGCTTTTTCAACAGGTTCTGATACAACAGTAAAAGTAATGAACAGTACTAATAATCAGTGGTACTCATTTTATTTTTATCGTCAGCCTACTGGTGTTACATTTGACCCGAATAATGAAATAGTTATCAAGTCTGCAACATTATTAGTTAATGCAGACGAGAATGTAAGTACCATTCCGGAAAAGTTTGCATTGCATCAGAATTATCCAAATCCTTTTAATCCTGTAACAAACATTAATTATGATATTTCTAAGAATTCAAATGTTAAGATTACAGTATTTGATGTATCTGGTAAGGAAGTATCTGTTGTAGTTAATGAATTCAAACAGGCAGGAAGATACTCAACATCATTCAACGGGATGAAACTTGCTTCCGGAGTTTATTACTATAAAATCCAGGCAGGTGATTTCAGCGAAGTAAAAAAGATGACCTTAATTAAATAAGAGTTCGATTATTTTATTAAAGGGCAGAATTTATTAATTCTGCCCTTTTGTTATTTATAATTTCTTTGTTAGAATATAAGCTTTTAGATAAGTTATCTTGATACCATTTTCTTCCCGATTGAAGTCAATCCCCGTAACTATTACTCTAACATGCATATCTTTAAAGTAATTATTCAACGTCATACTTTGCAATGGCGGACGTTCAGAGTGTAAAGAGTCGGTAATGTACCTTATTGGGAATTTTATCGTGTCAGCATTATTATAAACAATTATATCATTATTATTGAAATCATAATAGGACTTTATTACTGATAAAGAATCTATCCTCTGACTTTCGAACAAACTAAATTTATCAAATCCCTGAATGTTTATTTCGTTAGCTCCTGTAGTCCTTGCAGATACAAATTTCTTTTTGTTTATATTATTATAGCTATCAGCTTTCAATCCCATTATTTGCATAATCTGCTCTGTTTTATTATGATAAACAACTTCAGATACTTTCTTATATTTTTCGAGGGAATCAAGATTCTCATTAAACCAGGGCTGAATTGTATTTAACTTATTCCTATCTATCAAAAAGTTAATTATTGAGTTAACGTCCTGAATTTCTTCTTTTTGAATATCCTTTGATGCAGGGATGATTTTGCCGTTGACAAGGATTGAATTTTTATTCAGTATATCTTCGAGCCTGTTTATCTGGCTGCTACGTGACATATTAAAAGCGCTCCAGGGTCCGGCTGAGGTCAAAACAGCTATTAAGAACAATGAGATAGGAATGTATTTTATGTTTTTAAAATTTGTAATTATATAATATATGGCTGTAATCGTAAGCCAGAAGGCAAGAACAAAAACATAATATCTTCTTTCAGTAATACCATAATCAGACGTCCTGACGGCGATTGCAAGATAAAGCAATACAATCTGAGGGATTAATGAAATGAAGAAAATTCTCGAGAATATCTTTACCCATTTTATCTCTTTGCTTTCGACAAGAGGATAAATCAACAGAAGTGAGAATATACCGGCAGTAGAGAATCCAATAACAAGATATGAAACCCAACCGACGGGAAGGTTCCAGCTGAATATAATTTTAAACAAATACAGGTATAGAATCAGAACATATATTACAATAATTGGCAGCAGAACGTATTGCGTAAATATTTTGAGCCCTTTTGGAAAAGCTTCGGACTTCATATCAGCAGGTTTTGGCACCCCTGAACAGAAAAACCAGGTATTGAATATTCCGACTATGAAAAACAAAAGCTGGCCGTATCTTTTTCCGTCTATGTTCATTTCAAAAAGCTTATCAAATGACAATAAAGCTATAGCCAGACCACCATAAAGTACAAATGTATAAAGACCGGAAAGAATAAATCTTAGAAAAACTGTCTGATTAAAATTCCAGAAATCAAGATGTGATTTATCCTTTGTTAAAATGAACGGAGAAAATGATACCAGCAAATGAAAAGCAACGAGCAATAGAATGTACCTTCCGATATCATAAAAATCAGTTTGATCTGAAAGAGTTAAGAAATAGACAAGAAGAAAAACGACAGGTATTAGCTGTAACATATATTTCTTTATTTTTTCAAATCCCTTGCTCTCTGCCATGAGCGAAAATGCAATAAACAACGGCAATCCAAGAGAAAAGGTCATTACTATATTCCACCAGAACTGTCCTTCATATTCATTAGGAGCAAAATCAATAATTCTTATCATTGCAAGCGCACCAAGTATTGATGTGAGTATTGCAAGTGGGAATCTTGAAGCTGTTTCTTTAGCCTGACTTATTAAAACATCAAGGGATGGTAATTTCATACTATGAAGTTGTTAATTAATAAATTTGTGTTAGAGTAAAAGTATTCTACTCATGATTATAAAGCACGGATTATTTCCCAATACAAAATTTTGAGAACACATAGGTTAGTATATCATCATTTGTAACCATGCCCGTTATTTCTCCAAGATGGTTTAATGCATTTCTTAAATCTATGGACAAAAACTCTCCTGACATATTCTTATCAATCGATGTAATAACATTATTCAGAGATTCTATTGTTTTTTCAAGGCATATCCTATGCCTAATGTTTGTAATAACTATCTTTCCGGATTTAAGATCAGATTCTTTTTCCTTTACTTTACGTACCATTTCATTTTTTAGTTTCGATAATGATTCGTTATCTGTGATAGAAACTGCTATTGAGGTGTCAGGACTGTTTATAACAGCTAAATCCTTTTTAGTGAATACGAGTAACTTATTTATTGATTTAATTTGTTCATTAAAAAAATCCACAGAATGCTCTATTTCACTTTTGCTGTTTGAAGAATCCACTAAATAAACCACCAGGTCGGCTTCATTTATTTTTGAGAAGCTTCTTTTAATTCCTTCGTGTTCTATAATATCAGCTGTTGAGCGCAATCCGGCAGTATCCGTCAGATTAAAAAGAATACCCTCAATAATAAGGTTTTCTTCCAGATAATCCCTCGTTGTACCGGAGATTTCGCTAACGATTGCCCGTTCGGTTTTAAGGAGTGAATTAAACAAAGACGACTTTCCGCTGTTTGGTTTGCCTGCTATTACAACAT
>JBAYUG010000029.1:0-35545 GCA_041675325.1 Kapaibacterium sp. (SeqCode)
AAGCGTCCTAAACCTCAGTTTGTTTATGCAAAGCTAAACCCACAATCAGCGCAGTCTTCATATCAGAAGTTTGGTAATCCTGACCTTGACCCTGAAACAACTGTTTCTTACGAACTCGGTATCAGAAATCAGTTTACCAGCGATGATGTGTTGACAATAACTGCATATTACAAGAACATTTATGATTATGTTTCAACAAAGAACATTATAATCAATGACGGAAGGTATATCGGAAAATCTTTTATAAGTTATTTTAATCAGGATTATGCCCGCACTCGAGGTATTGAGGTAGAGTACAAGAAAAGAATTGGCGGTTGGTTCAACGGCAAGTTTAATTTCACTTATTCTGTTGCAACAGGCAAAAGTTCAACTTCAGATCAGGGTTACTTAGTCGCGACGCGCGGATTGCAGGAAACCATTTCCGAAAACTTCCTTGGATGGGACAGACCTATTACCGCTTCAGCAAACCTTTTCTTTAAAATTGAAAAAGGAAAAGGTCTGTTTGGTTTTGGGAAAAATATACTTGATAACATTAACATCAAAACAAGATTGTTCTTCCAGTCAGGAAAAAGATATACTCCACAATTATTAACCGGTTACTTTGACGATGGAAGACCTGAATACACTACAGATTATGATAATCTTTATGCTAACGTAGGTGATAACTGGTTCTATGTTGACCTCGATATAGATAAATATGTAAGCATTTATAACCTTGATATAGTCTTTAATCTTTCAATAAAGAATTTATTCAACAACAATAATTCTACAATTTTGAATCCGGTTACCGGAAGAGCATATGAATATGGAGATCCGACTCCGAATTCCTGGAACGATCCATTGTATCCGGACTTGCAGGCACCGCTAGATCCTTATCCATTTAACCCGGCAAGGTATCTTTCACCTCGCAATATTAAATTCGGAGTATCAATTAAATTCTAAAAGTTTAAATATAATGTCAATAAAGCATAAAATATTAATCCTTGTTCTGATTCTGATAGCTACTCAGGTTCATGCGCAGTTGATTCCTAACCTTGGAGGACAAAGAACAGGAACGTCGTCTCTGCAGTTTTTGAAAATAGGAGCTGACGCTCGTGCGACAGGAATGGGTGAGGCATTTGTCGCAGTTTCAGACGATTTCTCCGCTTTACAGTATAATCCTGCGGGACTTGTTCTCAATAAAGATAATGGTTTATCGTTTACACATACTGCATGGTTTGCCGATTCAAGAATTGAACATCTTGGCGGAGTTTATCATTTTGGGGGTAACAATGCAGTTGGTTTAAGCGTTACATCTTTCAGAACTGAAGACATGAAAGTTACAACTGAATTCCAGCCAAACGGTACAGGCAATTACTTCAGGTTTTCAGACCTTGCTGTCGGACTTTCTTACGCAAGACAATTCACTGACCAGTTCTCCTTCGGTGTAACTGTTAGGTATGTTGAAGAAACAATGGGAGAACTAAAAATGCGAACTGTTCTCGGCGACTTAGCGACATTTTATAAAACCGGTCTTGGTACAACAAGATTTGCAGTAGTTATTGCAAATTTTGGAGCTCAGGTTTCTCCATCGGGTTCAGTTGATTTGATAGGCGGAAGAACAGCTTCTGAATTTCAGAAATTTCCTCCTCCAACATTATTTAAAATTGGTTTTGCTTTTGAGCCATGGATGAACCAGAATAACAGAGTTACTACAAGCATTCAGCTTAACAGCCCTAATGATAACAAGGAATATATTAATGTGGGTGCTGAGTATTCATATAAGGAAATGGTAACTATTAGAGGCGGATATAAATTTAATGTCGATGCTGAAAACTTCTCTGTTGGTGCAGGAGTTAAAGTACCGATTTCTTTCGCTAAAGTAGGAGTTGATTATTCTCTTGCAAATTTTGGTGATTGGGGATACATGCACAGATTTTCTGTTAACTTAATCTTACCGGAGAAAAATAAATAATGAAAATAGTAATTAATATTTATCTATTTCTGATAACAGTTTTGTTATTGAATGGTTGCGGTGAAAAACTGGATCTTGCACAATTTCCTATAACAAATAACGGTAACATTAATGTTGCTGATACTTTGTACATTCTGCAGACTCCGGTTTGGAGTGGATTTAACAGGCCTGAAGATGTTCTTATGGGAAATGAACCTCTTGTTTATGTTGCAGATACTAAGAATAACAGGATTGTCCAGATGGATATTGCAGGTGGAACAATTGGAGAAATTGCTATTAATAATCCTAGAAAACTTGCTCAGGATTATAACTTTGACCTTCTTGTAATTTCTGATTCTGTTGTATCAACAATGGATACTGTCAGCATAGTTTACAGAATAAACACTGTTGAAGCAGGAGGTAATCTTTCTAATGCAACTAAGTCCACTTATATAAAGTCAACTTATGCAACTCCGAATTCAAGTACTCTACGAAAGTTTACGGGTATCGCCGTACTTACTGATAATTCGGTTCTTATAACTAGAGTTGGTCCTGAAGATCAGTTCGGTATAGATCCAGGGAATGCAATCCTAAAAGTTACCGGCAGAAATATAGTTCAGACTGTAACTGTTCTTCCCGGTTTTCAGTCATCCGGAAGTAGTTTTTATTCAATAGAAAATGTTTCAGGTATCTGTGCTGTCAGGAACAGTTCAAGTGATTTTATTATTACTCGTAGCACTCCCGATACTACAACTCTTAATAAAGTTCTCTGGTTTATGTATAATAATGTCAATGGAACGTATGATCCAAAATTTACGGAATCATCATTAGGTATTGTTAGTGCAAAGTTCGGTAAACCGGATGATGTTGTACAGGATCCCAATCAGAGTGTATTTGTTATTGATTCCTATAGAAATTATCTCTGGAAATTCAATGTTACGGGTAAATTAATGATAGAATCTTTTGGCGGTTTTGGTTCTGAATCAGGTAAATTTAATAATCCAAAGGGAATTGCATTCTACAATAAAGTAGTTTATATAGCTGATACAGATAATAACAGAATAGTCAGGTATAGACTATCAACTGACTTAAATTAAGTAATGTCTAAAGCTAAGAAGAAAACCGTAAAACGCGCTGAAGTTTTTGACTATAAGGAAAACCCTATCTTCAATTATGCGCTTTTAGGTATTTTTCTGATTTTTCTTGGATTCTTTACTACATTTAAAATTACAGGTGATGATGATGTTTTCTGGCATCTCGCTACAGGCAGATTAATCTTACAATCCGGTCACGTTCCTTCCATTGATATTTTTGGATACATGACACAGGGACAAGAATGGATGCCTTTTGAATGGGGATGGGATGTTATAACCTACGCGATATTTTCTTTTTCCGGTTACACGGGATTATCCATAATCAGAACTTTTTTGATTATTTCGGTTTTTCTAATATTTTATTTCTTACTTAAACGGTTTAACGTGAGTAACACGTTCAGCGTTTTTGCACTGCTTGTTCTTTCATTCGGAATGATAGACAGACTTACGCCAAGGCCTCATTTGATGTCGTATTTTTTCTTCGCGATTCTAATTTTCATCATTTGCGAATATCGATATTTCAACAGGGGTAATAAGAGAATCCTTTATTTCATACCTCCTATATTTCTTCTTTGGGCAAACCTTCACATGGGAATCATAGCAGGCGGATTTTTAATGGCACTGTTTTTTATTTCAGAAGTTGCAGGGACTTACAAACCGGGGAATAATCCTTCAGTAATTCCTCTAACAAAGAAAGAACTTACATTCCTTTTCACAGTACTTGTAGTCTCGGCTCTGATGATGATCGTTAATCCCAATTTCTTGCAGACATACGTATATGCTTACGAGCACACAAAAATGAAAATGCTTGAAACAGTTAACGAGTGGATGTCACCATTTGCGGCAAGATATACTGACAGCTTTGTTTCATACATATATAAAGCTCTTTTGTTTATAGGTGTTTTCAATATCTTATATGCTATAAAGAAAAAGGATTGGTTCTTTGCAATACTTTACATTGCATTTGCTGTTTATTCTGTCAGAGCGATGCGGTTTACAGTGGATTTTGTTATAATAACTTTAGTATTTACGACTGTTTCGGTTTATTATTATATAAATTTACTGAATAGTGAAAAAATTAAGAATACTCTTTTTCATAAACCTCTAATAAAAATTGCGATAGGCGCATTCATCCTTTTTCTTATTTTTAATATTCCCAATAATAAGCTGTATCTCGAATATCTAACCTATTACAGAGTTTCTGGGGTAGGTATAAATTCAGATTTTATCCCGACTTCAATGTTTGATTTTATGAAACAGAATAATGTACCAAACATTGGTGAAAAAATATTTAATCATTTTGGAACCGGAGGATTCTTCGTCTGGAATTTTGAAGGCAAACAGAATTTTATTGATAGCAGGAATCTTAATGATGATATCTTTACTAAATATCAGCAAATCCTTCTAAAACGTCCCGGGTTTGAGCAAAAACTTGAAGATTATGGTATTGATTATGTAATCTATCTTGCACCTGATCTTGTTCGTGACCCCAAAGAAATGGAAAACACTTGTATATCATATTTTTCAAAAAACTCTAATTGGAAACTTATTTTCTGGGATGATAAATCCTTTTTATGGGTAAAGAATTTACCAAAGTTTAAAGAACTTATCGATAAATTTGAGTATAAGTATTTATCGCCTTATAATTATGCATACAATAAATCAGTACTTGAAAAAGGAATCAATGAGGATATGACAGTGCTGAAAAATGAAATTGAAAGAAAGCTTGCAGAAGATCCCAACGGTATAATTATTTCTTCTACTATCAAAGTTTACGGAAACAGAATTAAATTATAGTTATATTGATATATCAAATACTTAAATATAATACTTATGCTTAATAAATCAATTTTCTTTGTAATACTTTTTGCATTAATCAGTAATGCTTATAGTCAGGTAATTACGATAGATTCTGCAAGAAGTCAAGGTCCTGATGGTGTCTCTTTGCTTTTGGGGCAAACTATCACTGTCAGAGGCGTTGTAACTACAAGCCGCGAGTTCGGTGTTCCTACAGTTTATTTTCAGGTACCTTCTGCAGGAATGGTAGGCTACGATGCGACTTTCGGTCCTAATGTTAATAGGGGAGACAGCGTTCAGGTAACAGGAGTTGTTACACAATACAACGGTCTTACTGAAATTCAGCCTGTTACGTCTTATCAGGTGCTTTCTACTGGCATAAACACGCCAACTCCTATATTTGTTACTCCGGGGCAAATAAGAACGGATGGCGAAATTTATGAGTCAAGATTAATAAGAATAAACGGTATTACAGCAATTAAGAGTATATCACCTTATGGAATTGCTACTCAATGGACAGTTTCAGGTTCAGGCAGAAACTACAGACTTTTTGTAGGTAACGATTCATGCGATATTAGAATTAACGCTTCATCCAACATTGCTAACACACAGATTCCTGATTATCCATTCTCTATCCTTGCACTGAACAGTCAGTTTCAGTCAAGTGCGCCTTATATTGGCGGGTATCAAATACTCCCACGAGATTTGAACGATATAATAATAACATCCGGTGGACCCTCAATAACGGGTGTTCCTATGGAGTCTAATATTACACCGACTTCTATCACTATGAGTTTTTCGACATTAACTCTCGGTGATACAAAAGTAAAATATTTTGTATCAGATTCTATAGGTCAATCTGTAGTTTACACGGATTCTGTTTATAACTCGGATCAGGTTACTGCTCACAGTATTAATCTTACTAATTTAAAACCGGGAAAAATTTACCAGGCTTTGGTTACTTCTACTAATACAAATGGTACGAGTCAATATACAAATAAATATTTCTCTACCGCATCTAATCTTTCATCTACGGGTAAGGTAGAAGTTTATTTCAATTATCCTTCTGATACTACGCTTGCACTCCCTGACAATAAAGCAAACGGGAGTACAAATTTTTTGACAAGACTTGGTCAAAGGATTGATTCTGCACAGCATTCGATCGATTTTGCGATATACTCTTTTAATGAAATCACAACTGTTAGGGATAAATTAATTAATGCTTTAATTCGTGGTGTTAAATTAAGAATTGTTTATGATTATAGAGATGGTAATACACAGGCATTGATGCAGGATTTGATTAATGCAGGAGTTCGAGTACAGATTAGACCTTCAAGCACTTACATTATGCATCATAAGTTCTTTGTATTTGATGGCAGGGATACTTCAGCTTCTGCGAGCAGCAGAAAATGGCTATGGGGCGGATCTGCAAATATTACAAATGAACAGTTCTATAGCGATGTACAAAATGTGATACTTGTTCAGGATGAATCAATCTGTAATGCTTATACTCGGGAATTCGAAGAAATGTGGGGCTCGCACAATGACTTAAATAATCTTGCTAATGCAAAATGGGGTGGTGCTAAACTCGATAACACTCCTAAGATTTTTAATGTAAAAGGTAAAAGATGGGAAATCTATTTCGGGCCATCCGATCAGGCTTCAAGACTCGGAAGACTTATTGATAACGAACCTAATAAATCAATTAATTTTGCTATACTTTCTTACACGTTGTTTACTATTGCAAACAAAATGAAAGCAAAATATAATCCGCCATCATTAATGGTTAGAGGTGTTTTCGATCAAGCAAATGTCTCCAGTGACTTGTATCTCGAAATGAAAGGAATTGGAGGTACGTCACCTTGGAATCCTCCAGCAAAAGTATTTCTTGAAAACTATTTTGGTGCACAGATGCATAGTAAATACACCGTTATTGATGCGGATTTATTATCGAGCAATTCTGTTGTTGAAACAGGTTCATTTAATTATTCTAACGCTGCAGATAATGGTAATGATGAAAATATGATGATAATATATGATTCTTTGATTGCAAATCAGTATTATCAGGATTTCGCAAAAAGGATTTCGGATGCTGGAGGTACGGTTGATATTAATAAGATTTCCGAAATCGTTCCACTTCAATTCGATATTAAGCAAAATTATCCTAACCCGTTTAATCCTGCAACAAAGATTAATTTCATGGTTCCGAAAGCAGCATTCATAAAAATTTCTATATATGATATTCTCGGCAGGGAAGTTGCTGTTCTTGTTAATAGACAACTCACAGCAGGTGAATACACAACTGACTGGAATGCAGTAAACTTTCCGTCAGGAGTTTATTTCTATTCGCTAAACGTGGATGGAGATAATATGAACACAAAGAAAATGATTTTAAATAAGTAACAAGATTTATAAATTTCTGTCAAACTAAAATTTAAGGGAATATGGGAAGAATTTTGGTTGTTGACGATGAGGCAACAACTGTAGCAATACTTAAAAAGGTGCTCGAAGACGTTGGGCATGTAGTCTCTACGGTAAGTAATGGTGAAATGGCTCTTGCTAGGATAAATGAGTTTAAATATGATGTTATGATTACCGATTTTAATATGCCAGGGATGAATGGAATTGAACTGACTGAAAAGGCATTAAGGATTGAACAGGACTTAATCGTTATTCTTATTACAGCTTTTGCAACTATTCGCTCGGCAGTTGATGCTATTCGGATTGGCGCATTCGATTACCTTACTAAACCTATTAATAAAGAGGAATTGCTATTAGCTCTGCAAAGAGGTCTTGAAAGAATTCATCTTTTACGGGAGAATATTCTTCTGAAACATAGACTTGAATCTGTTGAACACAGCAGTGAGGAAGAATTTGAATACCTTACAGCGAGCAAGGAAGTAAAGGATATGCTTACTGAGGTTAGAAAAGTAGCTAACACGGATTCCACTGTTCTTATAACAGGCTCCAATGGTACAGGTAAGGAGGTGCTCTCAAAATTTATTCATAAATCGAGTAATCGGAAAAACCAGCAGTTTGTTGTTTTAAACTGTGCTGCTTTACCGCCTCAGCTATTGGAATCAGAGCTTTTCGGGCATGTTAAAGGTTCGTTTACTGGAGCTGTCAAAGACCGTAAAGGATATTTCGAAATAGCTGATAATGGGACCATCTTCTTGGACGAAATTGGTGAAGTTGACCCTGTCATTCAGGTTAAACTTCTTAGAGTTTTACAGGAAAGAGAATTTTCAAAAGTTGGCGATACTCGAATTCAGTCAACAAACGTGAGGGTAATTGCTGCCACCAATAAGGAAATTAAACAATTAATAGCTGAAGGAAAATTCAGGGAAGACCTTTACTATCGTCTTAATGTTTTCGAATTTCATCTTCCAAGTCTGAAAGATAGAAAGGAAGACATCAAATTCTACTTTAATAAATTTATTACTGAACAGAGCATAGCTCAGAAAAAGCCTATACCTGCTATCGATTTATCGGTTGAAAATGTATTAATTAATTATGATTGGCCGGGTAATATTCGTGAACTAAAGAACGTCGCAGAACGCGCTTCTATTCTCTGTGATAATAGTAAGATAACTCTTGATCTTCTTCCTTCTAATATTCTTAGCCGAGAAAGTAAAAGAAACTACTCGGCAGATTACAACGAGAATAAGGAAAATATAATAAAAGATTTTGAAATCACTTTTATCAAGAAATATCTTAAACTTTGTAATGGTAATGTTGCGGCTACTGCAAAAACAATAAATTTTCATCCTGTTAGTCTTAGGCAGAAACTTACAAAACTGGGAATTGACCCGCGGGATTATAAGTATTGAAATTGGAATTTATTAGAGTTATTTACTTGTTTCAATTATAATTAAATTAACTTAAAGACTATGGAAGATTTTCTCCCTTTAAACAGGATAGACTATATTGAATTTTTTTGCGGGAATGCTAAACAATCCGCTATTTATTATCAATATGCTTTTGGATTTAAGCTTACTGCTTATTCTGGTCTCGAAACAGGTAACAGAAAGTTCGCTTCTTATCTTCTTGAACAGGGTAAAATAAGATTTATTCTAACAACAGCTTACCATGAAAATGGTCTCATTCCTGAGCATGTTAAATTGCATGGTGATGGCGTTAGAGATGTTGCATTTGAAGTCGATGATGCTGCGAAATCGTTTCATGAAACAGTAAAACGCGGTGCTGTACCTGTTTTGGAACCTACTGAATATAAAGATGATTCGGGGATAATAATCAAATCTTCGATTAAAACTTTTGGTGATACTATTCACTCTTTTATTGAAAGAAAGAATTATAACGGATTGTTTTTTCCCGGTTTTACAGATGCATCACACAGAGCATTAAAAGGAATTAAAGACTTAAATTTAAGAGCTGTTGACCATATGGTTGGAAATGTAGAACTCGGGAAAATGCTCAAATGGGTCGAATTCTATGCTAAAGTTCTTGGTTTCAATCAATTATTATCTTTTGATGATAAAGATATTTCCACTGATTATACCGCGCTAATGAGCAAGGTGATGCAAAATAGTACCGGAAAGATTAAAATTCCAATCAATGAACCTGCTAAAGGTAAGAAAAAATCACAAATTGAAGAATATCTCGATTTCTATAAATCACCGGGCATACAGCACGTCGCTCTTGCTACTCCCGATATTCTTGGTACAGTTAACAGTTTAATAGAAAGAGGCGTTGAATTTCTCACTGTTCCAACAACTTATTATTCGGAACTTGAAGGCAGAGTAGGAAAAATTGATGAAGATATTAAGTCTTTGCAGGAACTCGGAATTCTTGTCGATAAAGATGATGATGGTTACTTACTGCAGATTTTTACAAAACCCGTTGAAGACAGGCCTACTCTTTTCTTTGAAATTATTCAGAGGAAAGGAGCTCGTAGTTTTGGTAAAGGAAATTTTAAAGCTCTTTTTGAATCTATCGAAAGAGAACAAGCTTTAAGAGGTACTTTGGATAATGATACTGATACAAATGATTTACTCGATCTTCAAATTATAAATGGGTTAAAAGAACTTGGGGATGAAAATAATTCCTTTTTACAAGAAATTATTGACCTTTATGTCGCTCAATATCCGGAGTTGATTGAGAAAATTAAAAATTATCATGAGGCTCATGACCTTGAAAATCTTTCAAAATCCGCGCATGCTTTAAAGGGTGCAAGTCTTAATATTGGTGCAAAAAAACTAGCGGATATTTGCAAAGTTATAGAATCAAATTCTTATGATGGCGTTTCCGATGGATATGATGTGTTGATCAATGAAGTCGAATCATTATATGTCGTTTCGATATCTGAATTGCAAAAATTATAAAAATGGTACAATATTTGCTATATATTATATATTGAAAGTGATTAATCTCTTTTAGTTTGATTAAATCATTGTTTTTACAGTAATAATATTTTATTAATCGAATAGCAAACATAGTATGCTTCTAAAATATATAGTTAGGAAACTATGATATTCAAGAGTTTAAATCTGAGGGATAACGTTGTATCATTGCTTAATCTGAAATCAGAGAAAGAATTTTCTAATTTTTTGAATTGGTTTGCGGGTATTAGTGATTATGTAAGAATTCCTAATTATGCATCAGATATTCCTTCCAGAATAACCGACTTATTCACTCTAATTGATAAAAATTACTCTTCTCTTGAAGAAGAGACTAATAGTAAAATAAGCGAACTTAAATTTCTTGCCGACGAACTTAAGAAATCAAGTGATTTGGTTGTAAATGACGCTAAAAAACAGAAATATATCCAGCTTCATTTGAAAGAAGTTTTGCTTTTGCTTCTTCAACACGTAGGTAAAAGTGATGATTATATTGAAGGATTAAATCCGGAACAAATGCTTGACCTCATCAAGACTATCATCACCGAATTGTCAAATCAAGCATCTAACAATTTAATATCAGGCGGTAATTTTGATACTTTCGCAGATGGTCTAAAGGATATTATTTTTCAAACGGATTCGCAAGGAAAGATTATTTACGCTAATAATGCATGGATTGATATTACAGGTTTTAATGAAGAAGATACGATGAATAATTTACTCGAGCAATTTATGTTTTCGGGTGATTTGAATATTTATAAATCCAATCTGAATGAATTAGTTAGCAGCAAAAAGGAATTTGTTCGTTTTCAAATTAGATTATTAAGCAAAAGAAATGATTTAATTTGGGCAGATGTTTTTGCTCGCATGTTATTTGATGATATGGGAAATATCTCTGGTCTATATGGAATCATCACAGATATAACTGAAAGGAAAAAGAATGAAGAAGAACTTATAAGATTGAAAAATGAGGCTGAGCAGGCTGTAAGAGCTAAATCAGATTTTCTCTCCGTTATGAGCCATGAAATTAGAACACCTATGAATGGCGTTCTCGGTATGGCTGATCTATTGCTTGAAACTAATCTAAATCCCGAACAAAAAGAATTTGTTGCTACAATTAAGAACAGTGGCAATACACTTCTCAATCTAATAAATGACATTCTTGATTTTACTAAGATTGAATTCAGTAAAGTTGATCTCCAGGAAGCACCGTTTGAAATTAGAGGCTGTATAGAAGAATCTTTTGAACTTGTTGCTCCTATTGCAGTGGAAAAGCATTTGGATTTACTTTACATGATTGAACCAAATGTTCCTGAAATGATTCTGGGAGATGTTTCAAGATTAAGACAGATCTTGGTGAATCTTGCGAATAATGCTGTGAAATTTACTGAGACTGGTGAAGTGCTTGTTATTGTAAAAGCTCTTAATAATGTTAAGGATGAAGTTGAACTGCAATTTTCTGTTAAAGATACTGGTGTGGGTATTCCAAAAGAAAAACAAGAAATAATATTTCAGAGTTTTACTCAAGCAGATTCTTCTGTTACAAGGAAATTCGGTGGTACAGGTCTCGGTCTTGCAATCAGTAAAAGACTCGTTACTCTTATGGGTGGTGAAATGTGGGTCGAAAGCATTGAACACATTGGTTCTGTTTTTTGTTTTACGATAAAAGCTAAGGTTCCAAAAGTTTCATCTCCGAAAATATTCCTTAAGTCATCTTCAACCCCATTAAAGAATAAAAGAATTCTTATTGTTGACGATAATGAAACGAATTTGCATATAATGAATATTCAGTGCAAAAATTGGGGAATGATTCCAAGATCAACAAAAGATCCGCTGGAAGCTCTGAATTGGATAGTCAATGATGATCCTTTTGATGTTGCTGTTCTTGATATGTTAATGCCCGATATTGATGGGCTTACCCTCGCTGGTAAATTCAGAACTTATAGGGATGAAAAAAGTTTGCCTATAATTATTTTTACTTCCTCTGATAATTTGATGAATGATCAGCAGATTAAAGAAATTAGTATTAATGCAATTTTGAGAAAACCTATAAGACAAACACAGCTGCAAAACTTATTGTTTCAGACTTTAAATGTAAATGAAATCGAACCTTCAGTAAAAGAGGAAAAGAAAGAAAAGTCTAAATTAGAAAAGATTACGGGATCTGAAGTAAATATAGAGGATAAATCTTCAGGTGAAGTATCGAAAGAACAGGCAATAAAGATACTCGTTGCTGAAGATAATATGATTAACAGGAAATTAATTCATAAAATATTATCTCAAATAGGATATGATTCTGACCATGCTGTACATGGTCTTGAAGCTATTGATAAACTCAAACAAGTTAGCTACGATATAATTTTCATGGATGTTCAAATGCCTGAAATGGACGGTATTGAAGCTACTAAACATATTGTAAAAAACTGGGAAGCTCATGAAAGACCTGTTATTATCGCTATGACCGCTAATGTGATGCAGGGTGACAGGGATAATTGTATTAATGCTGGTATGGATGATTATTTGAGTAAACCTGTTATAATTGAAGATGTAGAAAAAATCCTTGCAAAATGGATCGATACGATTAACCAAAGGAAGATAATTAAAAAGAAAAATATAAATAAAAGCTTTACGGTTGATTCAGATATTCTGAATGTATTGAAAGATTTTAATATAGAAAACAAATTTACTAATATAAATGAACTATACACAAATCTTGCACCCGAGCTTATTAAGAATATTAAATCTTCATTTTATAATAATAATTTAGGTGAGATGAAAAAATACTCCTCTCATCTAAAGAAAATCAGTATTAATTTGGGGGCAGAGCGACTGGCCGATATTTGCCTAAAAATTGAATCCTTGAACGGGAATGCAACCCGCAATGAATTGACAGCGTTGATTAATAGAATTGATAGCGTTTATAAAATAACAATTAACGAATTTAAGAAATCTAAATAACGGTTATTCTTATTTCCTATTGACAGTTTCAAAAAATATATTTACATTGCATTATAGTATATAGCCTGTTATTTCTCATAATATACCTTCTCTTTGGATCAACCACATATCCTTAAATTACTGTTATTACAGTAGATTTATAAAATCTTCATTAAAAGCACGATAATAGTACAATAATAGTACGTTAATAGTACGGTATTATTGGGTCTTATTGTGGTATTTCTTTGCATTTACTTACGTTCAAATAGACCTTATATTACTTAATTCAAACCTCAACTTTTAAATTCTCATTTTTCCCCTTTTATTAACTCAATAACCTCTATTTTCTTAATTAACCCACTTTTTCCTCTCTTTTAAGCATTATTTTTGGTATCTTACATATTATTCAAAATTTTATATGAGTTTTAAAAGTCGTACACATAATTGCGGGGAGTTAAATGATGATTTTGTTGGTCAGGAAGTGACTCTAAACGGCTGGGTTGCAAAGAAAAGAGACCTAGGCGGACTCTTTTTTATAGACGTCAGGGACCGTTATGGTATTACTCAGATTAAAGTAATGCCAGATAACACGCATGTACATTCTATTGCAGAAAAACTTGGCAATGAATACGTGATTTCTGTATCAGGTATAGTTATTAAACGAGAAAGTGTAAATAAAAATATAACTACAGGTAGTATTGAAATTGATACAACAGAAATACAGATTCTTAATGAATCTGATATCACTCCTTTTGTTGTTGAAGAAGATGTTAAGGCTAGTGAGGATTTACGCCTTCAGTTCAGATATTTAGATCTTAGGCGTAAAAAAGTTCTCGATAATCTCATTCTCCGAAACAAAGTCTATCAGATTGTTCATCAGTATTTTGCTGATTTTGATTTTATTGAAGTCGAAACACCAATTCTGATGAAATCTACTCCCGAAGGTGCTCGTGATTATCTAGTTCCGTCTAGAGTTCACCCTGGAAAGTTTTATGCTTTGCCTCAGTCTCCACAGACTTATAAGCAGATACTTATGGTCTCTGGTCTGGATAAATATGTGCAGATTTGTAAATGCTTCCGGGACGAAGATCTCCGGGCTGATAGGCAGCCTGAGTTTACGCAAATTGATATTGAAATGTCATTCGTAACGCAGGAAGATGTTTTTAAAATCTCAGAGGGATTATTTAACAAAATATGGTATGAAGTTCTCGGTTATAAATTCCCTGATGAATTTCCAAAACTCGCTTATGACGAGGCTATGTATAAATATGGTACTGATAAACCGGACATGCGAATCAAAGACCTGATGTTAATAAGTGATATTTCTCCATCAGTAAAAGATTCGGAATTCAAAGTGTTCAAAGATGTCATTATTTCGGGAGGTACTGTCTCATGTATAAAATTAAACTCTAATGCTTCGCATTCCAAAATTGATATTACAAGAAAGATTTCAGATTCATATACAGAGTTCGTCAAGAAGTTCGGATTTACAGGTATGGCATTCATGAAAGTGAACGAGAATGGTGAACTTCAGTCTTCAATTCTTAAGTTTCTTGACGGAAATATTATAAATAATCTTAAAGAATCTCTGAACCTTGTAAGTGGTGATTATGTTTTTATTCTGTCTGGTGATAAAAAGAAAGTTCTTCAGGGTCTTGGTCAGCTGAGACTTAAGATTGCTGAAGATTTCAGATTGCTTGATGACAGTAAACACGAATTTGTTTGGATAGTGGACTTTCCGCTTTTTAACTACGATGAAGAGGAAAAAAGATTTGCAGGCGAACATCATGTGTTCACTTCACCGAAAGAAGAATATATGCATTTGTTAAACAGCTCTGATAAAGCAGATATACTTAGTATAAGAGCAAATTGTTACGACCTTGTTTACAATGGCAATGAAATCGGAAGCGGTAGTATAAGAATCCATAATAGTGATATTCAAAAGAAAGTCTTTAGCATTATAGGTCTTTCTGATGACGAATCCAAAGAAAAATTTGGTTTCATACTTGAAGCATTCAGATATGGTGCACCACCCCACGGTGGAGTTGCATTCGGTTTTGATAGACTCGTTGCGATGCTCTGCGGAACAAAGTCAATTAGAGATGTGATAGCTTTTCCTAAAACTGTAAGCGCTTCTTCTCTTATGGATAATTGTCCCAGCTTTGTACATGAGGGTCAGCTTAATGAACTCGGCATCGAATTGAAGAAAAGCGATAAATAAATAAATTTTATCCGAATAAGAAATATTGTATTTTTATTATAATTAAATATATAACATGGCAAAAAGTAACAAATTTAAAGTTAAAGACCTGAAACTGGCTGCTCAAGGCAGAACAAAGATTGAATGGGCTGAATCAAGAATGCCGGTACTTGCAGCATTAAGAGCAAAGTATAAAAAATTGAAACCTTTCAAGGGATTCAAAATTGCAGGTTGCCTGCACGTAACAAAAGAAACCGCAGTTTTAATTCGGACATTTATTGATGCAGGTGCTGAACTCTCGTGGAGTGGCTGTAATCCACTGTCTACTCAGGATGATGTTGCAGCAGCTTTAGCAGCTGAAGGTGTTTCAATATATGCATGGCATGGAATGAATACTAAGGAATTCTACTGGTGTATTGATAGAACTCTTGATTTCAAACCACAACTGACTCTTGATGACGGTGCCGACTTAATATTTACAGTTCATAATAAATATAATAATTTAATACCTACAATTATTGGCGGTACAGAAGAAACTACCACAGGAGTACACAGATTAAGAAAGATGGCTGAACAGGGTGCATTGAAATATCCGGTATATGCTGTAAATGACTCAGTAACAAAATGGGACTTTGATAATGTTTATGGAACCGGTCAATCAACTCTCGATGGTATATTAAGAGCAACTTCCGTTCTTATTGCAGGAAAGAATTTTGTTGTTGCTGGTTACGGGCACTGTGGAAGTGGTGTCTCAAACCGTGCAAAGGGTCTGGGCGCATCTACAATCGCTACTGAAATAAAGCCTACAGCAGCCCTCAAAGCAACTCTTGAAGGACACAGGGTGTTAAAGATGGATGAAGCAGCTAAAGTTGGTGATATTTTCGTTACAGCTACAGGTGTGAAGGACGTAATCGTTGGAAGACATTTTGCCTCTATGAAAGATGGTGCAATAGTCTGTAATACAGGTCACTATGATTGTGAAATAAACCTTTCTGATCTCGAAAAGATGAAGAAATCAAAGAGAACTATTAGGCCAAACTGCGAAGAATACTTAATGAAAGACGGAAGGAAAATATACATTTTGGCACAAGGAAGACTGGTTAATCTTTCAGCTGCAGAAGGTCATCCTTCTGAAGTTATGGATATGTCATTCGCAAATCAGTTTAATGCTCAGCTGGCTCTTGTCAATTCATACAAATCCGGTAAGAAACTTCCTCTTGGTGTTCACGTATTACCAAGAGAAATGGATGAACAAATTGCAGGTGTTAAACTATCTACAATGAACATCAAGATTGACAAGCTAACTAAGGATCAGATAAAGTATAATAACGATTTCTCAGAAGGAACTTAATATATAAACTTTTTAAGCTAGCGTAGCTCAGTTGGTAGAGCAGCTGATTCGTAATCAGCAGGTCGTCAGTTCAACTCTGATCGCTAGCTCAACAAAAATAATCATAGAAATTCGTATTTAATAAATGGACAATATCAATAGTAATAAAAAAGTTTTAAATGAAAGTAATCTTCGGGATTTGGAAAATCTATTTGAAATGAAATTCCTAAAGAATGAGAAAACTTATTCATTAAAAATCCAGGATCACATTCTTAAAAGTAATATCGCTCTTGATATTTATTTAGACCCGGCTGAAGATAATCTTATATCTTTATACTCTGAAAATTCCCATTTACAGTTGCAATCATGCAGATATTTTATAATCAGCAATATGCTTGAAGAAGTAATCTTCTATACAGAATCTGATAATAAAATTTCAGGTTTAATAATTTCCAAAAAGGGCGATTGTTCATTATATGCAAATGTCGATAGATCGACTCTTGCTGCGGATTTTATGAATCTAAATTCTGAAAAGCTGCTTTCTGCTGTTGCTCTCTCGGTTATTGAATCGGAATAAAACAATCCTATATATCGTGAAAAAAATTAAAATAGGTTTTACATTCCAGTCCCATTTATTGCCGGAAAATGTCAATAGAACAGATCTGAAGGCATCAATTAAGAGCGTAGTAAATTTTGTACTTATATCAGAAAGAAAATCGCTTGATATCATTAATATTTTGTTTTGTGATGATTTTACTATAAAAGATTTCAACAAGAAATACTTAAAACACGATTATGAAACTGATATAATTACATTCAGGTATGATGACACTTCCCTCACTGAAAGCGACATTATTATTTCGTTGGAAACTGTTAACAGAAACTCTTTAACATACAAAAGTAGTTATCTTATTGAACTGTTTAGAGTAATAATTCACGGGTTGTTGCACTTATGTGGTATGGAAGATAACACCAAAGGAAGAAAAACAGAAATGAGTAAAAAGGAAAACTATTATTTAAAATTAGCAGGTTTAATAAATTAAGAATACATGAAAAAATCATTAGTTATAGTTGAATCTCCATCTAAAGCAAAGACAATAAATAAATATTTAGGTAAAGATTTTGTTGTTGAAGCAACAGTAGGCCATATAAAGAATTTACCAAGGAATAAAATTAATATTGATCTTGAAAACGGTTATCAGCCTACGTACAGCATTATTGAAGGAAAAGAAAAAGTTGTAAGCAGGATCAAAGAGCTCGCAAAATCATCAAGCAGTGTTTACATAGCTACTGACCCTGATCGTGAAGGAGAAGCAATTGCATCCGATATTGCTGATGAAATAAGAAAAGTAAATAAAAACATCAAGAGAGTTCTATTTAATGAAATTACAAAAACTGGTGTAGATATTGCTATGAATAATCCTCTCGATATTGATGATAAGCTTGTCGAATCGCAAATGGCAAGACGAGTTATGGACAGGATTCTCGGCTACAAAGTAAGTCCTTTCCTCTGGAAATCTTTTTTCTTTGGTCTTTCTGCTGGACGGGTTCAATCTGTTGCTCTAAAACTTATTTGCGATAAAGAAGAAGAAGTCAGAAAGTTTATCCCCAAGGAATATTGGTCAATATTCGGAATATTTTCAAAACCGTCTGGCAGCTCAAAAGCATTCAATGCCAAGCTGTATAAAATAAATGATGATATTGTAAAGTATAATGGTGATGAACTTTGTATTCATAACATTGATGAAGCTCATAAGATTATTGAAGATTTACGAAATAATAAATTAAAGATTACTGATATTCAGGTAAAAGAAGTTAAACGTAATCCACCCCTTCCTTTCACAACTTCTGTTCTTCAGCAGACAGCGTCTTCTAAGCTTGGATTTGCTCCAAAAAGAACTATGCAGCTTGCACAAAAACTTTATGAAGGTGTTGAAATAAAGAAGGGTGAAGGAAATGTTGGTTTAATCACTTATATGCGTACAGACTCTTCACGTATTAGTGATGATGCTAAAAAGATGGCTGGTGATTTTATAATTAAAAACTATGGCAATGAATATTTATCCGGTATCGTAAGAGAAGGAAAACAGAAAGCAGTTAAAGCACAAGATGCTCATGAAGCTATTCGTCCGACAGACGTATTTATGACCCCCGATATGCTTAAGAAACTTGATAAAAGTGTACTTTCACTTTATACCTTAATTTGGCAGAGATTTGTGTCTTCACAGATGATGCCAGCAGTTTTTGATCAGAAAACAATTCTTATAAAAGCTATTAATCCATCTGGAAATAAAGTTAATTACATATTTAAAGCGGTTGGTAGAGTTACAAAATTTTTCGGATTCCTTAAAGTTTACGAGGATATTTCTGAAGATCAGAACAATTTAGGGGAAGAAGACGAGATATCGATGCTGCCAGAAGATATAAACATTGGCGATATGCTTAAAGCTGCCAATTTGAATAAGCAGCAGCATTTCACTTCTCCGCCAGCTCGTTATACTGAAAGTAGTCTTATTAAACAGCTTGATACACTTGGAATTGGCAGACCGAGTACATTTGCATCAATTGTATCAACGGTTATTGACCGCAAGTACGTCGATCTCATTGAACGTAAACTGTTTGCAACAGAACTCGGTATTCAGGTGAACAAGATTCTTCAGGAATATTTTCCAGATGTTATAAATACTAAGTTTACGGCAGATATGGAAGAGGAACTTGACACGATAGCTAACGGAGAGAATACTTATAAAAATGTACTCGATGACTTTTATATTCCGTTTAATAACGACTTAATGCAGGCTGAAGCAGCTGCACCAGGTATAAAGAAATCATTAATAGAAGAAACTGATATAAAATGTCCAGAATGCGGTGATACTGAAGGTGGGCTCATGGTTAAAAAATGGGGCAGGAACGGACTTTTCTATGCGTGCAACCGTTATCCGAAATGTAAAGGGACCTTATCACATGAAGCAAATGCTCCTATTGAACAGAAACCTGTTGAGAACCTAACTTGTCCATTATGCAAATCTGAAATGTTATTAAAGATTGGACCATATGGAAAATTCTATGGTTGTGTTAATTATCCTAAATGCAGAGGAATACTTCCAGTTACACTTGGAATAAAATGTCCAAAATGCAATAAGGGAGAGATACTTGAGCGCAGAGGCGGCAAACGTAGAACGATATTTTACGGATGCACGAATTATCCCGAATGTGATTTTATCGAGAATGGAATGCCTGTTATGAAGAAATGTGAAAACTGCGGGAACGATTATCTTGTTAAAAAGAAAACTGTTAAAGATGGGGAATTCTTATATTGTTCTAAGTGTAAACATAAAGAGATTCTTAAGGAAGAACATGCTGAAGTCAAATAATCTTGTTGTATTAATTAAAGAATACCTGGATTATTTATATATTGCTCGAAATTACTCGCAAAACACAGTTATCTCTTATAAGACCGATTTAAAACAGTTTTATAATTTCATGATACTCACTTATCATGGTGAAGCTGACTATTCAGAAGAAGAAAAAAGTAAGTTAAATATTGATATCAATAGTATCGACATCTTTATTCTTAAATCATTCATCTCAGAACTTTTTGAAAAGCAGAAACTTGATATAAAGAAAACACGCAAGTTTTCTAACCGTTCTGTCTCAAGAAAGATCTCGGTGCTAAAATCCTTCTTTAAATATCTTTATAAGAAAGGAATTATCAAAAGTAATCCTGCGTCAAGCCTTGGTTTTCCCAAGATTGCTAAAAAACTACCTTCTTATCTTTCGCAGAATGAAATTAATAAACTTCTTGATAAAATCGGGAGTGATGAACTTAGTTTTATTGATAGAGCAATTATTGAATTATTTTATGGTACAGGAATTAGATTGAGTGAACTAATTAATCTTAAATTCTCTGATGTAAATTTCAGCAATAAAACAGTGAAAGTATTGGGAAAAGGATCAAAGCAGCGTATTGTCCCGTTTGGCAGTAAAGCGGACACAGCTATAAAAAATTATCTTCACATAAGGGATATAGTAAACATTAATAAACTTGATACTCTGTTTATCAGTAAGAAAGGCAAGAAGTTTGGTCCGGTTGAAGTAAGGAGAATGGTCAATAAAAATCTGTCATCAGTGACTGATTTAAGGAAAAAATCACCACATGTTCTAAGGCATTCTTTTGCTACTCATTTGTTGGATAATGGTGCTGATATTCGCGCAGTAAAAGATTTACTGGGTCACGAAAGTCTATCAACAACACAAATTTACACACATGTAAACCCTGAAAAACTGAAAAAGGTTTATAAACAAGCTCATCCTAAAGCTTGAATAATCTTTTTATAGTCACTGATTTTAGTTAATTTTGAATATAAATAAAATATAAGAAAATATTGTTTGACCAACAGAAATACAGACTAAAAGACTCGAGAGATAAACTGGAAACTCTAAGGAGGTATCTTTGAAATACCCTCGAAGAAAAATCGCTTTTCTGAATTAGATAAATTATCTCAGGATAATAATTTCTGGGAGGACCAAAAATCTGCACAGGCAATTCTACAGGAAATATCAAATTTAAAGAAATGGATTGAAGGTTTTACTGTTGCCGAAAAGATGCTTTCGGACGTAGATATTTTAATGGAAATTGGCGAGTCAGAGAATGATGATTCACTTTCGATAGATGTTGACAAAGAAATTGCGGCTTTCGAAAAGTATCTTGAAGAATTGGAGTTCAAGAATACTCTATCGGATAAAGACGATAAAAATGATGCTATACTTACAATAAATTCCGGGGCAGGTGGTACCGAGGCTCAAGATTGGGCTGAAATGCTCTTGAGAATGTATTTAAGATACGCAGAGAAGAATAAATTTAAAGCTAATTTGGTCGACAGACTTGACGGCGACGGAGCAGGTATCAAAAGTGCTACTTTAGAGATTTCAGGAGAATATTCTTATGGATATCTTAAAGCTGAGAACGGAGTCCATCGTTTAGTAAGAATATCACCTTTTGATTCAAACAAAAAGCGGCATACCTCCTTTGCCGCTGTGTTCGTTTCCCCGATTATTGATGATAATATTAATATTGAAATTAATTCTGAGGATATTAAAATTGATACTTTCAGAGCCGGGGGGGCAGGCGGACAGAATGTTAATAAAGTAGAAACAGCGATAAGAATAACTCACATGCAGACCGGTATTGTGGTTCAATGTCAAACTGAGAGATCACAATTACAGAACAGGCAAAATGCAATGAAAATGCTTCGCTCCAAATTATATTTGTTGGAGAAGGAAAAACAGCTTGAAAAACTTAATGATATTGAAAAATCTAAGAAGAAGATTGAATGGGGAAGCCAGATTCGTTCATATGTTTTCCATCCCTACAATATGGTAAAAGATCACAGGACTAATTATGAAACCTCTGATACACAATCTGTAATGAACGGTGAAATAGATGAATTTATAAGAGCATATTTACTCAGCTAAATGAATTATAAGTATTTAATAGCTAAACGTTATTTGTTCTCTAAAAAGGATTCCAAGTTTATATCTTTCATAACTTACATCTCAATTTTTGGAGTTACTCTTGGAGTAGCGACTCTCATTGTAGCTATTTCAATTCTCAACGGTTTTGAGAAAGAAATATTGAATAAAGTTGCAGGACTTGTATCGCACATCCAGATCCATTCATTCAAACCTGAAGGTGTAAAGAATTATAATGATGTAATTAGTACTATAAACGATTCTATTCCCGATGTAAGCGCTGTCACTGCTTATGTACAACGTGAAGCAGTAATTAGATTCAAAGAAAATGTTGAAGGGATAATGCTGAAGGGAGTTATACAGGAGACCGACTTATCATCGACCAAATACAACATCATAAAAGGGGAATATAATTTACAACCGGTTGACACAATATTTTCGAGATTAGTTGTTGGCGATAAACTTGCTGAAAAACTCAACATCCAAATTGGAAGCAAAGTAATTGTATTTGGGCTTCAGGGAATACCATCACCTCTCAATCCACCAAAAATAAAGCAGTTTATTGTTAGCGGTATTTACGAAACAGGTTTGCGGGATTATGATGATATTTTAATATACACAGACCTTAAAACAACTCAATCGCTTTTTAATTATGATGATTATGTAACAGGATTAGAGTTGAATGTAAAGGATATAGAGAATGTTGAAGCTTCAGTATCTAAAATAAAACAAGTTTTAGGATATCCTTTTTATCCTCGTTCATTGTTTAAATTGTATAAAGGCTTATTTACTTGGGTGGAATTACAAAAAGCACCTACACCGATTGTATTAGGACTTATAATAATCGTTGCATCTTTTAATATTGTAGGTACTCTGCTTATGCTGGTACTTGAGAAAACTCAATCTGTGGGTATATTAAAATCATTAGGAGCTTCCAGAAATGACATAATGCAGATATTTATTTACGACGGGATTATAATAGGATTAATCGGAATCGTACTCGGTAATATACTTGGTCTTGGTATTGCACTTGCAGAATTGAAGTTTAAGTTCTTCTCATTACCGGAATTATATTACATGAAAAGCGTACCAATACTAATTGTCCCCGAGTATATTGTATTTATATCTATCATCACCATCATATTGGTATTTTTGGCTACGTTAATTCCTGCGTATCTGGCTTCAAAGTTTGATCCGGTAAAATCAATAAGATTTAACTAATAATGAAGCTGGATAAATCTAAAGAAAATATAAGTGCGATGTTTGACGATATTGCTGATCGTTATGATTTTCTTAACCATACTTTCACCGCAAACTTAGACAAAGTATGGCGAAGAAAAATAATTAACTATATCTCACTAAATAAAATAAAAGCAACTCAAATTATTGATCTTGCTTCAGGTACTGGTGATATGGCAGTAGAATTGCTTAAACTTGAACCTCAAAAGATTTATTCCTTTGATATTTCCCCAAAAATGCTTGAACTGCAGCGGAAAAAAATATCTAACGAAAAAGTTGTAATACAGTTAGCGGATTCAGAGAATATGCCTGTTGAAAGCGGAAGTATAGATATAGTTACAATTTCATTTGGGATTAGGAATTTCGAAAGCATAGAGAAATCTTTAAAAGAAATTTACAGAGTTTTAAAGCCTGATGGGATGCTTATTGTGCTGGAGATGTTCAGTTTAGAGAAGAGAAATCCTTTGTTTGAGTTTTATTTTACGAAAATCATGCCTGTTTTTGGTCGGATTATTTCTCGCAGTAATACTGCCTATGCCTATCTTCATACATCTGTTATGAATTTCAAAACTGTAAAGGAATTTGTAGAAATTGCTTCAAATAATGGTTTTGTTCTTGAATACAGGAAAAACAACTTCAGAAAGTTTGTTTATTCGGTTTATCTGAGAAAATTTATATAATTTAAGTATATTTATAATATTATTGCCTAATTATTTTTACTATGAAAAAGATTATTTTTCTTGTTATTATTTCTTTGACTTTATCCTTAAAGGTGTTTTCTGCTTATCTTTCATTTGAACCAGTCTCATTAATACAGCCAAATGGAACCCAACTGAATATTTATGCAAGTGGTGATGAGTTCTACAACTGGCTTCATGATGCAGAAGGTTACACCATTATCCAAAATTCTAAGACAGGATACTATTGTTATGCAATCCTTGATAGAGGTTCTATTGTAGCATCAAATTATATAGTAGGTGTTACAAATCCTCTTTTAACCGGGATTCAAAAGTGGCTAACAATTCCAGAAAGTGACATAATAAAAAAACGTCTTGAATTCTATTCAAATTCACCAAAAGATATGGGAGATGCTCCGAAAACAGGTGTAATTAACAATCTTGTTGTTTATATCAGATTTGCGGGAGAAAATGAGTTTACTGATTCATTGGCATATTATGACAGATTGTTTAATCTAAGTATTACAGGTACTAATTCCATGAAGAATTATTTCAAGGAAGTATCGTATAATCAGCTTCATATTGGTACTACTTTTTATCCAACAAATACGAATGCGTTTGTTGCATCGTATCAGGATACTGCTGTGCGAGCATATTTCAGACCATATAATGAAACAACAAATCCTTTAGGATATACTTCATCCAATAAAACTGAGAGGGAACATTCATTATTAAATCGTGCTTGCCAGTACGTTGCAAACATGGTTCCTGACACATTGGATCTCGATGGGGATTTAGACGGCAGAATAGATAATGTTTGTTTTATTGTTTACGGGAGTTCTACTGCCTGGGCAGATTTACTTTGGCCCCATATGTGGTCACTATACTCTCAAAACGTTTATATAAGAGGAAAAAGAGTTTATACTTACAATTTTCAGATTCAAAACAGTTTGAAGAACAGTGGTGTGGGTGTTTTATGTCATGAAATGTTTCATTCTCTCGGAGCACCTGACCTTTACCATTACACAAGCAACGGCATAAGTCCAATGAGCAGATGGGATGTTATGGATGCGAATCAAAATCCTCCGCAGCACATGTGTACTCATATGAAAATAAAGTATGGAACATGGATACCATCAATACCAACGATAACCTCACCAGGAACTTATACGTTAAAGTACACACTATCACCAACAAATAATGCATACAAGATTATCACTCCTTTCTCATCGATTGAGTATTTCCTGATTGAGTTCAGAAGAAAATTATCGGTATTTGAGAATTCGATACCCGGTGATGGTCTTATAATTATGAGAATTAATTCAACACGCAACGGAAATGCAAACGGACCACCCGATGAAGTATATGCATACAGGCCAAACGGTACTCTGACAGCAAATGGAAGCCCGCTGCAGGCACATTTCTGTCAAGAGGTAGGTCGAACAGAAATAAACAGCACAACAAATCCTTCGCCTTTTCTTTTAGACGGAGCTCAAGGAGGTTTGAATATTTACAATATTGGTTCTTATCAAGATTCTATCATTTCTTTTACAATTGGTACATTGACAGGAATTAATAATAATATCGTACCGATAAAAACGAGTTTATCACAAAATTATCCGAATCCATTTAATCCTGTAACTGAGATTGAATATAGTATCTCAAAATCAGGTCATGTATCACTTGTTGTTTATGATATACTTGGAAAGGAAATCTCAGTTTTGGTTAATGAACTACAGAGTCAGGGTAATTATAAGGTAAGGTACGATGCATCAGCTTTGACTTCCGGAATTTATTTCTATAAAATAAATTCAAACGGATTTAGTGATATTAAGCGCATGATGTTAATTAAATAAATATATTGGTATAAAAAGGATATTTCAGCAGTTGTTGTACTGAAGTAACTCATAGATTATAGGTAAATAGCTGTAATTTGAGTAGATTACAAGTTCATTTGTCACTTAGTTAAGCCTATTTATCATATGTTTATGCATATATTAGAGTGGATTTGAACTGGATATGAAGTGGGTTTGATTTGGATTTTAAGAGGATAAGTGAGTAGAGAAATGTTAATAAAGTAAAATATCCTGGTATTAAATAACAATGAAAGGGTGCAATTACTGTTTGCGAAAATATAACAATTCAAATAGATAATACATTCACATTAAGTTAATCAAGGAAAAGAATAAATCAATTTGATATATTTTATTAAAGTAATTCTTTATTCGAATTTTGTTATTATAACGTATTTACCGACGCGGCTTTGCTGATTATTATCATCTGAATCCCAAAGACCTAAATTAAAGATTACAGAACATATAATTTTCTTGTCAAGTAAATCCTCTAACTCACTTATTTTTATAGAGGATTTACTTACTTTTATAAAGTAATTTATTCCTTGTACGTTTAGATAATAATCATAGACTCCTTTTACTATTTTTCCTGCTTTATTCTCAAAAGGTTGTTTGATTATCTTACCTTTTACAATATAAGGAGCGTTAGTGTATTCCCTATTGTATTTAATATCGAATCCTGAAGTGTCGCCCTCTATTCTGGCATTTACCATACCGAATCCGGAGAAATCATATATTATTCTTTTAGGGAAATCGTGGTTTATGTTTTCAAATACAAAAACCTCATTTTTATAATTCTTAAGTTCAAAACAAATTTCACCCTGCGGGTTATCAGGGTCTTGTTCCATGATTGTAGCACAATAATGTAATTTATTTTCTTTACTAATTATGCGCATAGTTTCTGAAAGTATTGTACCTCCCTGATATTCATAGATTGTTTTACCAATAAGCTCACCAACAGCAGATATTTCCCAGATTTCGGTGGTTTTGTCTTTATCTGTTGTTGTTGAATATTGTCCGAGGAATAGGTGAGTAGGATAATCGTTTGATTGTGAATATCCTGAAGTGTACAATATAAGAGACAAAATAAATGTAATAAATATTGTTTTCATCATGAGTTATTATTTCCCTTAAAGTTAATAATAATAAAACAAAAAACCCATAGTAAAACTATGGGTTTATTATACGATAAATTAAATATCTTCTACTTTGCGTATTTTGCTATTACTTTCTTTCGTGTATATGCTACAAGACCGCCTGCTTCAACAATAGCCATACGTGCAGCCGGAAGGGGAACGGTTCTGAATTCCTTACCTTTAGTTTTATTAACCACTTTGTCACCTTTTAATTCAATCTCATCACCTAATTCAGCTTCAATATCCGGACAAGTTATAAGATTCAGTCCAAGATTGATAGCATTCTGTAGAAATATACGGGCATAGTCTTTTGCTATTACAACAATACCATGACCCAGAATAGTTGATGCTGCTTGTTCCCGAGAAGAACCGCATCCAAAATTATTGCCGCCAATTAAAACACTTCCTTCTGGGTATTCTTTAGAATTAAGTTTCTGATTTAATTCAGTGTAATCAGCAAAACAAAACTGAGGAGTTTCAGTCGGAAGCACTGTTGCCATATATCTTCCGGGATAGATTGCGTCAGTGGAAATATCATTACCGAATATATATACTACTTTTCCCATTAGTTTACTCCTTTCATTATAGGGCTTGTTATTTCTCCTGCAACAGCACTTGCTGCAGCAACTGCCGGCGAGCATAAATAAACATCGCCTCTCGGATTTCCCATTCTACCTTTAAAGTTTCTGTTTGTTGTTGAAAGCGCTACTTCACCGTCGCCTATTGCACCCTGATGTACACCAAGGCAGCATCCGCATCCCGGATTCATAATTATTGCACCTGAATCCGAGAATATTTCAAGCAGTCCTTGTTTCAATGCCTGTTTGTATATTTTCCATGATGCAGGGAAGATAAGCATGCGAGTATCTTCTGCGACTTTTTTGCCTTTAAGAATACTTGCTGCAATTTCCAAATCATCAATTCTGCCGTTAGTGCACGAGCCGATTACAATCTGGTCAACTTTTATACCTTTCACTTCGCTTATTGGTTTTACATTGTCCACTGTATGAGGACACGCAATTTGCGGTTCAAATTCATTAGCATTTATCTCAACAACCTGACAATATTTAGCATCGCTGTCTGGAAGAACCGGAGTAATCTTATCAGTAACTCCTGCTTCTCTGAGGTAGCGTTCTGTTTCAGAGTCACCGGGGATTATCCCTGCTGTTGCTCCTGCTTCAACTGCCATGTTTGAAAGCACAAGTCTTCCCGACATTGACATATTCTTAATTGCATCACCATGAAATTCAATTACTTTATAGTTAGCTCCTTGAGCCGATATCTTTCCAATTATATAAAGTATTAAATCTTTTGGGTAAACATTCTCTTTTAATTTTCCATTGACGACAATTTTAATAGTATCTGGAACTTCAACGTTAAGAACAGTTCCAAGTGACCAAACACTTGCCATTTCAGTTGCACCGATACCAAATGCAAACGCCCCAAAAGCACCATGTGTTGTAGTGTGGCTATCAGTACCAACAACAACATCACCCGGTTTAATATAACCGTACTCTGCAAGAATCTGGTGACAAATACCACCTTCATCAGAACGAATATCATGAAATTTTGCAATTCCGTTTGCCTTAACAAAGTTTCTTATTTTCTTCTGATTGGTTGCAGTTTTTGAACTTTCAGCGGGTACTCTATGATCAAAAATAATTGCTATTCTATTTGGATCCCATACTTTTTGTTCGAGTCCAGTATCTTTATACACTTCATTGAACTGATTAATTACCAGTGCAGCATTTTCGTGTGACATGGCAACATTTACCTCGGGTTCAATTACATCACCCGGTTTAACGATATCCGTTTTTGTTGCTTTAGCGAGAATTTTCTCAACTATAGTCATTCCCATTTATTTAACTCCTGTTTAAATTTAATAGTTTAAAATAATATTATTTGTTTAGACGTGCCATTATTTTTTCCATTTCTGACACAAGATAATCAAACCTTTTGAAAGCTTTTTCGTAAGGTTCTTTTGTGGTCATGTCAACGCCCGCTTCTTTAAGGATATTTATTGAGAAATCCTTACCGCCAGATTTAAGCAGAGTCAGATATGAGTCGCGTTCTTTTTCCCCACCGCTTAAAACCATTTCAGCAAGCGCCATAGATGAAATTATTCCTGTGCTGTATTGGAATACATAAAAGTTATAATAAAAGTGTGGGATGCGGCTCCATTCTCTCTGAATATAATCGTCAACCTGTGTTACGCCTTTATCGTGTCCGTAATATTCACGAGTTAAGCTTAAATATTTATCATTCAGCCAATCGGCTGTTAAGGTTTTTCCTTCTTCAACTTTCTCGTGCATAGCAAGTTCAAAATCAGCAAATAATGTTTGTCTGTATAATGTTCCTCTTACCTGATCCAGATAGGCATCAAGAATAAACAACTTATACATATCATCGGTTTCAGTCTTTAAAATATGTTCCATGAGCATATTCTCGTTGAAGGTAGAAGCTATTTCAGCGAGAAAAATAGTATAATCTGATGTTACAAACGGCTGATATTTATTTGAGAAATACGAATGCATGGCATGACCAAGTTCATGTGCCACCGTAGAGACGGACTCGTATTCACCGTTATAATTTAATTTCACAAAAGGATGAACGCCGAAAACTCCGCCGGAATATGCACCGCTCTCTTTATTCTTGTTAGGATAAATATCCATCCATCTGTTTTTGTAAGCTTCATCTAAAGCAGATTGATATTCATTGCCCAGAGGTTTCATAGATTCTTTTATGAGTTTTTCACCATCACTGAACGTATAAATCTTTTCAACAGACGGTACTGCGGATGCATAAATATCCTCATATCTGTATTTATCGAGTTTAAGAAGTTTTTGCTTTAGTTTTAAATACCTGTGAAGCGGGTCTAGGTTTTCTTTTACAGATTTTATAAGGTTTGTATAAACTTCTCTTGGAATATTATCGTTAAATAATTTTGCATCAAGACAATTTTCAAATTTCTTAACTTTAGCACCAAAAAGGTGGTTTTTAACTGCACCATCCTGAAGGATAGAGAAAGTATTTTCAAAATTCTTCATGTTGTTCCAGAATTCCCGCATGACCAAACTTCTGTTTGCGGGGTCTTTGTCACCGCGGTACTTAACATAATTTGCATAATTCAAAGTTACTTTAGAACCATCCGTAAGCGTAACATCAATTGATGGCAGTTCCATATCGTTGAGCATATTTGCCGTTTTACTGGGAACACCTGAGAACAACCCTGTCATGGAAACTATCTTTTGCTGTTCTTCAGGAAGTATATGTTCTTTGTTTCGTAAAATATCATACATCATAAAGCTGTATGGTTTTAACTTAGGTTCTTCAGAAATGTATGCGTCTAACCTTTCTTTTCCGAGTGTAATAACATCAGGATTAATGAAAGATAACTTTGCATAATAGTTTACAAAAATTGACTGAAGTTCACCTTCCATTTTCTGAAATTTTGTATCGCCTATATCAGCTGCACTCTGGTGAGATGAATAAGCATACAGAACTCCTGCTTTTATATTAATTTCGGAGATTAATTCCATCATGGTAAGCATATTCGCTGCAGAAGATGTCCAGTTTTTCTGAATATCATCGACTTTTGATATTAAAACTACAGTTGCATCTTTATCTGCCTTCCATGCGTCATCGTTAGGATAAAGGTCATCAATCTTCCACGTATATTCAACGGGGATTTCTTTTCTTTCGGTCATAGAATAGTCAGGAATCTTTTTGTCAGTCTGACCGATAATATAATTTGCATTTGCCATTAATACAAAAATTAAAATTTGTGCAAGGTAAAATGTTTTATTCACCATAAGTTTATTTTAAATTCGAGGATGTAATAATATAATTCTTTAAAAATTGAATTTATATTGAATAATGCCGTATATTATAATCCCAAAAATCCTCTTATTTTAATTTTAAACAGAATTGAAAAAAAGGTATAAAATAGGTATATTATATTTTACAAACTATATTTCTATATGAAAAAAGTAAAAGCGAAAAGCAATTATAAACTTACTCAGCAGCTCGCAGCGAAAAAACAAGCTGCAGCAAAGAGAAGAGACCCTTTCAAGGAAAGGGGAATCGAAAGTTTTATTGACTTCCGCGATGTCAAGCTGCTGACGAGATTCTTAAATGAACAAGGAAAGCTGCTACCTGCAAGAATTACGGGTTCACCCGCAAAAATGCAGAGGAAGCTAACTACAGCTGTAAAAAGAGCAAGACATCTCGCTTTTCTTCCATTCGTCAGCGAAGGAACAAAGTATTAAGCGGAATTAATAAGATAAATTTACTATTATAACTCCTAAATAGCAATATTTAGGAGTTTTTTATTAACAAATATGAGTATGAAAATTAAGGTCATAAGTTATTATTTAGCAATTTTAATATTTCTAAGTTCACAGTTCTCATTTGCGCAAAAGCAAACTGATTCTATATATATCATAACAGAAGATGAAATCACGAAAGTTACTGATGGCGATACATTCCGATTCAAGACCCTTACAAAGTCAACTCGTTTGCTTTTTATAGATACTGAAGAAACTTTTAAAGGCAAGGACTCAGAAGAAAAGATACAGCAAATTACAGACAGGTGGCTTGAGTATTATTATGAGCAGAAACAGGAAAAGAAATCAGAATATCCTATTAAGCTTGAATCGCCGTTCGGAATGCAGACGACAGAGTGGGCAAAAGAATTCTTTAAAGATGTATCCAGCGTGCGAATTGAAAAAGATGATACATTAAGAGGTGAAGATATGTTCGGAAGATATCTTGTACACTTGATTGCGGAAAAGAACGGAAAGTATGTTAATTATGCAGTGGAATGCGTTAGGCAGGGTTACAGTCCTTATTTCAATAAATACGGCAATAGCGGCAGATTTCACAAGGAGTTTGTTGAAGCACAGGAATATGCAAAAGCAAACAGGCTTGGGATATGGAATCCCTCCAGTAAATGTTATCCTGACTACGATGAAAGAATTAAATGGTGGGATGAAAGAGCCGAAGAGCTGAATTACTTTTATGCTAATTATGCAAATGATTTAAATGTTATTAACCTGTTGAACGGCGATGCTCAACAGAGACTTAAAAATGCTGTTGGGAATGTAGTAACTGTTTTCGGGAATATAGGTGAAGTTAATACTGACAGGTATCCGTACCTCCTAAGAAACTCAATTTCAAAAGAAGTTTCTCTTGATATACTTATTGATGAGAAAGACGCAGATGTCTTTAATACACTTGATGTGAAAAGGATGGAAAGTAATTATTTTTACTGCACGGGACGGATAGAAGAAAGGGACGGCAGGTATAAAATGAACATTACAAATAAAGAACAAGTTAGGTTTAGATAGTAATTCTTAGTCCTTTTTAAGAAAGATCATTGTAATGTCGTCATATTGATTTTCTCCTTTGGTGAAATCTTTAATATCATCCAGTAGTAAATTCTGAATTTCTTCTGAAATCTTATTCTTGAATTTCTTTACGATAGAAACTATGCGTTCTTCGCTGTACTCTTCTTTCGCTGTATTTCTTGCTTCCGAAACTCCGTCTGTGTAAAGAACCAGAACATCATCCGAATCAATCGTGACAGTTTCAAAATAATATTTCATCCCGCAATCAATAACTCCCAGCATAAGTCCGCCTTTATCAAGATTTACAACCTTATCCTTTTTAATCAGGAATGGGGGATTATGACCGGCATTCACGTAGGTAAATGAACTTGAACTTATATCGAGTATTCCCCAGAAGAATGTAATAAACTTTTCTGAATTAGTGTTTGAATAAATGAGCTCATTTATTTTCTGTGTGGCTGACTCAAGATTGAATTCATCGTCATAAAATTTAAGAAAAGAATGAACAGCTGATTGGATGTTTGCCATAAGCAGTGATGCGGGAGTTCCTTTACCTGATACATCGGCAATCACGAGAACATATTTATCTTCCGCAACCTTGATTATATCGTAGTAATCGCCGCCTACATGAAGCGCAGGTATATTGCATCCGGAAACTGTATATCCATTTATCAGAGGGATTTCTTTTGGTAGCATAGCGACCTGTATTTCACGTGCAACGTTTAGTTCACTTTCGATTTTCTGCTTCTTAAGAAACTCATTAAAAAGAACAGTATTATCCAGAGAAATTACTGAAAGGTTTATCAGGGATTCGAGAAACTGTATATCACTTAACAAGAAAGAAGATTTATTCAGTTTAGCCCCAAGAAGTACGATTGTTTCGACTACATTATTTGTTTTAATAGGGATAATCAGCCGGAAACCATCTTCAAAAAGTTTTCTTTTCAGAGGGTCATCGCAATTAACTTCAATTAACTCAGGCTCGTCGAAAATATCTAGTCCGTCCAGTATATCAGTATCCGGTTTAACTGAAACTGAAGTCTCAACAATTTTATATCCAATAGATTTGTCTTTTGCCAGCCACACATAATCTTTAATACCGAAATTTCCGAGTAATGAATATTTAAGCAATTTTATTATGCTATCCCTGTCCTGAAAATTTGAGTTAAATTCTTTACTTAGCTCAAACAGTGAGCGCAGATGCTGAATTTGTGTGCTCATATTCCTGTTGAGCATTCTAATTTCTTCAAACTGAATAGAGTTTTCTATAGTAGGAGCAGAAAGGTTGAGCAAAGTTTGAATAAAAATATTCTCATGTTTATTCAATTCTTCTTTTGTGAGTTTTTCCCCGAGGCATAAGACCCCAAGAAGTTTTTCCATGAAGTATATTTTATAGAAAAACTTAAGTTTATTGCTGACAAAAAAATCGACATCCGAAACATCATTAATATCAAATTCAGGGTCTTTGGGGATATCGAACGATAATCTTTTCCCTGAAGAATTTGTACTAATACCTTTTACTGCTTTTATATAATAAGTCTTATCATCACAATCCGGTGTTTCGCATTTAATTAATACCGAACCTTTAGTAATCATCATCTTTCCCATTATACTCAGAAGAATGTTGCCGAGTATAAATTCAAGATTTAGATTTGTGTTTATAAGCTGTGAAAATTCAATCAGCGAATTTAGTTCGAGTTGTTTATTGGTTAAATTATCCATTTATAAAAGATTTCAGTAAATATGAAATAAAGGAATGTAAAAATAAAGGAATTACTAAATCGCTTTTTCTAATACAAGTGAATTTAAGTTGGGTTCTTTGTGGTTAAACTCAATTTTGTCCATGGACTTCTTCATCAGGGGGATACCGAGTCCGCCAACTTTATACTTTGCAAAGTATTCTTTCATATCAGGGCTGATTTTCTTTGTAGGATCAAACGAGTCTCCTTTGTAAATCAACGTGATAATGAATTTTTTGTCTTTAAAGTCGGTTTCGACATCAATGAAATTGTTCTCGTTATATTTATAATTATGCTTTATAATGTTTGTGCAAGCTTCGTCAACGGAAACAAGTATCTGATTCAGAATATTGGGTTCTATTTTGAGCGTTTCCCCCTTTTTCTCAATAAACTCCCTCACCAGATGAAGGTTCTTCGTTGAACTGGTTATCGTTATTTTGTCATTCTTGTCCACAAGACTAATCAATTTGATTAAATTTTGTAACAGCTTCATTTTCGTCTTTTGTTATGTTGAAAAGCACAGGAAATCCCAGCATGTCGAAAATGTTAAATATCTTATCGCTCATACCGCATAGTTTTATATCTCCGTTGTTATTTCTCATATTTTCTATGTATGCCATAAATACTCCTAATCCTGCACTGCTAATGTATGTCAGCCCGGAAAAATTAACTACAATCTTATAGCTGCCGGAAGATAAAAGATCCTCGAACTTTTTTTCCAAAATACTTGAAGTATGAGCATCAAGGAACCCGTTCAGGGAGATAATAGTAATGTCTTCCTGTTTTTTATCTGTTATTGAAAATTCGTCCATTATTCGTTTAATTTTTCCAGAAAATTCATAATATTATTATAAAAATAAATGATATAATTTATATAGTTTTCTTAATTATTATACTTAAATATACGCAAATAGTTGCGATTTATTTTTCGAAGGTCAGCTTCTAATGAAATTTTCCATTTGTTCAGGCAATTCCAAAGACAATTCAGCAAATCCTGAATAAACGCCTTTCTCATAATAAGGTGTTTGGTAAATTAATTTTTTTACTCCGTTCTTCTCGATTGTATAAACGTTTTTCTTTTCGGTTTTAAGCATATCAGCGAGCTGAGATTTTGAGGGTTCAGGGTGACAATCGAGAACATTAGAGCCTATGAGTTTCAAGCCCCCGTCTTTTTCAAAAGTACGGACGGCTTTGTTATTCATGTATGTTATTATGCCATCTTTTGAGCATAAAGTAACTGCAAAATCTACTTCTTTTAAAGGATTCATTTGAATTAATTAAGTTGAAATTAAAATTGTTTAATCTTTGTTAATATATATTAATTTATGATATAATTCAGTAATTTAGCAACATAAACATTAATAAAAATGAAGAAATTACTTTCTATTCTATTTACAGCCGCAATATTAATTACGATAACATTAGGCACAAAA
>JBAYUG010000030.1:0-35430 GCA_041675325.1 Kapaibacterium sp. (SeqCode)
AAACAAGTGAGACCGGTTTCTTTTTTATGCTATCGAGTTTCGATAAGTCCCCATCAGCTAAAAAATATAATATGCGGTTTGCTTTTACTTCCCCTTCCGGTGCAAAGAAATCAACAGATATTTTTGCGCGGTTTAAGAGTTCTTCATTTGTGTAGCTTTCACGTTTATCGAGCTCAGCAAACCGATCACTCCATTGAACAGCGAACTCCCCTCTCCAGATAAAAAATCAGCAAGCACCTCAAGCAGCGTGGTGGCTTTAGTTTTCTTCAGATCTTCTTCAGTTACTTCCGGTTTAAGAATTGTCTGCACAATTTTAAGCGCAAGTTTCTTCTTCATAATTTCTGATAGAATACTTTTTACCGTGGGAGTAACGTTCTCAAAATCTACTTCTTTTAAAACATCAGTAAGCTTTTCAAAAGCATCGTAATCAAGTTCTTTGATGGTCCGGTTTGTACCGGCGATTAAATAAGTTTTTGGTTCCATTTTATTCCTAATTAGAACAGTGAAAATGTTAATGCCAAACCAACGCTTGCATCGGGTTGTTTAGCTTTTATTGAATATCCGTACCCGGTATAAAGTGAAATATTGAACCGGCGGAAAAATGTTTTTGGTTTTTCAACTTCGGTAACGATAGCAATAGTTTTCGTAAGCGTATCTACACGGGTAATAAGTTTTTGTTTCACTTCTATGTTTTGGTCGAAGTAAAAGAGTTTCCGTTTAAGATCGTACTGCGCATAAAGATTAGAAATATATTGATCGGTGGTAACATTAAACGAGCTGTCTGCAAATGCGATCTGAGAAGCTTCGTCAACCGTTGCGGGTATCTTTCCTTTTACAAATATTTTTTCACCCGGGAGATAAACCGTGTCGGGAATTCCTATCGTAGTTTTCGGCGGAGTATTTTTAAGATCGTTATAAGTGATTAGCAGCTTATTATATTTAACATCTTTGAAGTAACTGGTTACAAAACTTGTTCCAAGTATCAACAGAGCCGCGGCAATACCAACGGCGAAAAATTTAATGTAGTTCATTATTCGTTATCCGATTTATATTCAGTGTGTCCGTGCGAATCTTTTACCGCGCGTAAAAATTGTTTTCTATTTGCCCGGGTGATAGTAAATGAAATGTGAACCCAGCTATTAAACTCTTGGATTACTTGATCAACTACCAAGCGGTTATCTTTCACCATTTTCTTAATGCGCTGGTAATAATCTTCAACACTCATTCCTATTGCAATAGTATCGGCAGCTTCTCCGTGCATGTGCTGTGATGTTAAAGAACCGCCAACCAACTTATTAACCGTTAAAGAACGGTAACCGGAGAAGACACGAATAGAACAATTAACTTCTTCACGGATCGGCTCTAATATTTTCTCACACAGGATCTGTAAGTTTTTTATCTCAGCTTCACCGGGAACATTATCAACACCTTTTCTAACAGCCATTGCGCTGATAGACATTTCCTCGAGAGAAAAATTATCAGTTAGTTTCATTTCGCGTCTTCTATTTTTTTATTTTGTACAACATTAGAATAAATATTTAAGCCAACAAACCCGGCAAGCAGCATCGCCCACGTAATCGGGATGTCTTCGATCTTATTGTTGAACAGCGTAGTTTTAACGTAGCTAAGAAGAAACGCGCATGTAGAAAGGAACATGATCAGCCGCTTCATGCTTCCTTTGCCGTTTGTTTCTTCACTAAGGAAAGAGCCGAACCAGGTGAACGTATTTTTTAGATATTCAAAAAAGGGTTGCATAAGAACTCCTACTTATTAATGTAAGGTTTATCACTCGGCATACCTATTACAGCCAAGCAAACCGATAAAAGTTGCCTCGTTAGTGGTACTGTAACCGCATGAAGCGGCTGTTGTAATATCAACTGTTCCATAGAGTACATAGCTTATTCTTTGCAAGCATCTATTGCGGTAAACTGCAAATGAAATGTTCTCTGTTATGTTCGGATAATCTGCTAAAAGTCCTTGCAAAAGTTCTGCTTCGCTATAACCGGCAACTTTTACTGATTGATAAGCGTAAGAAATACCAGTTTCTTTTACAACTTCTTGTACGTTAGTAGTAAAGTAAGTTTCATTTTGTTGGTTGTAAAATATTGTTGGTTTTGTATCGCTATTCGTTTGTGCAAATAACGGTAAGACCATCAGCATTAAAATTATTAGTGTTTTCATTTTATATTCCTTTAATATTAATTTTCGCAAGAGAACACGCCAGCACTTGTATAACAACCTTTTCAATTTTTAATTACTCCCTATAAAGCAGAGCCGACCGCCGAGAGACGCAGTGACATCCGAAGAACCGTTACTCGAATGGGCGAAGAACACGCCCGCAGCCGAACCGGTATACGCATGACCGCCCGACAAGAGAACACGCCAGCCTCCAACTGGAGCAGTATCAAATTCCGTATAATAATAATCTGTGAGATATGTAGCATCAGAAGCGCCAATAGTGGATGGGTAAAATCCGTATTTCGTGTTTATGATTTTTTTTATCCAGCCATCGGTATTGGCAACACTACCGATATGATCATAGTTCGTTGAGGCGTCACTTGCATACACTCTGTAATCATCCGCTGTATATAGCTTGGATGAGATGTTGTCATTATTTATGTTTACCCCATCTACAAACATGTATAGATTCCCCCATAAGTCCTCAACACCCCTATAACTTACATAATCGGAATCATTACCGCCGGTTGTTGAGGCACCACCGGAGAAATTGCCAAGAGCCAAACTTTTGCCGGTAACGGCAATGTCTAGAGTGTAATTCCATGCTGAAAATTTAGTATTGCCGGCACCAACCATTGTTTGGGAATTAAATGATGCGTATTCTGTTACAAATAACAATTGTAAAGCAGAAAGTGCCTCTGCATTAAATTGATGCCATCCAGTACCTCTTTTAACTGCTGCGGCACGATATTCGATTATTGTTTCGTAAGTGCTCGGCTTTCTACCGGTTACTGAACTTAGCTTATCACCCGCGGCATAAATACTTGCATGGGAAGAATCTAAATAAGCGGCGGCACTTGAATCATAAAGCACGCCTTGAAAAGCACCTATATAATAATGCTGCATTACATTTCCAGCGCTATCAACAAATAGCGGGTGAGGTTCAAATCCATCAATGGCTTGGGTGGAAATATTCCACTCAAACTCTTCACCCGATTTCGAGTACTGATAATAAAATAAAGGTATATCTACTACTACTTGTCCATCAGTTCCATTCAGTTTTGATGTATCTCCATTAGCCGTTAGCGCACTATTGTTAGGGTCTAAATAATACTGTACTACACCGGCATCACTAATTACACATCGTCTCATTTTAGACTGTACGGTTAAAAGTGCCTCCGCCGGTTTAGCTCCAACAGCTTCATTTTTTAACGTACCAGTACGGGTAAATACTTGATTCGTGTAATCGTACTTAACACCGTAATAGTTTTGTTTTTGGAAATAAAGTCCAAGAGCATCACGGAAAGATTCAACTTGGGATGTTTGTGCATTTACTACAAGGGTAAAGGCAATAATTATTAAAATTAATTTCTTCATTTTTAATCTCCTTAATTCAATATTTTATATCTTACAGTAACAGCAGCACCAATAACATAGACCGTAGCAGCGTTAGCTATGGGTATTTGCACTGACATCATCGGGTAAATCGGTTCACCGGTAGCGGTAGTAACTCCAGTTCCGCCCCAATAAACCGTACCGCTTGCATTGTTGTTTGTGATAACAACATACTTTGCAGAGGCACTACCAGCCAAGGCAGCGGCGGTTGAAGCAACTAACTTTGTGCCGTTAGTGATGGCAGTGGGAGCTTTAATGGTAATCGAATCGGCGGACAAACTAACACTTGCAAGTTGCACAAATGGGGTGTCGGTTATAGCAACTTTAAGTTTGTTATCTTCGTAGAGTGCGGCGTTGTAGTTTACATCAAATACAAGTTTTGCAATTACTTTGCCGGAATCATTGTCATCATAGGCTGCTTGGTTCTGTACAACATCTATTTTATTTCCGGTAGAGCCAACAATCGCGGGTGTCCATTCTTGTCCATAAGTTAAACCCGCTATCAACAGCACCATTAAAATTATATTTTTCATTTTATTTTTTCTCCTCCCGCCGGAGGCGGGCTTTAATTCCTTCCGCCAGAGGCGGACTTTAATTTTGTTTAAGCACTCACGGTTAAAATGTTCGCAACCTTTTGCGCTGATTTCGTCCACACGCCGTTTGTTCCCGCGCTTGTTTCAACAAACGTGAAAGATTCACCGGCAACAGCAGCTACAAATTTCAAAGCACCGGCAGATGGATTAGTTAAAGTGATCCCCAAAGCATCTAAAGTAGCTTCGTGTGTATTGAAAAAAAGTTCGGCTGTAAGAGCCGCGCTAGTATCGAAGGATGATGTGTAAGCGACACCATTAATGGTTAATGTTATATCATTTGCGGTAATTGCGGAAAGTGTATCAACTAATTCTGTGTAACCGGTGGTAGTGTTAAAAGCAAGATCGGCATAAGGGACTTTCCCTTTAAGCGATACTTTTACTTCGCGTTTATCATCACTTATTAAAACAACCGGAGTTGAAGAAAGGGCGTTTGTATTGAACATGAAAACATCTGTTATACTTGCGGTAATAAATTGGGAGATCTTAAAACTTTCAAGTAAACTTTTTGCGGTAATCCATTTCAGCGTGTCTGAGACTGCCGCATTGCTAACACATTTAATCGTAAAGCTTATATCGAATTCAAAATATTCAGTTAGCGTTCTGTTATAGATCGATTTTTCACCGCTGTTCTTCATCTTAAAAGATAATGATGTAAGAAGTTCCGGAAGAAATTCGTTATAAGCGGTATCGTGCGGGAGTTTAATACTGTAGAATGTAGGTACAGCAACCGCAGCTTGAGATAATCCCTTAACGATCGGCGTTGCATTGAATAACTTGCTTCCGGTCCCGCCAACTTCACTTGGGGTTATAATATTTGTTTGTGCCAGATCGGCATTGAAAGCCGCTTCGAGGATCAATTTTGTTTTGCGGGTTTTCTCTGTTAGTTCAAATTCAAAATCAATACCGGCAAAGTAATCACCGGCAAGCTGGTAAACATCGCCGTCCCATTCGGTAGCGTTCCAAACGGAATGTACTCCAACAAGTTCTACATCTACACCGTTAAGAATGGCATGCTCTACAAGAAGACTAAGCAAGGTGATTGAACTTGCTACTGAAGCAGATAAACTGGTCAACCCTTGATGAGAAGTCCCTTCAATCTTAAAGTTCATCATATTTTTCAGATCGCGTCCACGGTGATCTGTCGGGTTGTTGAATGGTTTAATTTCAAGAGAAGCATTATCTCTTAAACCAAGGATGAATTGATTTGTTTTTGTTGAGGAAAGCGTGGCTTTGGTACAAATTCCAAGTGCTTTAATTCCGGGGCGTGCGTAACTCATTTTATTTATCTCCTAAAAATTAATTTTGTCTCAGTTCGGATAAGATTGTCTTAACATCACCTTTTACTTCATCAAGACTTTTTTTTATGTTTTTGATTTCTGTTTCCAGAATAGCGCCATTTACAGCGCTATAACTTTCTTTTATCATCGGGCATTTTTCTAAGTGTTTGTTCATTACACTATCAACCAAATCACGCACCTCACTTCTATCTACTTTATTTTTCAACTGTGTTCTAATTATCCCAAAATTGATACCGATAAGAATTAACGATGTGAATAACCATTCGTAACTGAACATTGTTTTTCTTCCCTAAATTACATTGATGATAACAGCTATTAGTAATACAATTATTTTTAGAACAAACGGACTTATGCCGATCTTACGGACTAATTTATCTGTGTCCGCTTCCGTGCCGATGTAGTTATATCCAAGTCCGCGTAAAAAGTTTAACCATGTATCGAACCAGAAGAAATGCACCGCGCCCGCAAGTACAACTAACTCCCAACTGAACAGATCAACTGCATAGAGAAAGACTGAAACGATAAAAAGTTTAGTAATGAGATCAGTCCAATGCCATAAGCGGCTGTAAAGACTTTGCTCTTTACCGATAGCAAACTTCCATCGTATTAAAAAATTATCGTGGCAAGCATCGAGGAAAAAGTAAATGAGTAGGAATAAAACGAACTTAAGCATAGACTGTTTCTCCATCCAAGAATTGATCAGTTATAAAAGTTATTTTATAGATCGATTCAAATTCTCCAATACGCTTTTTATCTTGCACGATATTTTTTGTAGTTGATAAATATTCCGCTTTGAAAAAACCGAACGTTGTTAGCCACGTGCTGTAATTATTCCCGAAGCATTTCCGCACATCAGAGATAAGTGACATAAGCGTAGTATAAACATCAAACAAATTCCAATCAGCTTCTACCGTTGGAACGCCGCCGGACTTTAACGAATAGATCAATCCATTATCCATTTGAAATACAACGGAAGTTAAAGTAGTAAGTGCAAGCCGTGCAGCTTTATTTGCAACCACCGCGGTAATATCTTCGCTAACAACACCGCCGAATACATGAAGCATAAGTTCATCTTCAGCATTGTTTATTATATGATCTTCACCGCTTAAAGTCTGTTCGTCAGTGTCACGGACTTCAAGAATAATTTTTCCCGGTTCCGGAATAACACCGCCGATAAAGTGAGTTACTTCATCAACATTGTTTGCGTAACCGTTCGCAACGGAAATTGTTTCAAGCGCGGTAATGATTGTCTTTACTATTTTCTCTTGTCTATACATCTGTCAAATCGATTATTATTAATCCGGTTCCGCCCGGTTTGAATTCACCGGCTCTATAAATTTTACTTCGTACAGTAATGGTTAGTGTCTGTCTATCGTGACCCGTAACATTCGATTCAGTAGTTATTACATAAGGGGAACAGCTTTCAAAGTCCAGCCCGCTTACCCTTTGCGCTGCGTACTGGTCATAATAGATAACTTCACCGGCGACACCGGCGGGAAGAGTTTTAGATTTGAAAACCGCATCTTCTCTTCCGCCGGTTATTTTAGGAACATTACGAAAAACTGTTTCAGCTATGTCCATTAATTATTTTCTTTTGATAGCGTACACAGCCGCGTTAAAAGTAGTGTTGTCATTGCCGGTTGTACCCGTGAACTTAATTGTGTATCGCCGGTAACGAACAGTACCAAGATCAATTTTAGATGATATTTCCGTTGCAACGCTATCACTAATAAGCAGTGAATCAAGAGCCGCATAAGTTCCGGTCCCGGAAGCATAATTGCTGCCTCGTATCTGGCAAGAAACTTTTCTTGTAGATGCAGAGGTTCCGCTTAACATTGCGCTGAAATAGATAGAATCGCAATCGTTAATAAAGAACTCCGTACTGGTGTAACTTTCGGTTGTGTCAATTGTACCGGTGAAAGAGATTACTTTCGCTTCGCCTAAATCTTTCGGTACTGCATCAACAGTAAAACCTTGCGCCATCAATGAGATGGAAGAGAGCGCAATTAATAAGATTAAAATTTGAGATAACTTTTTCATGTTATTTACCTTCATCCTTTTTGGTGATTGGTTTCGGTTCAACTTCAACAGCTTGACCGTTTGCAACAAACAAACGAGCGCTATTGATCGGCAGCTCTAAAGGAGCTTTCTCTGTGTCTTTAGGGGAAACATCTTTCCCGTTGTACACGAACGATTTTACGAACTTTACGAACATTGTGTTCTTCTTTATCTGTGCCATATTACTTTTTCACTTTCATATTTTGTTTGAAATAAATTTTTTATAGAACAGGCGCACCTTAAGCGCGCCTTAATTCAAATACTTCTAATTCGTTAAGAGAATACCGGAGAAGTTTTAACGGTTCCGGCTGCTCTCCGATTGATCATATCATGACTCCAGAAAGGTATGATCTTCACTCCGCCATCATCATTCAAACGGTTGATCTGAATATCGAGCACTCCCCAAGTTCCAACAATGATCTCGGACGGATCAACTAAACAGATCACATTCGTTGGCATTTGTTTAGTTGCGTAAGCATCTCTTTCAATCAGTTGATTATTTTTCCAGAGCTTATCAGTTTGTCCGGCTTCAATTTTTCTCTTTCTCAATGCGCCTTTTACAAGGGGAGTTGTAAGCCATTTAGCGGCATCCATATCAACGTTTACATCATCAAGTAAGGTTTCCATATCAACGGCGGAATCAAAGCTGAATTCAGAACCATCATAAGTTTGAACTCCGTCACCGTAAAGAAGTCCGAGAAGTTCATCACTTGTTCCTTGACCTTGGATCATGGAAAGATCGGCGCGAAGTCTCAGCGCGTTTACAACATCAGCAATTACAAGTCCTTCCATTGCGGGAGTTGTTTGCAATGCAGTCTGTCGGCTGTATTGAACAAGCGCGGAAACGGTTTTAGGACTCATGGTCTGAGAACCGAAAGTGATATTGCTTTCAGTTCCGGCGGCGCTTTCTCCAATGTAATAACCGGTACTTCCGGCGGTCTTATTCGGGAATTGAAGATTGCCGACTAAACCGGAAATGTTTTTTACGTTCAAAAATTTTCCGAATACCATTTTATTGTAAAGCAGATCGAGGAAACTTGAAGCTTGCAATTCGGTAGCAACCAACTGATCAGCGCTGCCAACACCGATGGTGATCTCACGTTTCTGATAACCGTAGTCAACGTAAAATCCGTTTGGAGTTACACCGAGCCGTTTTGCAATTGCGGCACTTGCTTCTCTTTCAAGCCCGGCAAGATCGGGATTCTTTTCGTGTACGGAGCGAACCAAATTCCAGATGTTGTATCTCTTTTTATCTTTTGCAGATAAATCAAGATCAGTCGGTGGAGTTGAAAACTGTTCGCCGTTACTCATTCGTGAAACGATTTCGCCGTTAAATTGTTCTACAGTCCAGCCTTTATCTTCGGCATCGTTCTGCAGTGTTTCGATATCGGAAATTCTTCCAACGAATCTCTTGGCGGTTTCACGTATTTCTTTCCGTCTTGCAGCTTCGTCCTTTAAAATTTCCTCTGGGGTTTTTAGGTCAGCCATTGTACTATTCTCCTTTGATTTAATTTGAGTTCTTGTTTTAAGTTCATTGATTTCAGTTTGTTGATCAGCTAATTTTTGTTGAAGCTCTTCAAACGTTGGTTCGCTTCTGTGTTGTGCGTTTTCATCAGCTCCCCAGATAACGGAAGAACCCTCAGCTAATTCCCACTTAGTACGGATCATTAAAGGAAGTCCGTCTGTAAATTCATTCTTAAAAATTCTTCCGCTAACATTTGCGGTTTCATCTTTATTTAACCGGAAAGAAAATTCTCCGCTGCAACCGTAACCGGCAGAAACATTTGTTAAATGTCTTTCTTCAATTTTCTTTGCAAGCTTTTCTTCAGTGGATGAAATAACCGTTGTACCAACAACTTGACCGTTTTCGATTCTTATATTTCTGATTGAACCTTTTACAGAGTCGCTTCCTTCCCAAGTTCTATGCGAATCTAAAAACGGCACTTGACCGATTGAAGGGATTACAACTGATTCGGTATTGATGACTAAAATTTCTCTCATCAAATACATTCTATCCCAGTTTGATCTTTCCCAATCAATTACAATAGCGGGAGTTTCGGTTGCTATAACGGTTTCAATTGTACTTTCTCTCGTTGCTTCATCAAACTTGAAAGATGAATTAAGTAATACAGCTTCTCTAGTTCCAAGATTACGCTGCTTAAATGATTCAAATTCTTGTTTAGTTATTTTTCTGTGCATGACAAATTCCTTTTAATGTTTTCCGTTACCATTATTTTTTGAACCGGACAAAAGTTCTTGGACGGTTTCAACCAGATCGTATTGATCGTATTGCCGTTTAGCCTTTGTTTGTGCGGCTTGAACATCGTTAGTTGCGGGATCGTTCGGGTCAACAATTAAATTTCCGAATTGCAAACCTTTTTCTGCAAAAGCATTTTTTTCAGTTTCGAGCTGGTCAAGATGTTCGTCAAGGTCTTTTCCTTTTTCACCGAGATAATCTTCGTACGTGTCAAGTCCGGTTTGTATTCCTTCAATCCATGCGCGTTTATCTTTAAGCGGATCAACCCAATCGCCGCGATAACCAATAAACACGGGCGCATTGAACTTGCTAAATTTTGTCATCGGAAGATTTAAGTAACCGTTCAGGATTGCAGATTCAAGCCAGTCAGTTGCAAACGGTTCTAACAGATCTTCTCTGAGATCGGATTGAATAGTTCTATAACCGGCGCGCGCATCAAGCAGTCCGTGGCGTGTTGATGTATAGTTTACGTTTGAAAGATTTGATGAAAGAGTAGGATAATCAACATCTAAACCGGAAGCGATCTCCATAATTACGCTTGCGGTGTAAGCTCCATATTCGCCTTGTGGATACGTGGGATCGTGCATGCCTTGCTTATAGCCTTGAGGAACGACATACGTTTCACCGGGAGCTAAATTTTGAGCGATAACAACTTCACCGTTTTCATCGATCTCACTTCCACCGGCTAAATTTGTAGTTGTTATTTCGGGATCGCCTTCAGGAGTTACCGGTTCAAGGATCAACGTTTTCATTGCACCGCTTCGTGCGTTGTTCAAGTGGTTATCTTGATAACTTTTTAACACGTGCAAACGGTTTGCAACGGAAACGAATTGAGGAAAGCCGCGCAGTTGATTTGTAAATTCTTTTCTGTACACATGATAAATTTGATTTGCAAGAATGCGGGTATATTCACGTGTGGAAATATTCGGCTGCCCTTCCATATCAAGCGTGATCTTTTTGAACCAATAGGCAATGGGTTTGCGGAATGAGTTATACTCAATTCCCATTACAACATAATTTCCGTTTGGCAGTGTTGAGTTTAATTGTTCATCACAATAAGCGGCTTCAATCGGCTGTAACGTAAAGCCGAAAGGATTTTCTTTTTTATCAACATAAACTTTTTTGAAAAAGATTTCTCCATCTACAGCTTTTGTTCTTAATGCGGTTGTAAGCAATTGCCGTAACGATTGATCGCCGGAGATGGTGCAGTATTTCTTTTTGCTCCATTCCCAAAATGCTTCTTGGATCATATTATTTGCGCGCGTGTCGGGAGTCTTAACAAATTTTCCGTCTTTACCTTGCACAAATTCAAATGCTTTATTCCGGTGAGTGAATCCTTCGGGACCAATAACATATTTTGAAAGCATGTTTAAAAATTTTCTTGCAAGAGGATCGTTCTCAGCAAGTTCCCGGGAGCGGGCGCGGATGACTGATAAGCCTTGTTTAATATCAAAGTTTACAGAATTGTATGTTCCGAGAAAAGCAGAATTCAAGCGGGTTGTTGCAGCAGCTTCAAATGCGCGTTTGCCTTTAACCGGTTTTGCAGTGCGCTGAATTGTGTTTACTCTTCCGGTTCTCATTGGACTGGAAGCGTAATAAACTTTTGCGCGCGGCTTTGGTTTGTTGGCAAAGATGTTGAAGAGACTCATTACTGGTAAACCTCAACGATCCTTTTTTGAGCTGTGCGGGTTCCGGCTTTTATTTCTGCAATGCGAAGTTCGTTGCGCAGATAAGGGAGGTCACGATATTTGAAAGTTCTTCCATCTAAAGAAATTTCAGATAGTTCCATCGATGAAAGGCGTGTAATTGCTGCCTTTAAGTTGGTTGCTACTGTGTCCCAAAATGTTTGTTCTGTGGTCATTTTTTGTTTGCTCGTTAATTGGTTGATCTTTCACGAGCAAACTTGAAGATTTGGGAAAGCAAAGTAAACGAGGAAAAACGAGGAAATACCTCGGAGGAAAATTAGGAATTAGGAATTACGAATTAGGAAATAAAAAATCCCGCGGGTGCGGGATTAAATTTTTATGAGATTTGATAAGTTAAAGCAACCTCTCCCTATATCCCTCTCCTTTTTAAGGAGAGGGTGGCGAAGCCGGGTGAGGTTTGGTTAGATAATATTTATCTAAAATATCGTTTTTGCAATATGCCATCATAAACTGTAGCCCACATTGATCATTTGACAAATGTAACCGAGTAACCCCATCTTTAAATTTCTCGTTTGCAATAATCGTCCACCCATCTTTTTCGAGAGTTAATAAATCATCAAGTGAATCAATTATGTGATATTTGTTTTCTTCTATGTGCATTCTCATTCTCCTTTTGGTTCTTGAAAACTATTTTCTTTTTCGAATCTTCTTCCAACTTCTTTGAGATCATTAATAATTATATCAACTATTTGACCTTGACCGGATACAGAATATACCGCTGCACGGGAATAAAATGTAGTGTAAGTATATTCTTTATTTGTCACTTCAGTAAATGCGGTAATATAGAATTGAATTCTATCCGGGGACTCAACAACCTTAAGTTTGTGCACTTCCGGTCTTTCTCTCAATAACGTTAATACATCTTTATCCAATTGTAATTTATTAATTACAGTTTTAGTTACTTCATCAAAATTTGATTTAGTCACTTCGTTCATCTCATTCTCCTTTTGGTTTGGATAAATTCAACTTCCAGTAATAATCAAAAATCAAATGTCGATATTCTTCTTCTTTCGGTTTGCAAGTTCCCGACCATTCTATTCTAAAAATTCTTTTTGTTATCGGAGTTTCGACACTTTCACCCAGTAAGGTCATTCTTCCAACCGGATAACTATATCTTTTACATTCACACATACTCATTCTCCTTTTTTTACTTCCCAAATTTCTAATTCCTAATTCGTAATTCCTAATTATTTCCAGTAACATAGTTCGGCTTTTTCTGCACAATTCTTGTTTTGGTTTTTTTGCCAAGAACTATTTTTGTTTTCGGGATTTCTTTCTGCACTTCAATTTCTATCTCACTTAGCAGTTGGTTTACAACTTCTTCAACGGTTTTATTTAAGCCTTGGTCTATTACTGCATCGATCATTTTTTTGTTGGCTTTATTCAGCGCAACAATTTCTTCATCAAAATATTTTTCTATAAGTTCATTTACAAAGCGCGTGGGATTTATAACCCCCAGCAACTTTTCACTGTTGCCGGGATCGATATCCATTTTCTTTTTGTAAAGTTCTTTACTCATTTATTATCCATAACATAATTTTTTTTGAACAATGGATTTGCTTTTTGTTTTGCCGGTTTTAAAATTGCTTTTTTCTTACTTCTTACTTCTGAATTCTGCTCACCATTCTGTTCAATTTCTTCTTTCATTTTTTCAACTTTATCTTCAAAGTGTTCTGCTATTGCTTCAAGATTTACATTTTGAAAGTAAAGTGCCGCAATATTATATACGAATATATCAAGAAGTTCGTTTCGTGTTCTTGTTTTTACATATTCTTCGCCAACTTTAATTCCACGTTTGTAAATGGGAACCTTTTTTTCTGAAACTAATTGTTTAATAAATTCTTCATCAACTATCTTTTCATTTGATAAGGTTTCCGGAAGATGTATATATCCCGGACCGAATGTATCAATAGCCAATTGGCTGAAAATCATGTTCTTAATTGTATATGTACCAACGGAGAATTGTCTAACTCTAAATTTATTATTTACTGAACCTCGGTTAATTATCGGTGCGCCAACCTTACCTTTATCACCTTGCAACGCGAATATCCAACTTTTCCCACGCTTGTGCATCAGCTTAATAAAACGTTGTACTGATGATGTTGCGAAGCGGGTATCTAAACCGGCAGCGCTTACTTTAAGATTTATTCCGTATTCGTGCATAAAGCAAGAATCTAAATATTGTTCAATCCGGTAATACAAATTATTTTCATCTGTGTTATATGGAATTTCCGGATCTCCATAAAATATTTTATAATCTACAAGCCAGCATTGGTGCCCAACCGACCAACCAATTATTCCGATTTCAGCTCTATCTTTTTGAAAGTCACCGGCGCCGGTTAAATAAATAATTCCCTTTGGCAAATTCTTATAAGTGTATTGTTCTCTCCGTTTCATTAAAACGTGATCTGGAATAGTTGTTTCAGAATCTTCATAAGTTTCAGCAAGCACAAGATTAACGAATGTTTGCAGTGTAAAAGGATTCCCTTTCGTTTTAATAAATTGTTCAACTACTTCTTCCCATGTGGATATGGTTGAATAGAGTTCATTCACAAAAAACCCGGCATGTTTTTTTATCTCCGGTTTTTCCGCAATCCATTTCCCTTCCGGCAGCATAATATATTTATCGCGCTCGGAAAGATGTTCTCTACATTTTTCATTATCACATTCATAGTAGGTTAATTCCGGTTTGTAAATTCCTTTATCAATTCTCCATCCTTTAAGGTTGGAAAATTTCATAATTTGAAAACGCCCGCAATTAGGACATGGAAGAAAAAGTTTCTGCTTATTGCTTCGTTCGTAATCGGCTTCAATACGTGAAGAACCGCGGATAGTTGGAGTTGAAATATTTATCTGCTTTGAGCTTTCGCGAAATCCTTGTAAACGTTTTGCAACAATTTCAACCGTATCACCCTCATTACCGGCTGTTCTATCAATACGATCCTTTTCGTCGATAAATAAATACATGATGCTTTGCATGGAAAGATTATCTACCGATTTTGCCGAAACAAGCGAAGCGAACCCGCCGGGGAAAGTTATTTCCAAAGTTGAATTAGTCCCGTCTCTCTTTTCAGCTTCTGAAATTTTTGAACGCAATACCGGTGTATCGCGAATCATTGGTTGTAATTTTCTTTTAGAAAATCTCTTAGCGTTCATTTCGGAGGGATAAAGTATTAGCATTGGTCCCGGAGCTTGATCAATTCCATATCCGATGCAATTGAGCATCGCTTGTGTAAAGCCGGTTTGACCGCTTTTGATTACTGTTAGTTCACGTATTATTGGATTGGTAAAGTCATCTTCAAATTTTTTAAGATATTCAAACCCGTCATGGCTCCATTTCGGATCACCGAGACGCGCTTTGTTGCTATCTTCCGGCGACATATAACGATATTCTTCAGCCCACTGCGAACCGGATATTTGCGGCTTCGGTTTTATTGTAAGCTGAATTTTATTCCACAAACCGGAAATAGTTTGGTCAAGAATTAATTGAGGAATTAATTCAGTTTGAGGATATGATATTTTTGTTTCGGTGAACATTAATGAGTTGCAAGTTTATCTGCTGGTAATAGCATAATACTTATTTCTTTATACTCGTGAATTTCTTTTATCCACCTATCCGATATTTTAGAGAGAAACTCGCATTCTTTATTTGTTAGTCCAGCCTTGTCAATCTGTAACAGTATTGCTTTCTTAAATTCAACATCGGGAATATGTTCAATCATATTTCTGTGTGCATCCACTGATGCAACTTTATAATCTTTTAATCCTAATAATTCAGTAAGCATTTCTAAGTCCTTTGTTTTTAATTAATTTTCAATCTTAAAGCCAAAGCGGCTGAATAGTTTTACAAGGAAAACTTTGCACTTATCGCACTTCGGTTTTTTATCTGCGGGTACGAAGAGTTCTTTTTTCTCTTTACACTTTGGGCAGATGAATTCAAATATTGGCATGGTTGTTAGTCCTTAGTTAACAGTGATCAGAATATTTTATTTTCATTGAGTTAATAAATTGTTGGTGAACTTCTTCCTCGGTTGGAAGTTTTTCTAAAACGAGATATTCATCATAAGTGCATTCATCAATGTCATCCCATTCATCGCCGTCTTTATCTGTCCAAGCGAGATAATAATATTTTGCTTCTTGATCTTCGGCTGTTTCCGGCGGTTCGCCGAGTTCCCAAACAAATTTCCAAAGATTAAACTCAACTGGCACACCGTTGTATCTTGTTAAAAATACGCAAGCGTAATCGGGTTTTTCTTTTTGCCAAGATAGATTTACTGAGTTCCGATTATATACCGCTGCACAAAGAAGACAATCTTGCGCCGGTATTAAATGTAAATGGCAGTGTGGCAATTTTGTTAAATCTATTTTTGGGGGTTTTACTTTTGGCATTTTAATATCCAATTCCCCTTCTGGGATAATAAGATTGCCTTTACCCTTAATTGTTTCAACCATATCTTTACGAATGTTTTGAGGAAGTCTCAACCTTCCGTATTCGTGAAAAGTATTAATATCCCAATCCCTTATTTCTTCCAGAAGTTTTATAGCATCTTTCATTTTATAGCTCCTTTAATTTTTAATTGTACTCAGTTCCGTTTTTGTTTTGTGAATTTGATTCTGCAAAATGTGCAGCATCTCTTCTTTTGTCTTACATGCAAAGAGTTTATTAAGGATCGTTCCCGGGAGCGCATCGAGTTTCTTTCCATACAAAACCGTGTAATCGAGAAACGTTTTTTCTACCAACTGCACCGGAAGAAGTTGCTTTTGTTTTTCGAGTAATTCCATCTCAACACGGTTGGCTTGCATCCTTAGCAATCGTTTTCTTTCATCTGTTAAACTGCTTTCTCCATCAGCGGCGTTTTTAATTTGCTCTTTCAAAAAACTTATGTACGCTAATATTGTTGCACTCAGTAAATATACTCCGCGCGCTTCCTTCGGAATTCCTTTTTCAACTACCAAACGGTTAAGCCAGCGTTCTGTTATGCCAAGCATATCTGCTATCTCTGTAATTGTGCGGCGGTCGCGCCAGTATTTTTGATAATCGAGATACCAGTGGACGCACTCGATAAGATTAAATTTATTCGCTGCAACTTTCGGCATTCCTTTTTTGATGAAGGTCTTAACCTCGTACTCATTAACTTTAAGCACCGCCGCAATTTGTTTTGCGGTTGCGTAATTCTGTTTTTTGTCCGGAGTTTCAGCAGCGTTTTTTTTCGGCATAACATGGATTAGTTGGCAGTCATCAGTTGTTAGTTTTCAGTAAAAATATTTTAATGGCAGAAAATATTTTCTTTATTCTTTGCCTAACATAAAAGTAAAATATTGCCCTATTCATTTTTCTTACTGCCTTTAGAAATGGTTTTGGATCAAGTTTTATTTTAATTTCTAATCCCGATGTACTCATGATTTCTTTCCCTTTCTAAATTTCTTTGCTTCCGGGCATGTTGCGAAGTGTGAGATATGTCTTCCGAATTCGAATGGAACATCTTCACCGTAAAAAAGTTTTTGCTTTTCAACATCGTTCACGGTCTCAATATTAACCGGCATAGGCTTCCCGCTCTTTGTTTTTAAGAATGCAATTGCGGCATGACAAGCTGTACATTGGTTAAGGCTACTCATGTAATATTTCTCAAATCAGATAAGACTTGATATAATACGCCATCGTGCTTTAAATCATGAGTAGATGTATTACTGTCTCCCTTGCTTGTACTTAAGACTTTATTAAGTTGACCATCACGTAAAATCTTTTGGACATATTCTACAAGTTCTTCCCCATCAGTTTTCCCGGTCGCATAATCGTACGATAATTGTTCAAGATCAGCTGCCAAGTTCAATCGCGAAGCGATCCACTTTGCGTCCGTCGGAGTAAAACATTTACAAATTGCATTTGATTCTGGTGCTGGTCGAACTAATAATTTTTCCGCACCTTCGGCTTGATCTTTTTCAGCTTGACTCCAGTTTCTGTAACGAGAGTTATCAATAAAACGCCCTTGAGCCCATGTGTTAATATTATTCATTTTGTGTCTCCTAATTTTTGTTTTGTAATTATTTAATTGCAATCCACCCGGCGAAGTTCATCCAACGTTCCGGTCGGCATAGATCGGAAGCAAGTAACCAAGTTTGCTGAGCGAAAGTTGAATTAATTTCAACCGGTTCGGATCTGCTTTGCGTGGGTTGTACGCACTGGGTTTCAGTCTCTCGATTTCAACTAATTCGATCATGGTAATTTTAACCTCCGTTTTAGTTCGTTCATTACGGCAAGTTTATCAAAGCCGTATTCCATTTTAATTTCTTCAATCCATCCAAGATATTTTTCCCGGTCGAGCAGTATTCTGTATTCACCGATCACGATGTAAACGTTGCTTAAGTCTTTTTGCATTTCGATCATGGAAGTGATTTCAGATTCTTTTGTTTCTCCCGGGAGGAAAATGGAAAGATCAATTTCCGGAAGATCAATTTCAGCGTTCACCTCAGTGAAAAGTATTTCGTTTATGTCGAGGAATTCACGCAAACCGAAGTCCGTAATTTTTGCGTAGAACGAAGAATAGATAAGAACAAGCTTTGCAGCTTCTTTTTTGTTTGCGCACTTAACAAAGTTTGCCGGCAACATGTCGGGAATTTTTATTCCTTCTTCTTCCAATTGCTTCATTGCTTTCGCCCGGTGCACGCCGTCGAGAATCCAAACTTTCTTTTTCTTATCAATCCAAACGTTGAACGGCTGAACAAAATTATTTTGTTTAAGCGAGTTCTTTAATTTTTCCAGGTTTTCTTCAGACAAATCCTTTAAAGAATCAGTTTGAAACCATTCTAATTCCCGCCATTTAATAGGTCTCTGACTGATTATCCTGTTAATTATTTTCTTCATCGTTCGCTCAACTTTTTTTGTTTTAGAATAGAACTGCAACATTTGCCGTTCGTGTGTCGAAAGAGTGCAAGGTTCGTATTACCCATGAAAATTTTAACGTAGAAAGAACCTATTTTATTCATTTTAAGCGCCTTTTGCTTCCTGGTTCTTGTGGAGTTGGTATCTCATAGCTTTAAGGAATTGCGTTCCAACTTCGTTTGCTGCTGTCTGATCAGCAACTTCAAAGAACTTGAACCGCTGTTCATACTGTGGCTGCTTAACAAATAAAAGTACAGGAGATATTCTATCTGTTGCTGTTACATGCTTCCAAAGTCCTTGCATGTGTCCTTGTGTACCACGTAAGAAGTAATCATAGGCTTTCCCTTTCTTACTCCGTTTGGATTTAGATGTTGTACGTGAATAAACATCAGGATGAGCTTTTAACCAGCTAAGTATTCGTGTGTACTCTCCACCTTGTATATTGCCGTACTGGTTAAGCGGTGCCGCGGGACCGGGAACAATGAACATTCCTTGCGGTAGTATGCCGGCTTGCCGCATCCAATACTCAAATCGTTTCTCCGGACGTTGCCCTCCAAAGATTGATGACTGCAAATACTTTGACGGCGCTCTTCCTTTCGATACTTCATTGATCAAACCAATCTCAACATATTCCTTGGTTTCCGTTGCCGGTTTAATGAAGATACTCCGTAAGGTAAATGGTGTCGGTCTATCGAATACACGCGCCATTTCTTCACTAAGTTTTTTCTTAACGATCCATGCTGTGTCATTCATAGTCTTTATTCGAATGGCATCAATATCCTTTTCAAGTTCTTTGAAGAGTTCCATCTTATTTCCTCACTATGGTTATAATTGAATCGGGTTCATTTCGTTTAGTTATTATCTCGAACAGTTTCATCTTTATCTTACTGTCCCGTGTTTGATAGCCTTTCACTTCGATATATTCCTTCCGTCCGTCTTTATGGTATGCAATGAAATCAACTACATAAGTGCAGATAAGAAAGCCATAAACTTCAAGCGGCGTTCTTACTTGCCGTTCCCAATGGGTGATCAGTCCCAACTTAACTTTTAAGTCAAGTTCTTTAGCTTCTTTTGCTTCCAACTTGCTATCGTATGGAACGTTATTATAATGGATTCTCTTGTTCCGGTATTTGTTTGACATGATTTTCTTTATCTCCGGTTTGGATTCTTTCATCTTTAATTTTATGACTGATTCCTCAGTCCAGCCTTTGAACCTACTCATTGCTTTGCACTACTCTTTTAGGGCACGTGTCGAAGTGTTTTACATGGCTTTGATCTAAGTTGATCTGTCCACCGAGTGTTAGCGTTCTCCGGTCTTCAGCTGATATTGAGACACGATCAACCGGGATGTAATTACCGTTTACTTTTATCCAAACGATCTGTTGTTTGCAAAATTTACATTCACGCCAATAGGTTACGGCTTGCATTATTCGCTTTCCTTTTCGGGATTGATCGAGAAAATATTTGATTGTTCTTTCTCTTCTTCGTTTGCCGTTGGTTCCGCTTGACCGGTAGCGGCTTGTTCTTTATCGTAAAATGGTTTCATCACGTTTAGAATGGAGGAATAGCAAATAACATCAAGATCATTGTGACCAATTATTTCAAGGTGTGGTAAATTTCTCATAAGGATAGAGCTTGCATTTGCCGCTATATGGTCTACAATGCTAATTTTTATATTGTCATCGCCGTTTGTAAAGAAGGAATATTTCAGCAAATACTTTCTTGCAAAAGCAATTACCGCTTTATCTTCTGCGCTTTCTATTTTGTCATCATGCGAAATCTTTTCCAGATCGAAAGTGAAACTATCTGCACTGGCGTTGTCAATCATTAAACTGAACTTCAAAGTATAAACATGGTCGAAAACACATTCAAAGGAGAACTTCTTCATCTGCATCATGTTAATTACCATTCCTCTGGCGTTCATCAGCAAAGGATTTGCCGCCTTTCTGCTGATAATGGTTAGTAATTGAGCGTGTATTTGTAAGAATTTTGTGCGTTCCAAATTGTTCAGCGTAACCATTTCATCACTCTTAGCGCTCAATTCTTTTATCACGCTAATAACCGGTGAAAAAATAAATGCCATGATCGATGTGAGTAACTTTTTCATTTTAGCTTGCCTTTCTTGTATAGTTTTTCTTTTCGGGATAAATATCTGTTTTAATTTCTTTCAAAATGTTCCTGAATGCCTCCCGCCCTTCATCACTTTTTGCAAATGCAATTTCTTCCCGCTTTTGTTTTTCCTTTTCAGCTTTATATTTCGCTTCATCTTCCTTTGCTTTTTGCTTCTCAGCATCTTCACGCATGCCCTTAGCAACGCCGCGAACGTAAGCAAGGTTAAGCTTCCCTTTATCGGCTCCGCTTCTCTCAGCCACTTTGTAGAACGCTTTTTTAAGTTCCTCAAAAGTGTAATCGTTCAGTAGTTTCTCAATTGCAAAGTATTCACCGTTATTGCCAGGTGATCTTCCCCAAATTGCCATAAGTTGCTGCGCTTCCTTTTTGCAATTAAAAAAATCGTGGTTGTCGTTTTGCGTTTCCTCACAACTACCATCACTTTTAATATTCTCTTTAGTATTACTTGTATTATTAATGTCTTTAGATTTTTCTAATGAGGTCTTTAGATTTTTCTCTATACCCTCTTTAGATTTTTCTAATGAGGTCTTTAGATTTTTCTCTATACCCTCTTTAGATTTTTCTAATGAGGTCTTTAGATTTTTCTCTATACCCTCTTTAGATTTTTCTAATGAGGGGGTAGTTTCAACAACTTCTTCGGTAACTTCCTCAAATAATTCCGGTTGATTTTTCTTGAAATTCAAATAGATTTTCCGTCTATTACCTTCTGCATGCCCGGAATCGATCCTTATAAATCCTTCCTTTTCGAGCGAAGAAATCCATACAGAAACCGTTGCAACGTTTATTTCATATAAATTTGCGAAATAGCGATTAGTCGCCCAGCAATACCCTTCCGAATTGCACAGCGCGGTTATTTCCGCGTATAGCAGTTTTGCGCCGTTAGTTATGGCTTTACAATACCTTACATCTGCTGAAAGAATTGCATAGTAATTCCGTTTTTCTTCCATTCTTAAAACCGTAATCCTTTTCTTTTTTTATCAATGTGAGTTTTACAAGCATCTTCGCCCAAACCTTCCCAAATCTTCTCGTAAATGCGCTCTACGTGGCTTAACTCTTCCGGTTCAAGTTTTGACCCGTTCGAGACCAGTTTGTTATACTCACGGGCTTTCTGCTTATAGTACGAGCCATTCTTAAAGCTATCCAGCGCCGAAAGATTTGCCATGATCATCTTTAAGTTTTCCTTAGCGCTTCGCTGTGCTAATTCTTGGCCATGCTCAAAGTAACTGCCGGTCCCGGTTCCTTTAGTCGACAAAGTGATGCTCCATATCGTAACCGTGGTAAATGTTGAATTTCTTTTTTATCATTCCGGCTTTAACGAGAGCGTTCCAAACTTCAGTTGCCAAAAACACATCATCCGCAGCTTTCTTTTTTCTTTTTTGCTGAATGGTTTTCTTAACGAGGATGTAGCCTTTATTTTTCATTATTTTCTTTTGCTTTTAATTCATCGATCAATTCTTGTTCAACAGTTTCAAAATCTGTTTGTAAAAAGTCTTGTAGATCGTCAGAGCCACAATCTCCGAAGTATAATAGTGCCAAAACGTGAAGTTGCTTTACAGTATCATTTTTAACAAAATCAAGGATAAGTGAACCAAGATATTGTGGATCACCGTTTTCAATATCCTCATCAGATATGCCGCAATATTTACAAGTATCACTGTCAGCATTAATATTTCCCAAAAAGTTCCGTACAAAAAATTCAAAGAGGTTCTCATCATTCTCAACTTTTATACGCGAGGTAATTAACTCAAGTTTTTCATTTGCCTTTTTAAATATCCTATCAACAACTTCACTATGGCCGATTATTTGTCCGGAAACTTCATCTTCACCCTCAGCGCTGTTTACTTCAACTTTGTTTTCTTCATCATCAGCAGAGGTTTCCGGTTCCGGTCTTTCAATTCCAATTCTTATTATTTTACCGAGCATTTTATTATCCCAAGTATTGCCGATCTCAGCTACAATTGCATCGAAGAAATCGAGTTCACAATCTTCATCTTCTTTTAGCTCAGCTTCTTCAGCTTCACTATCAATTATTTGAAAATCATTTCTGGGGATAAGGTTCTCAGTTTCGGTTTGCCACTTTAAAGAAACCGCTTTTATTCCCTTATCCGAATAAATTATTTTAGCGATGTGGCTTTGTACTTTGCAATCCCAACAGCTTTTATCCATGCAATAATCTTCGCTTTCAAGATCATCAAAAAGGTTTTTGTTAAAGCCGGTTCGTTTCGGGCATGAAAAGCAGTCCGGTGTTTCTTCAACAAGTAGATAATCTTCCAGATCGAAGGGAGCTTCTTTTAATTCAAGAAAGAAATTTTGTTTGATGTGGGCTTGCAATTGCGAAGCGGGAATTTCCGGCTGTTTCTTTAGGAATTCAAACGCTTTCTTTTGCACTTTCTGATCGATCCTTGCCAAAACTACCGCCGCGCCGTGGGTGATTGTTCCAGTGTAGAAAGCTTCCTTTATTTCGTCCCGCAGATTCATCAGCTGTAAGCGTTTGTGGATATACGCCGTGCTTTTGCCGATCCTTTCCGCAATGCTTTCTTTTGTAAATCTTCCAGTGTTCAATAATTTGGCATAACCTTCCGATTCATCCAGCGGGTGAGGATCGCTGCGCTGTAAGTTCTCAATTATTTGTATTTCCGTTACTTGATCATCATCAAGTTCTCTTACGATTACCGGGATTTGAAGCAGTCCGGCTTTTAACGCTGCGCGGTATCGCTTCTCTCCGCAAACTATTTGATAACCTTTATCAGTTTGCCGGACCGTCAGCGGCTGGATCAATCCCACCGTTTTAATTGATTCCGAAAGCTCGATCAATTCATCTTCCGAAACCGTTTTGCGGTAATTGCCGTTAAGTTTAAGATCGTGGATAGAAACGAGCTTGAATTGCTCAACCGTCACGTTCTTGTTAGCAGTTCTTTTAACTGCTTTCTTTGCTGTTTTCTGCACCGTCTTTTTTGCCATGTGAACTCCTATATTTTAATTGATTTTCCTAATTCCTAATTTCTAATTCGTAATTACAGCCGAAAGAACTTTCCCTCAGTATCGCCGGGGCACGTTGGTTCAAGCCAGTATTGAGCAACAGTTTTTCCGTTTATATCAATAAGTTTTTGCTGAACGTTGTAACCATCGTGCCGAAGATCCCAAATCCTTGCGCCAAGCCGGAAGCATCCGAATAAAGAGAGAGCTTCAAGAGCGGTTATCTTTCTTCCGTTCTGCATGTGTTTCAAGATCAGTTGTTTGTGGCTTAATGCTTTCGGGCTATCATCTACAGCGCTTTCAATTCTCATTGATAATTGATTCATGGTTGTACCTCGGTTCTTATAAATTTTAAGTGTAACCGCTTCCACTGCAGATGCGGTGTTTTTGTTAAGATGAAATGAACAAAGCAGAGATCGGCTTCCGGTTTGCGGTCAACAACATTTTGCTTTAATTTCTTTCCGCAAACAGTGCATGTTCTGTTACTCAAAACGCTAAAGTGTTTCTTCATTATTGCACCTCAATATTTTTAAGTAATTGTTTGAAAAAAGTGTGTGTAGGAATTTTGCCGTTGTAGAGGGTGTGTCCTTCGTGTTGAATCGTATAGGTTTCCATATCAAGATCGTAGTAAATCTTTGTCCGGTTCTTGGTAAAGTGAGTTCCAAGTTTTGTAACTTCGCCAACCTCCCAGCCGAAAAGCAGTAGTGAGTTTGGTTCAAATGCTAAGCTTATGTTTGCCATCGTTATACCTAATTAATAAAATCTAATACGGGATGGATTTTGTTTGCTTCGGTTTTTGCCCATCCAAAAGTTTTAATCTCTTCTAACATTATTTTTTTGTCCTCTATTGTTTTATTCGCATCGTTAAAAAAATTCTTTTTAATCTCAAAACCGTATGCACTTCTATTGCAATTCATAGCCGCTAAAATTGAAGAGCCACTACCGGCAACCGGATCGATTACTACTTCACCTTCATCAGTAAAAATTTTTATAAGTTTTTCTAACAGTTTAACGGGTTTTTGTGTTGGGTGAATCTTTTCTGAATCGGTATCTTTTTCCCAATCCATAACATTGAAAACCATCTTACCGTTATTATTAAACTTTGGGAGTTTATCCCGGTAAAGGATTAAAGCATATTCAGCATTCCCAACAACCCGCATATTTGCTTTTAAAACTTGCGCGGAAAAGTTCTTTCTGAATACAAGATTTATATATCGAGTTAACCCATATTTCTTTGCTTTCTCTATCAGTTCAAACTGTTGCTCAAATTCACAAAAGACAATCATGCAAGGGGCTTTCCCTTTTTCTTTTGGTTCTTTCCGTAACATGGTTGAACAGAAATGTAAAAACTCAGTGATTCTAAAATCTTTATCAGTATCAAAAAATTCAGTTCCAGCAAGGGAGCTTGCACCGTTCTTATTATCTCCATCTACATACCAACTTGGATTAGAACCATAAGCATTTATCCCAACGTTGTAAGGAATATCGGCTATAATTAGCTGCGCTTTCGGGATGCCGTAAACTTTATAATTTTGAAAATGATCGTTAAATAATTTGTGTTGAAGCCTAACCCGCTTTTCAAAATCGAAGTGTTTATCCCCCATTTCTGTTTTGTTTTCTAATCCACTCATAATTTCTTTTTTATTTACGTATTTATTAAAAATTGGAAAGAATGCCGGGCTGGGCGTGGGAGGTTCAACCCGGTTTAGTCATTCTTTCCTTTAATGTTTCTTCTGCTATGCTGATAATGCTTTCAACCATCTCCAGCGTTGCAGTTTTATGAATCTTGAATTTTACTACCGGCATATCGGCTTGCATTGTTTCAAATGATAAGTCGATCTTCTTTTTCCCTTTATCGGTTAAAAGATAGATCGGGAGAGAGCCGGTTAATTTCTGCACAGCTTCAAATAGCTTTGCATCTATTTTTGCAATTACAATCCGGTCAATTCCTTTGGTCTCAATTTTGTAGAGCATTAAAAGATCATCAGATAAATGAACATGAAAAGATCAATTACCAACCCGCCGAATAACACTGCCAATATTGAAACGATTAAAAGTAAAGCTGAAATTGATAACGGACCGGCAGTCCCTTTTCTGAACTTGCAATTTTCATCTTTACAAATTCTGCAGTCATAACTCATCGCCGCTTCGTAAGATTCGCAAGCTTGTTTTTCTTCTTCAAGATTTCCTCCCGCCAGAGGCGGGTTCAATTCGTAATTCCTAATCCCTAATTCTGCTTTCATACGGCTTCTCGTTTCATCAGATGGATCTGCATTAATTCATCAGTCAAATATTGTTTCGGGAAAACCGGAACCTTCGCTTTTTGTTCAAGTTCACCGGCTTTGAATCCTTCCTCAAACCGTTCTTTATAGGTCTGTTCGTGGGCTTCGCGTGTGGCATCAAGCTCAAAATGCAAGTTCTTAATTTCATCGTGCGCGGTGGTTAAAGTTACTTTTGCGATCCGTTCTTTCTTAAGAAGGTCTATTGCATGTTTGAACCTCACTAAAATTAAAATGTTAAGTACAATCAGATAGAGGATCACTATGCCTAAAATTTCAGATAACGGGAAACTGTTCATAACTGCACCCTTTCATTTGTGTAAACTCTTTGCTGCATTCCCAAATATTTTTTTAACTCTGCATGAAGGATCATCTTCCTTCCGTCTTCCAGAACCGTAAGCATTATTTTACCGCTGGTTATGTACTGCTGAATGAACTTCGGGCGGCTCATGCGGAACATTGCCACCGCTTCCGGGATGGTCAGTAAATAATGGTCGAGTTCTTTTACATCGCAGTACATTATGCTTTTCCGTTTAAGATTTGTTCAATGTCATCCAGCGATCCATTAACGCCGTCTCTTATTTTTTCAACCATTTCAAAGAGGCGTTTCATCTCCCGGAAATCGAGCACGTTATCTTTAGTAAATTTTTCAACCGCGCTGTTCAGCATCGTTAAGCTGGTCCCTACAACGCTGTCAATCTGCAGCGTTTGTTTAATCAAAAACTCACATTTCTCCGTGGAATTCGTGATGAATCCTTCTTTCTTCAGGATGTTTATAATACGGTTGTGGAGATCGGCGGAATAGTTTTTACTCCGGTTCAGTTGATAGGACAGATCCTCTTTCGAGATTCCGAGCCGGTTAGCAAGCCAAGTTTTGGTTTTCTCATTCTCAAAAAGTATGCGCTTAACTTCTTCTTGCGGTGTCATTTGTGGGAAATCCTTTCACGTAATAGAATATTTTTCACTCTTTTGTAAAGCATTTCAATTTTACCCGCTTTAGGTTTGTTGGGAGAAAAGGAAATTGTCTTAACTTCAAACTCAACAAAGGAAAGAGTTTCGTTTATGAAATCATCAACAGAACATCCAACGGTTTGCGCGAACTTGACGGCGTTTTCAAAGTTTTCTTCGTTCAAAACCACCGTTCGGCGGCATTCATCCACAGCTTTTTCAAATTTCATTGCTTATTCCCTACTTAGCGTTAAAGTGACGGTAAAAACGCAACTTTTCATTTATGCGGCTTTACTTTTAAGTCCAGTTTCTAAAAGTTCAATGATCACTTCATCAAGCCGTTTCTTTTCGCCGTTTGGTTTCTTCTCGGTGATCGTTAAGATCTTAACATCCTGGTGGAGTTTTTCCGGGAGAAGAACTCTAACCCATCTGTCATTTGTCTTATCCATTTTGTTTGCCTATTGCTTTACTTTGATTAAAATATTTTGTTACTTTTGTAACTACCAAAAAGGGAACGTTTATGAGTGATCGTGATTTGTTTGAAGATGTAGAACTAACGCCGGAAAGTAAAACCAAAATAATTGGTTGGCTCGTTATTAAAATGTTAAAAGCTGATGCACGTTTTAAAGCGTTAGAAAGGTTAATCATTTCAAATTCCATAAAGAAAAATGAAATTGATAAGGAAGCAGAAACAATTTTCCAAGAGATGAAAGCAGATTTTCTAAATAAGTTTTTATGAATTGCATTTATTTCTCCGCTATCCCGGCATCCCAGCCTTCTTTAAAGGCTTTGATTTCTGAAACTGCCGGTAATGTTGCGGTAGATTCAATTTTGGAAAGTGATTGGAAAATGATTGAGTGAGCTTCTTTGTAAGTTCTGCCGGCGACTAAAGAAACAATTTGATTAACAATTTGTTCGTCTTTTTTTAATTGCTCAATTGTCATTTTTTTGCTCTGTTTTTACTTATGTTTATAAAGTTTGTTAATTAATTGAAAGGAGTTGTTTATGAATGATGAAAAATTTTCAATTTCATTAGGTGAATTGTTCGATGAGTTAAAACTCTGGAAAGATAAACCGGATACTAAAGTTATCTTTGGCTGGACACAGCAAGGGAAACGTTTAGTGTTTGCCGATGTGAAACGGAAAGGCGAAGACTTAATCATGATCCGACTTCTTGAAGAAGATGATCATAAGTAGCGTAAAGTTTTTCAATTTCAACCATGGTTAATTCACGGTTATCTAGCCATGTTTCAGCAAGAATAAGAGCGCCTTTAAGGCTGCGTGATATTCTTGTTGTTAAGCCGGCCGAAGTGAGATGAATAACACGAAAACCGCCGCTGGCTGTTTTTCTGATAATTACATCACCCGTTTCCGGTTTTACGATACTATGTAATTTGTTTTCTTCCATGGTAGTACCTTGTTTTTACTTATGTTTATAAAGTTTCGTTAATTAATTGAAAGGAATTGTTTATGTCTTTAGTTAAAGCATCTGATCTGTTAAAGTCAGTTGTCATTTTTACACAAAATTTGTATAGCGAAAAATCTATTGACATGATGGAAGCCCATCGGCAGCATTTTGAGAGCCAGAACATCCGAGAACTCTCTTTAAGCTTGCGGCAAGAATTTTCAGAAACGTTCGCGCTAATTGTGTCTCTTCATCCCAAGCCTTATCAATGTCGCGCTGTTTTTGAGAAGTTGAATCCAACCCTTCAGCTTTTGCTGTTTCGTTATTTTCTTTTTGTTGAGCAGCGTTTGCGTTCGCTTGGAGACGGTTTCTTAGAACTTGAAGACCAGCCTTTAAATCAATATTTATTTGATCTTTGGGCGGAAGATTTTTTAACTGATCTTCGGAATCGGAATAATTAATGCTCATTGTTTTTACTTATGTTTATAAAGTTACTTTGTTTACGGTGCAAATATAATAAAATTTTATTAAGAATGTCAAGAGAAATTTAATAAATATTTATTAATAACTTAAAAAGATGTCAATTTCAACCAGAATCAAAGAATTTATCGATAAAAAATATTTAGGGAATAACTCCGCCCTAGCAAGAGATTTGCATATGAAGCCTCAAGCTTTGCAAGTATATCTTTTAGGCTCAAGTATTCCCGGTGGAATTTTATTAACCAAACTTGCCGAATTAGGCTGCGACATAAATTATCTTTTGTTAGGGAAGGATGGTGTTTCTAAAGTGAGGGAACAAAGCGTGGAGTATAAAGCGGAGCTTGCCGGGATACACTCGGAGATTGAAGAACTGAAAAAAGTTGTGCAGGAACTTCAAGCGCACAATTATATCTTAATGGTCAATAACGAAAAGTTAGAAAAAGAAAACACAGAATTGATGAAGTCGGAAGCGCTATTGCGGGGGGAAGTGTTGCAGCTTAATTCGGTTAATGATAAACTTGAAAAGAATAACAAGATAAAAGGATAACAAACTAAACGGAGCGTACATGAAAACTTTGATCTTTGCCCTATGCCTATTCACCCTCAGCGCCTTTGCTGATAATATCCACATGAAAGATGGGACTATTTATCTTAACGTTAAGATTGTTTCTAAAAATGATTTCGCTGTAATCTTTAATTACAACGGGGCAAGAGCTTCAGTAGCTCCAAACGATATTCTAAAAATAGAAGAACTTCCTTACGATCCAAAAGTTGCTTCATCCTTAATTTACAAAGGCGTAACATTAACCGAACCAACAGTAATAGGACCATTTGCCTATAAACCAAAAACGAATGAGCCAAAAACCATACAGCCGAACATCAATTTTATTTTATTGAGTCTTTTAAGTGGTTTATATGCAATTGATAATTTTCAACAGTCATCAAACCTTACCGAAACTATTGATAACTTTAAAAAGTTAAAGCTTTCTACTAAAGATTTAGAAAAACAAAATGGCACAAAAACAATAATTGCTCTTACTTCTTCGTTAATCTGTATTGTTTCAATCGTAATCGCATTAGAAACAGTAGAAATAAAAGCAACTCCAACATCCCTTTCATTATTATATAATTTTTAATTGGAGCGAATATGAAAACTTTAATTCTAACCCTTTGCCTATTCACCCTCAGCATTTTTTTTACATCATGCAAGGGAGATAAACCCACCAATGATAAAGAAGTTGCAAAAGAAACGGCTGTAAAAAAAGAAAAACTTCCACCCGATTTTAGAAATGTAAATTGGGGAATGTCACGATCGGAAGTATTGGCAAGCGAAACAAAACAACCGGAATGGAATGATACATCAATGCTTGGTTATCGCGATACTATTTTAGACATGCCAGTTGGAATAAGATATTCTTTCTTTAAAGATAAACTTATTGAAGCTTCTTTAAAATTTAATCAGACTCATACCAGCGGAGTTGCTTGGCGCAATGATTACAACCAAATCAAAAACCAATTAATTAATAAATACACGATGCCCGTTACTGATAAAGTGATTTGGCAAAATGACATCTACCGAGATAACCCGGCTTTCCATGATACAGCTTTATTAATGGGCTATGTTTACTATTCAACATACTGGGATTTACCTTCAACAGAAATATATCTTCAACTCTCCGGTGATAATTTTACTGTTTCTTTTTTGGCTTTTTATTACAGCAAAAAATTTGAAGCTGAACGAAAAGAAATGAACAAAAGTGATAACAAAAATAAATTATAGAGGAAGAAATGAAACCTAAAGCCAAGATCACTTTCATCAAAACAGAAAAGTCTGACGGCTCCAGTACAGTTAAGATCGAAAAGAAAATTAAATTAGTTGTTACCAAAGAGAACGGCAAACTTAAATTTGAACAAAAAAAATAATGGCTTTTGCATACAAACCAAAGAATAGTAAAACCTGGCGCATCGGGTATTACGACAAAGTTTCCAGACATCTTAAAACTGTTTCTACCGGTACAAGGATTGAAGCTGAAGCAAGAAAAAAAGCTAAAGACCGGAGCGCAAAAGAACGGCTTCATATTCAAGATTCTAATTTGATCCCGCTTAATCAAAGCAGAATGAAATTAAGCGAAGCTTTCAAAATGTTCCTTACCAACAAAAACTACAAAGCTAAAACAGCCGAATCTTTCAAAATACCTTTCGCCCATTTAATACAAGCTATCGGCGACAAACACTTGTACCGGTTGAGCTACATAGACGGATTAATGATCACAAACTATTTTAACGATCATATCCATAAACTAAAAGGTAAAAACGATCTCAAGGAAATCATCACATTAAAAGAAAAAAAATTATCAATTAATTCAAAAGCAAGTTACACAAAACAGTTAAGCACGTTTTTCAACTGGCTTGTTAAACTAAAATTTGTAAACAATAACATAATTGAGCGGGTAAAATATCAGCAAAAAGAAGTAGAGATAATCCCGCCGCATCATCTACAGCTTATTTTTAATAAGTTGAAAGAAACTAATCAACGCAATTACGATCTTATCCGTCTTAAATATCTTGGAGCTTTCCGCAAAGGGGAAATAACCGAATCGTGTGTAGAAGATTATGATTTCAGAATGAAAATTTTGCACATCAGAAACTCGAAAGGAAGTAGAACAGATTCCATTCCGATGATAGAAGACCTTGAAGCGCATCTTTTAACAATGGATAAACCGGAAGCCGGAAAAACATTTAACGTGTCGTACGAAGCGTTAAAATCACTCTGGCGGCGTTTGATGGATTCACTTGGATTAGATTATGCCATCCATCAACTCCGCAAAACCCGCGGAACCGAATTAGCCGAAATCGGAGTTGACTCTTATTTCCTTCAACAATTTATGCGGCATAAACGCTACAGTACAACCGAACAATATTACCTAAGAAAAAACATAGACAAAGCGCGGGAAAGCATCAACCAAAAACTTAAATTATCTAAGATAGATTTGAGATAGATTCTGGATTGAGATAGACACAATTAGACACTATACCCCAAAATCTTTAAAATGATAAAGCCTTATAAGTTATTTGCTTATAAGGCTTTAATACTGTGGGGGCTGAAGGAGTCGAACCTCCGACCCTCTGCTTGTAAGGAGGATTATACCAGCTTTTTAGCCTTATTATTAGTCTTTTCTTTTACTTAAGATATTTTTTGAAATAGTTATTCAACTTCAATACCGGTAATTTCGCTATAATTTCCACCAAGATATTTCTTGATATTAATCGGTTTATAATACTTGCTTTCAAGTTCTTTTAATTTGTTCAAAGCATAATCTATCCCCTCAGCTTCTATCACGTGCCGTATAGAATATTTCTTACTGCAATAAAAATTATGATAATACAATCCTAATTGATCCCAATAAGTTGTATCATCCGTTGGGGCAGCGCCTAATTGAGTTACAAAATCATACGATGCTGTTGCCGCTGTATATCCATCCCAAGGAGAAACATTTGAATAGATACCATACAAACTATAGAGAGGTTTAACACCATCACCTTTATAACCTTCAACACTTCCATTCCCATCATATCTTAAATATTTCCAAAAGTCATCGGCAACTTCAAGTGCATCAACATCAAACCGATTTACTTTTTTATAGAAATTTAGAATGTAAAACATCTTATCAACAGTAATAACTTTCAAATCTTTATCAAGGTAAACCTCTGCGCCGGTGCTTAAATATAATTGCGTCCCGTCGGAGTCAACAAGTTTAACACCTTTGTAGGGTGAAGTTTCAACCGTAACATTTTTTCCGCCTTTTCTAAGATTAATAGGATCGATCACTTCTTTGTCAAGATTTGCTAAATCGGCATAATCATAAGGTATAAATACCACTTTGTCCGAATCGAGCATGCCGAATGCCCCGCCTAAAAATGTTCCCAATGCTTTGATAAAATCAGCATAACTATCATATCGATAAACTCCACTACTATTTTTGTAAAGGGCGTTGTTTACATCAAGCTTTATTCCTCTCATCGAATCAACGAGTGTAATATTGTAAGTCCCGACCGGGTTAAAAATATTGTCAACATCTAAAGTTGATTTTGCGTAATACAAAAAATTTAATACCTCTTCGTTTGCAGACCAAGGATTAGCATCGAACAGAGTCATGTAATCATCTTCAGAAAAAATATCCAGATCAGTTAGATAATTAAAATTCGAGTTCACTATTTTTTTAATCACACGGGAGAAAAATTGTTCAAGTGTAATAACTCCGTTTCTAATCCTTCTTTCAATGTGATCCGCAATAGTATCTCCGGTAATTGAAGCAGTATCACTCCACAATAATTCTTGACCGGCATAATTTTCGTTGGTCACATGGTTCTTTGTATAAGTTTTATTCAGCATTTCCATTATCGGCGCAAAGCGAAGCGTAATATCTTTCTTTGTGTACTGGTTTTGCTCTCCAAAATATTCCGGAACAAGAAAACCTTTATAAAAATCTGCCGTATTACGGGTAACGGTTAAGGTAATTCTTTCCGCGTTTGCAAGGTTGCTGCTTATCAATGGATATAAAACAATGTCTTTATCATAAATGTGTATCTCATATTCTCCGATCATAAAAAAGTTTTCATCAATATTGAAATCTTCTTCCACCATTCCGGGATCTGTAACAAATAAACCGGCGGTTGAAGGATCGGTAACTGTGGCATTATCAAGTGTGGCATCTTCAATCTTTAATTGAATAACATACGTGCCCGATGCAACCTTTACGGTAAATTGATAAATGCGGTAATTCATTATCTGTTCCGGGTTAAATAACGTTCAGTTGCGTTAATTGATCCGCGCATATCCATGCCTCTTTGCTTCATCTCAACCGGCGCAAATTGAACCTTAACGGTTTGCGGTGCAAAGCTCGGTAAATTTCTTAACGGAATAACCGCTTCCGGTCCCGCTTCGCCGATCATGGCAAACGTTGGTCTGGTTGCAATACCACCATCAGCAAGAGCAGTAAATCCAGTCATAAAACTACTTGCTACACCTTGAGCCGGAAAAGCTAAAGTAAACAATCCTTTAATGGTTTGCATTATTAAAAGTTGTCCTATTGCTTCACCAACATCAACAAGAAATATTTCCAATAAAGAATTGACACCTTTTATCTGAGACATTGCTTTTGAAAAAGCATTGCTCATAGTCCTCCCTAATGTTTGGAATCCAATGTTTGCAGAATAAACCCAAAAGCTTAATGCTCTTGTTTGCCCGGTCATATCGGTAAAAGTTTTATTTGAAGAATCCATTCCAATTGCACCCGGCTTGTCCGGAACTTCAACCCCTCCTAAAGTTCCGGTATATTTCGGAGGAGCATTTTTAAGTATGTCGTCGAACGTTTCTTTATTTGCTCTTGATTGTGCAAGTGCCCATTCTAAATTTTCTCTTGCAATGTCCATTTCGAGACGAAGTTTTTCGTATGGAGTTAATTTTTTACCTTTCTTCGGTTTTTCCGCTTTCCCTTTTTTCCCTAATGGTGGCAGATCGGGAGTTACATCAACAGTAACAAACTTTCCATCTTTGATATAAGTCATTTGTCCGGAATTGAACAAAGCATTTACTGAGGGATCGTTCGCTTTCCCTTTATCTCCAACTCCAACACCTTCACCATTTGCAACACCGCCTTTACTTCCCGGTCTTCCAAAATAATCAAGCGCCATTCCGGTACCAACGCCCAGTCCAACGGCCAAACTAACTAAAGGTAGTAATGCAGCATAAGCTCTTATCGCCGATGCTTGCACAGCTGTTAATGAGGCGGCAAATAGACTTACTAAAGGGGATGCTATGGTTGCGGCTTGTCCTATTTCGCCAAATGTGGTTATTACTGTATCACCAACAAATCCCGTTTCCTCTAAAACATCATACACAGGTATTAGTGCATTATTCAACATCTTCCCCAATCTCGCTTCCGCTTCTTCCGCTCTTACTCCGAGAGACTCCAACTTATCAGCATTATCTTTTGTTTTGCCGGTAACATCAGACATTTTAACGCCGGTAACTTCCAACAGCGCATTTATCCTCAGAAGTTTTTGAGCTTCATCATCAAAATTTTCAAGCTTATCTCCTTCAGCCGCAGCGAGTTTGTCCAATACCGTTTCATAAACACCTTTTTGAATTCCCAATGCTTTTAATGCTTTGGTTAAACCTTCAGTTGAAAAAACCATTGCACGAAAATTTTCTTCTACCGTACCGCCCAAAGAGTCTGCAGCATCTTCAGCAACATTAAATAATAATGCTTGCTGTTTCATGCTAATACCAAGCCCGGTCGCTTGATTTGATAGTTGAATGAGAGTTCCTTCTTTAACCGTTCCCGCGGTTGCTTTGCGGAACAATTCCATATCTTCTGCAGTACCTTTAAAGTTTGCACGTAAAACTTCCAGCTCTGCGCCCATCATCATCGATTCTTTAAGCGCGCTGAATGTTTGGCTAACGATCTGGATGCCCTGGTTAATTCCGGTAACGATCATTCCCCATTCCGCAAAAGCTTTCTTGGTATCGGTGGCGGTGGTCTTTAATTTCTTAAGAAGTTCATCGGCGTTGGTAATTGAAGCGGTAACTTCCTTTCCGTCAATAGAGAGTTTTATTTTTATTTCTTTGTCAGCCATGGTTAGTTTTCCGCTTTTTTAATTTGTTCAAGATCTATCAATTTTTTATTTAGGTTCTCAATTCTTTTTAAGTAGTAATACTCATAAACAAGTGAGACCGGTTTCTTTTTTATGCTATCGAGTTTCGATAAGTCCCCATCAGCTAAAAAATATAATATGCGGTTTGCTTTTACTTCCCCTTCCGGTGCAAAGAAATCAACAGATATTT